>DATNIO010000183.1:0-42068 GCA_035604385.1 Verrucomicrobiia bacterium | reverse complement strand
CTTGTTGCTGTTGCTGGGCCTGTTGCTTGTTCTGATTTTGCTGTTGCTGCTGGGCGTGCTGCTGAGTGGCCGGTTTCTGCTGTTCCTGCTGGCCCCTCTGTTGCGCGGGCTCGGCTTGTTTTTCCGGCTTTTCCTGCTTTTCGCCTTTTTGTTCTTGCTTTGCGTACCCGAGAGTGGTGGTTCCGAAAAGTAATAACAGAACTGCTGTGCCGATCAATTGAGCTCGATTCATAAATATTTCCTCGCCTGCACTTTGAACTCATGGAAGCGTATTTGCTGTACCCTTTTGAACATTTTGAAAAGTTCTTGCAATCGCAGGGTGGCGTCCCCCATTGGCGAATTGAAATGCGAAGGTGTTCATAAGTGCACAGACATTCGTCTTCAGTGCTTCTAAGATGTGCCTGCATGGGGGAAGCAAAACGACCGAGGCGCAAAATGTCCCCCACACTCTTCTGCCGAAAAAACACCGGAGATTACAGATCCCATTGCACTCCAGCCGGCGATAACGTTTTTCGGATCACACGGAAGTTTGCGCAGCTCGTCGAGTCAGGCCGAATTGCGGCCTAGAAAATTAGGGGGTAACAGTCGATGCCTATACTTCAATTAGTGATGGTTCTGATCGTAGTGGGTGTTTTGCTGTGGTTAGTCAATAACTTCATCCCGATGCAAGGGACGATCAAGTCGATCCTGAATGCCATCGTGGTGATCGGCGTAGTCTTGTGGCTCCTGAACGTTTTTGGACTTTTCCATTCCTTCTCCAATATTCGCGTCGGGTCGTAAGCCAACGGGAATGAATTGCGGAAGCGGCAAGATAGAGAGTGCCCGAGTTCTTCTCGCTGCAAACTGGAACGAAGGAGCGAACCGTGCTTGGTACAATATTGATTGTGGTTTTAATTCTTGCGCTCTTGGGCGCGCTACCGCGATGGTCGCATAGCAGGGCGTGGGGTTATGGACCCACGGGGGGAGTGGGGCTCGCTCTTGTGATCGTCGTCATTCTCCTCCTTCTCGGCCGCCTCTGACATCGCCGGATCAATTGCAGCCGGCGGCTCAGGGCAAGAATGTTGCGGACGTCCTCGCATAAGACTGCCCACATCTACCTTCCGCGAGGAGCGGCACGCCAAGCGAACACACCTTTCGCTACTCCCATTCCCGCGCTGGGTGAGATACTGGAACAGTGGCAAAGTTTCAAGGGGATACTCGTCTCCTATGAGGATCGCAATTTCATTTCGTCGAATTCATACTTTGATTTGCGCCTCTATCTTTTCGCTCGCAGCTATTCTTGTGCTTAGCCAGGCTGTCCCGGCACAAGGGGCGCGGCCTCCGCTTGGCGCCCACAATCCTTCCGACGCCGCAACGGCCGCAAGCACGCTGCCGCCCGTCATCGTCGTGGGCTTCGTCGGCGGCTTCATCCGGCACGATGATCCCGTCCATAGCGAAGTACAACTCGCGGCACGCCTGCGCAAGGCGTACCCCTCGGGCGTGGACGTGGAAATTTTTGAGAGCTACCGTGGAGAAAATGCCCGAAAGAAAATCCTGAGCGTTCTGGACACGAATCACGATGGAACTCTGACGCCCGCCGAAAAACAGAATGCGCGCATTATTCTGTACGGGCATAGCTGGGGCGCTTCGGAAGCCATCGACGTTGCGCGCGAGCTGAAAAACGACGACATCCCGGTGCTCCTCACTATTCAAGTGGACAGCGTCTCCAGGTTTCACCAAAACGATGCGGTGATCCCCGCGAACGTGGCACAGGCCGCCAATTTTTATCAGCCGGATGGATTTGTGCACGGCCAATCCGCCATTCGCGCCGCCGATCCGTCACGCACCAAGATCATTGGGAATTTTCGATTCGATTACAAAGCCAGCCCGTATGCCTGCAACGAGTATCCCTGGTATGACCGCATCTTAGTGAAGCCCCACACGCAAATCGAATGCGATCCAAATGTGTGGAAACAAGCGGAAGCTCTAATACGGGCGGACCTGCCACCGCAAACATCGAACGGGCCAACGCCGTAACCGATATCCTAATTTTCACTGCACCTCCTCCACCCAATCCGTTCTTTTCTGTTATCCGAATCGACACATAGTCACTGATTGTTCAATTTTGAACAGTGGCTGATTTCTTGGCGACCTAAAGTGTAGTGTAGAGCATCACCAAGGGTTCCTTTCGGTGAGCGAAAAAACGCTTAGCTGATGCTGATGAACTATGCAGGAGTTTTCACATGCTACAAATAGCCCAGAAGGAAACACAGCAAGATCACGGGGGTCCAGCTCAACGATGCCTTCCGGCCCATCGCCGGCGAATGATTCGCGCCCTGATTGTGGACGATGATTTAGCCGACGTGGAACTTTGCCTGCAAGAGCTGAAGAAGGCGCAATTTGCCATTTCGGCGGATGTGGTCAAAACGCGGGCAGATTTCCTCGAGAGGCTGCAGAAGGAACGCTACGACGTTGTTCTGGCCGATACGGCTGTGGCCGATTGGACGGGGTTGCAGGCGCTTGCCCTCTTGCAAGAAGAGGAAAAGGAAATTCCATTCATTCTGGTCACCAAGCCTCTGGAAACGGAAATTGTCGACGAATTCATGAGGAAAGGTGCGTCCGATTGTGTGGATAAGACTCGCCTGGTTCGTCTGCCGCTTGCCGTAGCTGTCGCGGTGGAACGAACGACCCTGCGCGGGGAACAAGACCGGGTAGAAAAGGCGTTGCGGCACTCGGAAGCACACTATCTCGCTCTCCTCGAAAATCCCACCTACGGCATCTGCCGGTTTGACGTGGATGGCAAGTTTCTCGAGGTAAATGAGGCGCTGGTGACGATGCTCGGCTACGGTTCTAAAGAGGATTTGAAGGCTGCCAACCTGGCCACCGACATCATCCGCGACCCAATCGAGCGCGCACTATTGTTTGAGCCCTACCGGCAATCGGGCCACATCGACCTGGTCGAAGTCGAATGCAAGCGCAAGGACGGGACGCCCATGAAGGTCCGGCTCAGCGGCCGGCAAGTAGGCACTGAGGAAGGATCGCCGGAGGGCTGCGAGATCATCGCCGAGGACGTCACCGCACAACGCGCTTCGGAGGATCATCTCCGCCATCTGGCGGCGACCGACGCGCTGACCGGCCTTGCAAACTACCGCAGACTGAGCGAGGAACTGGATACTGAAATCAAGCGCTCGGATCGCACCGGGCGCGCCTTTGCTGTGCTCATGTTTGATTTGGACGGGATGAAGCAGATCAACGACCGCTATGGCCATCTGGCCGGCAATCGGGCGCTCTGCCGCCTGGCTGATATCTTCCGTTTTTCCTGCCGCTCGATCGATACAGCCGCGCGGTATGGAGGGGACGAGTTTGCGATTGTCCTTCCGGAGACCGCCGCAAAAGATGCGGCGCTCGTCAGGAAACGGATCTGCGAGCTATTGAGCAGCGATCGCGAGGAGCCTCTGCTTTCCGTGAGCGTCGGCATGGCGGTTTACCCGGAAGATGGCGCAACCATCGATACCTTGTTTCAGGCAGCGGATCGCGCGCTCTACGAGATGAAAGTACTGAAGAAAGCATGCTGATCCAAGCAGGGCAATACCGCGGTGTTGTCCCGCGTCGCTAGCCGATCTCATTCAACGCCTTCCTTTCCAGGCGCGCCCAAAACGCACGTCGTTATTCCGTGTGGACCCGCGATACCTGTTCAAATTTGCACAGATTTTCGAATCCGGCCGCGCTAGAAGTACTTGTGCATCCTGTGGAGTCAACCCCAAGAGAGGAGGATGTTCAACGTGATCGCTAATGGAACGGAGGGCTTTTCGCCCGTATATTCTTCCTGGTTCGGTAAACCGGTGGTTATGCTCGTCGTTATCCGCCAATATCCCGTCCCAATGCCTTGCCACATTGTTGGCGAATCTGCGGCCGACGTACGCGTCCGCATACAGCCTGGATGGGAGATGGATATCCGAAAGGACTTGATTCTTGCCGTTGAAGAAGTCGTCAACGCCGCGGAAGCCCGGGTGAATTGACGCTCTCGCAAGGGGAAGGGTTCTCCTGTCGCGGCTATTCCCGCACAGCAGTGAATTCTTTCTCGGCAGAATGTGCCTTGGTATCCGGCGCACCTGATGCTGGTATCTCAAACGTCAAGGATGGCCAAATCTAATTTCTGCACGACCTGATATGTTTGTCGGATTCAGGGACACTCAACCACGGCTATCAACCAACTGTCTCTTTTTGAACAGTCTTGCTCCGAACAAGTCACTCAGGCTTGTGATGCAAATCACCGACGATGACAAGATAACGGATTAAAAAACGAAGCGTCGATAGGCGGAGTGCCGGACGAATCAAATGTCCCCGGAATATTTGAACTGATTATCAGGATAGGGCGAAAGGGAGCACGGCAATGAAAAGGATCTTCTCAGTAATGTTTGCCATGATCTTGGTTGGGCTGCCTGCGTTTGCCCAAAAAGACGAGAACAATCGCATCAAGAATGCCGGCCAGGTGATGGTCGAGATTCTCAACGTTCCCGACGATCTTCCGGCGGACCTTCTGGACAAGGCGGAGTGCGTCATCGTTCTGCCCTCGGTGGTGAAATTTGCGATCGGGTTCGGGGGAAGTTACGGGCGCGGCGTGATGACATGCCGGAGCGGCAAGGAGTTCAGCGGTCCTTGGAGCGCGCCTTCCATGATGGCGCTCGAAGGCGGGAGTTTCGGCCTGCAGTTGGGAGGCCAAGCGACGGACTTTGTCTTGCTGGTGATGAATCAGCGCGGGGCTAGTTCCATTCTCACGAGTCAGGTCAAGCTCGGCGGCGATCTGGCTGCTGCAGCCGGTCCAAAGGGCCGCGATACTGCAGCCTCCACCGATGTCACCATGCGGGCGGAAATTCTGTCGTATTCGCGTTCGCGAGGACTGTTTGCCGGAATCTCTCTGGAGGGCTCCACTCTCCGCCCCGACAACGACGGCAACGAGAGGCTCTACGGAAAAGGAGTCACGGCGAAAGACGTCGTAATCAACAGCGCGATCCACGCGCCCGCGTCGGCGAGATTGCTCGTTTCTACTCTCAACAAAAAGTCTCCAAGGAACAAGTCCGGCAAGTAGGCCCCGGTGGCGCAACACCGTGGAGCAGGCCAGACGGGCCTGCCCGCGAAGAAGAGGAGGTCAACAGGTTATGCCGTTACTTCAAGTTCTACTCGTGCTGGTGGTGGTGGGTGTCCTGCTTTGGCTGGTCAACAGCTTCATACCAATGCAGGGAACGATTAAGTCCATCTTGAATGCGATCGTGGTCATCTGTGTGGTGGTCTGGCTTCTGAATGTGTTTGGGCTGCTTCATAACCTCTCCAAGATCCGCGTCGGCAGTTGAACGAAGCCGAGTGGGCGAGAGAGGAAATCGACTAGATTTTCAAAAGGAGAGACGTATGCCGATGAAATTAGCTTTGAGCACAGGGGTTCTGTTTTTGCTCCTCGGAACCATTGCTCCTGCCTACGCACAACGCGAGGAACAGCAAAAGGAGCAGGGCAAACCGCAGCAGGGAGAGCAGCATCAGCAGGAGAAACCCGCGCCGCAACAGCGTCAACCGGAAAAGCCCGCACCGCAACAGACGCAGCAGCATCAGCAGGCGAAACCCGCACCGCAACAGGCGCAGCAGCATCAGCAGGCAGCTAACAAACCTGCGCCACGGCCGCAGCAAGCCTACGGCGGCGTCTATCATGCCGGCGTCAAGCCCACGGAACCTACCTACGGCGGCGTCCACCCTAGCGGCGTCCCGCAACACCAGGGGCAGGTGCATAGCGGTTTCACTCAGTCTCGTGCCAGTTCGTGGAGTACCGACCACCGCACCTGGCAGCAACGCGGCGGCTATAACGGCTACCGAGTTCCTGACGACCGGTTCAGGCTCTACTTCGGGGGTAACCACTTCTTTCGGATCAGCCGCCTTCCGTTGCTCTTTGTAGGCGGGTATCCGCGCTTCCAGTACGACGGCTATTGGGTTACGTTCGTTGATCCGTGGCCGGAAGCATGGCCTCCGACGTGGTACGAAACCGACGACGTATATCTCGATTACACCGGCGACGGGTACTACCTTTACGACCGCAACTACCCCGGCATCGGCATCGCAGTCACAATCTCGTTCTAGCAAGATCGAAGTGAACTACGGGGACCTAGCTTTTAAAACGATTCCGAGCTGAAAGGAGACTTCCGATGCTACTACTAATTATTCTTCTGGCGCTTTTGTTCGGCGGAGGCGGCGGCTATTACGGCTACTCCAGATGGGGGAGAGGCGGTGGCCTGGGGATCGTCGGAACCGTGCTTCTCATTCTATTGGTTGTGTACCTAGTCGGCGGGTTACGTTGACCTCGCTCGCATCAAACGGAAACCGAGAAGACGGTTTTGATGATGCACCAGCCCTAGAAGGCTCGTCACTGCGACATTGAGATCAAATCGTGCCAAAGGAGAGACAATCCATGAAGCAAAGCACAAAGGACAGAGCCAAAGGCAAGTTTCACGAAGTGAAAGGCAAAGTTAAGGAAAAAGTTGGACGAATGACGAACAATCCCAATCTGCAAGCCGAAGGCCAGGGCGAACAGGTCGGCGGGAAAATTCGAAAGAAAATCGGCCAGGTGGAGAAAGTCGTCGGACTGTAGTGTGGTGGCAATTATCGTGGTGCTGCTTGCCACCGCCGCCGTGGTTTTCTATTTCTTGCTTGGAAGCAAGAACAAAAAACGACCATGGACATTTGGCGAGCGACTCTTCTGAAAGGTCCAGTCCACTAGTCGTGCAGGACAACGCTCAGCAAAGAGTCGTTCACGTGGAGCCCGCCATCGTAATTGATGAATCCCAGCTTCTTGAATTTGTTCATGAAAAAATTGACGCGTGACCGCGTGGTGCCGACCATTTCCGCCAGCGTCTCTTGCGATACTTTGGGAAGCACGAACTGCGGTTTTTCGTGATTGCCGTAGCGCGCCAGCAAGAGTAGAGTTCGCGCCAGCCGTTTCTCGCTGGAATTGAAGAGCTGATCGATCAAATCTTCTTCAATCCGGATATTGCGTCCCACCATGTAAGAGATGAACCGATCCGAGAACGCGTGTTCCGCATGGAGGACACGAATCATTTCTTGCAGGCCAATCACAAGCAGCGTGACAGGTGTAGTTGCCGTGGCCGTCGCGATGCGCACCGGCTGTCCTGCCAGGGCGCCCTCGCCAACAAAGTCGCCGGGTTTCAGCATTGCGACGACGGCTTCCTTGCCGGTCTTGGAGACAACGGATAGCTTTACCGTGCCTTTTTGGATGTACATGACGTCCTCGCCGATGTCTCCCTGAGAGAAGATGGTGTCTTTCGGCTGGAATTCGACAATGTTCCTTGCCACTCCCCCGGAATCAAGGAAGGCCTGGGCATTGAAGTTGGCGGGCAGCAAGTTCTTCGGTTTTTTAGTTGTGTTCAAGGCACTAGAACCTCTACTTTCCTGGATTGCGCGCGCGGCTCGGATCGCGCCTTCCCTGATTTCTTAATTGCAAGCTTGCGATTGCCGTTGCGTTTGGCCAAGGATTCCTGCTGTTGAAGTATTTTCTCAACCACCGCGACGGGAACTTTCTCGAAACGTGGGTGCGTTTTTCTCATCAATTGTTCTCCCTCGACACACCCTAGCAACCTCCAAGCGATACGGGGAAAATCTTTTAGAAATCTGTGAATGGCATTAGCGGGCCATTCAACGATATTTCGGTGGCACCCGGCGTGACCCTTGCGTCAGCCGCCTTATCGAATCAGGGAGCGAAGGGCTGCCTTAGCATTGTGAATTTAGTAGTACTCTACGCTTAGACCGCGTATGATTGCGCGAGTGTAGTTATGCGTTTGCCGTACGGGGAGTCCAATGAAAACAACTAAAGCGAAACCTCGCTTCAAGACGATGGCCATGGTGGACGTTCCTCGATCGCGAAACGGAAAGCACAAAAAGATCGTTACCGCGATTCTGCGCGACCTCGACGACCTTGGCGAAGGCGTCGCCTTCAAGGTCCCATTGGCTGATCTAGGAGATACCAAGGAGAATGTGCGCTCCGCGCTGAACCGCGCGACCCGGAAATCCGGCCGCGATGTCGCGACGGCCACGGACGAAAAGTTCCTGTACGTCTGGAACGTGACGAAGCCTGAGTCATCGGACAAAACTCGTCCCAACGGCTAGAACAAATTACCCCGAAAACACACGCCAAGCCTGATCGGCATCACCCAGTTTCATTCTGAGAGACCCATTCCGGGACTGGTTCTCTGCAATGTGATGTGGTTTAGCGCCTCTCATTCGCTTTGCTCCTACACGCAAGAGAAACTGCAATCTTGGGAATACGTGCAAAAGTGCACAGACTCCCGCCTTCCACGCCCCCATGATGCTCCCACCGATATCAAGTTTGTGTACGACAGAGACTATTACTGAGGGCCCCATGAAGTTGCCTGCACTTCTGCCGAACCAACATTGAAATCGCAAAGCAAGCTTGGAGGAAAAGAATATGCGTTTTTCACACCGCTTCATCAGCACGATGATCTTGGCTGCAGCCATTGCCACACCGGTGGCAATGATGGCCGCTCCCGGACCGAAAGACGATGGTATTCAGGTCAGAGTTTATGATTCCGGCCACAAGGACTACCACAACTGGGATGATAACGAGAACAAGTCTTGGGGAGTCTACCTAAGCAGCAATCACAAGAAATCCCACGAATTCGCGAAGTCAAACAAGAAAGAGCAGTCCAATTACTGGAATTGGCGCCATTCTCATCCCGACTAAACAGACTGCGGCAAATGTCCATTCAGAGAAGTTTCCAGTAGCGCAGGCATCCGCCGCGGCGCCCTGTGAGGGTTTTGGGATCCAAGTTGTGTCGGGTAGCCCGCACGTGCAATTTACAAAACCGCATAGCCAGGAATGGCTGTGCTACTCGGGTTTTTCCGCGAACTGTATAGCTCGGCGATGACACCGTGCGGCCCGCGAAACGGGAACGGGCGCATGTGTCGAGTGGAGCTCACACCCTCAGGTTCATTCAGGATTAGAAGGAAATGCCACTTAGGAAATATGTCGCGAAATGAAGGGCGGAAGAAAGTCTGAAATCACCCTTCAGCGCGCACTGCACGGCTTTTCGTTATAGGAGATCTCTTATGAAAAAGAATTTACGCACGCGAAGTATCGTTTGGGGAGCATTGATTGCTTCCGTCGCCATTTTGGCCCCATCGAGTCGCTCCGGAGGAGTTCCACAAGTCTCACAGGCCGCGGCAATTCGAGCGGATCAGACGTCCATGTATCAGATGATTCTCGTGGATCGGACGGTGAAGGCCGTGAAATATGCGCACCGCAGCGGTTCCACCAAGATCGATTTCGAAGGCACCGATCTAATGGCCGGCGCCAAGGGCGAAGCCAAGGTAGACAGCCATCGCGGAGCCATGGAAATCAAAGTTGAGTTTTGGAATATGCAGAAACCCACGACATTTGGAGGGGAGTACCTGACCTACGTCATGTGGGCGATTTCCCCGGAAGGCCGCCCGGTGAACCTCGGTGAAGTCCTGATCGGCAACAACGACCGAAGCAAGCTCGACGTCACGACGGACCTTCAAGCCTTCGCCATGATCGTGACCGCGGAACCTTATTACGCGGTGCGGCGCCCCAGCAATGTAGTCGTGATGGAAAATGCGATTCGCCCGGATACCGTTGGCACCACCGAAGTGGTGGATGCAAAATATGAACTGATCGATCGAGGCGGCTATATTCCCACAGGCTACAAATTTGACCCCGTGGTTCTGAATTCCAAATTGCCGCTCGAGTTCTTCGAGGCCCGCAATGCCCTGCGTATCGCTCAATCCGCGGGCGCTGAGAACTATGCGACATCCAGTTATGCCAATGCAGCCGGCCAGATGAAACAGGCCGATGACATGGCCATTCGCCGCAGCGTCGACAAGAAGAGGCTGAGTTCCACTTCGCGTCTCGTCGTGCAGACAGCGGAAGATGCACGTGAGATCGCCGTAAAGCGCATTGACGAGGAGCGCGAAGCAGCGGGCCGCACCGCGGACGCAAACCGCATTGCTTCAGCGAATGCTGGAAAGCGCAGCGCCGAGGCAGAAACCGCCGAGGCAGTTCGCGCGCGGGAGAACGCCGAAGGCATGACTCGCAATGCCCAGGATTCAGCTCGCAACGCCGCAGCCGGCCAAGCGCAAGCCGAACGGGACAACGCCAACGCACAGCGACAAAAACTGGATGCCCAAGCGGATTCCGACAGGAATCGCGCCTCCGCTGCTGACGCCAATCAAGCCACCGCGGATGCTCAACAACACCAAAGAGATGCGGAGATCGAATCGGCAAGAAGCCGCCTGGCCGCATCTGACGCCAATCAGGCTACTGCGGATGCACAACAACATCAAAGAGACGCGGAGACCGAATCGGCAAGAAGCCGCCTGGCCGCCGCGAGTTCGGATCAACAGCTTCAGCAATCCGTGCGTGACCGTGAAGAACTTCGCGCCCGCCTGCTGGTGCAATTCAACACCATTCTGGAGACGCGAGACACCGCTCGCGGCCTCGTCGTCAACATGTCCGACGTCCTTTTCGATTCGGCCAAATTCACGCTTCGCCCGGGCGCGCGCGAGAAGTTAGCCAAGATTTCCGGCATCGTCCTCGCTTACCCCACACTGGCGCTGTCCATCGAGGGCAACACCGATAGCGTGGGCGGCGACGCTTACAATCAGACACTCTCGGAAAATCGTGCCGGTTCGGTGCGAGACTACCTCGGCAAGCAAGGCATTCCTGCGGCATCCATGACGGCTCGCGGGTTTGGCAAAACGCGGCCAGTCGCTTCCAACGATACGGCGGAGGGGCGGCAGCAGAATCGCCGCGTCGAACTTGTCGTATCCGGAGAGGTGATTGGAAATACCGTTGGGGCCGGTCCAGCCGCAATGCAAGAATTGCCGCTTTCCCCTCGGCGGTAAAATTGGGGAACGCGACAGAGCGAAACGGCTGAAAACATAAATCGATGTCCCGCGTATTTGTTCAACTTCAGTGCTTGATTAGTTTCAAAAAGGGGACAGGCTGTAAGGTGCAGCCTGTCCCCTGAGATGTACCACGGGCCAGGAAGATCCGGGATTGGGCCGCCCAGCCCGTTTGGGCAAAATCATAGGTACAAGGCGAACGACACAAGGGGATTCAGTGAGTGAAATCAAGATTAGAGACTACACGTGTGGACTGATCGTGACGATTGTGGGCCTTGGATTGTATTCCTACTACACACGCGAACTTCTGGCCGCATTGACCTTATTTAGTGTGGCTTTCTTTTTTCTGGCTTTGGCAGGACTGGGTGCGCTCCTCGTCTGGTCCGCCAGCGTGCAGATGGCAATCTGGGCCAGGCCCGCGTCGCGGAACGTGATCGCGTATTCCCGCCGTCTGATTGCCGCGTACGCAAAGCCTTGAGCCTCAGGGACATCTCCCGGCAGGATGGGCGACTGTGCACAAGTGAACAGACGGGAGAGTTCGCATCGTCTACGATTAGTACTGGGGAAATGCAATTGCCATTCAGGACCGAAGGACTCTCCTTGGATTGCGGAGGCTAACAAATGAAATCCATCACTGTGCTGGGAATTCTGCTCGCGGTTCTGGGGATTTTTGCCCTCGTCTACCAGGGATTCAGCTATACGCGCCAGGAAAGAGTTCTCGACGTGGGCCCGATTCACGCCACAAGAGACGATACCGAGCGCATCCCTCTTCCGCCCATCGTCGGCGGATTGGCTTTACTTGGGGGAGCTGCCTTGCTCGTCATCGGTGCGAGACAGAAGGCGTAAAACAGTCGACTGAAGTTGTTTCAGAAAAGATTCTAGAGTGCTTGTTGCCCAGCCCACAATCTGATCAAAAGCGCTTCCGGAAAAGTTCGGTACCAATCGAAGTTCATCAACTAGAAAGATGATAGTGGAGGTCTCGATGTTTCGTAAATTGGCTCTTGGTGTCTGCATCTTGTTCGTTGCGAGTTCTGCGTTTGCTGCGAACAAGGAACAAGAACGTTTGGAAAATTCCGGAACTGTTTTACAGGAAGTGATGGACGTACCCGACAACATCCCGCAAGAACTGCTGGAAAAAGCGGAATGCATTATTGTTTTTCCATCGGTTCTAAAGGCTGCATTCGTTATCGGCGGAAGCTACGGCCGAGGGGCAATGGTTTGCCGGACAGGAGAACATTTCAAAGGCTCCTGGGGTTCTCCGGCGATGTATGCACTCGAAGGCGGCAGCATTGGATTCCAACTCGGTGGCGAAGCGACCGATCTCGTTCTCCTCGTCATGAACGAGAGGGGCGCGTCCTCTATTCTGAGCAGCAAAGTTAAACTCGGCGCCGATCTTTCCGCAGCGGCCGGCCCCAAGGGCCGCGACGCTTCCGCGGACACCGACGCCACATTGCGGGCGGAAATCCTGAGCTACTCCCGCTCCCGCGGTCTGTTTGCAGGCATCTCCCTGGAAGGTTCCACGCTTCGCCCCGATGATGACGCCAGCGCCGATGTTTATGGCCGCAAGATCACAGCCAGGGAAATCGTGCTGGGCGGCAAGGCTTCGATCCCAGAATCCGGACAGCATCTGGTCCGCGTGTTGCAGAAGAACGCGCCACACAACGAATCGGCAAAGAATTCAAACAAGTAGTCACGATTGCCGTCCCGTCTTTCCCAGTAAGTAAAGTCGAAGCAGGACCTTGGCCCCATTTTGGCGAGGTCCTGCTTCAACGATCACCGCGATTAGCCAGGAGAGTACAAATGCAGGAAACGATCAACGCAGGCACGGTCTTATTCAGGGACGGCACAATTTTCCCGGAAACATTCCAATGCGAGAGTGCGTCGTATTCGCCTGGCTGGAGATCCGTCAAAGGGCTTGACGGGTATGAATTGGATCGAAAAATACAAAACGCAGGCTGGCATTTCTTCTACTTCGCCGGGGAAAACAAAGTCACAGTGTCAGGCCGCGAAGGTGAGGAAACGATGCGCAAAGCGATCAAGCGAATTCAGGCTAGTCTGAAATTCGAAAAAAGCAATTCCTTCGAGATCACGCGCGTGGCGCTCAAGACTTTCCTGGGAGTGCCCTACACGAGTGTGTCTTTCCACATACGAAACATACAGGAAAGCATGCAACTACTCGGGGACGAAACTGTTCAGCCGTGGAAAGACGCGCGATTTGTCGCCGCCTGAAAAGCCGCTGAAGGAGACACTCAGATGAAAATGTTAAGTCGTGCAGCAATCGCGTTCGTCATGGCTGTGCTCTGTGTTCCGTTGATTCATGCGCAGGACCTTTCCAAGTACCGGAACTTTTCGTTCGGGATGAGCGCAGCCAGCGTTTCAAAGCTTGCTGAGGAAAAGCTGGCCGACGTAATTGTAGTTCACGAACGCCCGGCATTGATTCAGGAGCTCACATGGTATCCGCCGCTCCCTTTTGAATCCGTCCGCCCAGCGGAACCCGTCCAGAAGGTCCTTTTCTCCTTTTACAATGGCGAGCTCTACAGAATCCTCGTGACGTACGACAGTGATGCCGTGAAGGGACTCACCAGCGAAGACATGATACAGATGCTCTCCGCCAAGTACGGAACTGCTACCCGCCCGGCGGCCGAGGTGAATTTCCCGACGAACGACGCCTACAGGGCAACGGAAAAGGTAATCGCTCGCTGGGAAGATCCGCAATATTCCTTGAACCTCTTTCGCTCCTCCATGTCGGATACATTCGCGGTCGTCCTGTTTGCCAAACAATTGGACGCTCAAGCCGCCGCCGCCATCGCCGAATCCGTAAAGCTGGAACGGCAAGAGGCGCCGCAGGTGGAAGCCGCGCGCGTGAAACAGGCAGCCGTTGATCTGGAGGCGGAGCGGCAAAAGAACATCAAGGCGCTTCGTCCCTGAAGTTGGGGGGACGAAAGAACGGGATTATTCCCGAAATCTTTAGAGACGATTTTCACGGAGGTTCGGAAATGTCAGTTCAAATCGCACCACTGCACGATCGGGTCCTAATCAGGCGCCTCGAAGAAAAAGAGACCGCCAAGGGCGGCATCATCATCCCCGACACGGCGAAAGAAAAACCCCAGGAAGGCGAAGTGATCGCCGTCGGCGCCGGCAAGTTCGAGAAGGGGAAGCGCATCCCGCTCGATGTGAAGCCAGGCGACCGGATCTTGTTCGGTAAATACACCGGCAACGACATCACCCTGGAGGGTCAGGAGTATCTGATCCTGCGCGAGGAAGATATTCTGGCAAAGCTTAGCGGAATCGCAAAAGCGGCATCCGGCAAGAAGTAGTTTTCGCCCGGCCCAAGAGCACGGAACGATGCGCGGTGCGGGCTCTACCTTTAGTTGAACGTCCCGGTCCGACCGGGACGTGGAGCCCGCAAAAAAACTTTTTTCTCAATCACCCAGGAGGGTGACGTCCAATGGCAAAGCAAATTGTAACAGGTGAAAATTCGCGACAAGCAATTCTGCGCGGCGTAAATATTCTGGCCGACGCGGTGAAAATCACGCTCGGCCCAAGGGGCCGCAATGCCGTCATCGAGAAGAAGTTCGGCGCGCCGATCATCACCAAAGACGGCGTGACGGTGGCGAAGGAAATCGAACTGCAGGACCCGCTCGAAAACATGGGCGCTCAGATGGTGCGCGAAGTGGCGTCCCAAACCTCCGACGTGGCCGGTGACGGCACGACCACCGCGACCGTGCTGGCCCAGGCGATCTTTCGCGAGGGCGTGCGGACGGTTGCCGCGGGCGCAAGCCCCATGTCTTTGAAACGCGGCATCGAGAAGGCCGTGGAAGCCGCCGTGGACGAGATCGAGAAGAACTCCCGCGAGGTCAAGGGCGACATGATCGCGCAAGTGGGCGCCATCAGCGCCAATACCGACAAGCAGGTCGGGGACCTCATCGCCGAAGCCATGAAAAAGGTGGGCAAGGACGGCGTCATCACCGTCGAGGAATCGAAGACGATGGAGACGACGCTCGAGGTGGTCGAAGGCATGCAGTTCGACCGCGGCTATCTTTCCCCCTACTTTGTGACCGACCCCGAACGGATGCACTGCGCATTCGATGACGTTCATATCCTGATCTGCGAGAAGAAAATTTCCTCCATGAAGGATCTGCTTCCCGTGCTCGAGTTGGTCGCCAAATTGGGGCAGCCCCTGTTGATCGTTGCCGAGGATGTGGAAGGTGAAGCGCTGGCAACCTTGGTCGTGAACAAGCTGCGGGGCACGCTGAAATGTGTTGCCGTAAAAGCTCCCGGATTCGGTGACCGCCGCAAGGCCATGCTCGAAGATATCGCGATTCTGACCGGCGGCAAGGCCATCACCGAGGAACTGGGCATCAAGCTGGAAAACGTTACGATCGAAGACTTGGGCCACGCAAAAAAGGTAAACGTCGACAAGGACAACACAACGATTATCGAAGGCGCGGGCAAAACCAGCGAAATCGAAGCTCGCATCAAGAATCTTCGCGCGCAAGCCGAGGAATCTACTTCGGACTACGACAAGGAAAAGCTTCAGGAGCGTCTCGCCAAGCTGGTTGGCGGCGTGGCGGTGATCAAGGTGGGCGCGGCAACCGAGACCGAGCTGAAGGAAAAGAAGGCTCGCGTCGAGGACGCCATGCACGCCACACGCGCGGCAGTCGAGGAAGGCATCGTCCCGGGCGGCGGTGTGGCGCTTTTGCGCTGCATTCCAGCTCTGGAGCGGTTAAAGCTCGAGGAGGAGGACGAAGCCCTCGGAGTGAACATCGTAAAGCGCGCCCTCGAAGAGCCTCTGCGACAGATTGCCCTCAACGCCGGATTTGAAGGCGCAATCGTTGTAGGACGCGTGCGCGAATCGAAGGAGGAGAACTTTGGCTTTAACGCCGAGACTGGCGAGTACGGTGATATGCTTAAAGCTGGTGTCATTGACCCGGCCAAGGTCACTCGGCTTGCGCTTCAGAATGCCGCATCCATCGCCGCGTTAATGCTGACAACCGAGGCTTTGATTGCAGAGTATAAGGGCGAAGAAAAAATGGCCGCGGTAGGCGCGGGCCACGGCGGGATGTACTAAAGCTCTTGGTCTCCGGGAACGACCGTCTTTCTCCAGCCCTTGCCCAAGGCTAGGTTGCGCCTCGCAATTCGTTTCAGGCTGCGGGGGCGACGCTAGAAGAGTAAAAAAGTGGGCCCGGTGAAAAGCGGTCATTCCTGATCCGCAATGACGGCCGCCCCAGGAAACAATGCTGATCCGCCTAGGCTACGACATTGAATTCAACATTCCACAGCCCGTCGCGGTTGTGGCGCTTCTGAACGTTCATCCATCCCGAGAGGCAGACCTGCGCGAACCGGACGAATTGCACATCGAACCCGCGGTCAGAACGGACCGATATATCGATCGCTTTGGTAACCGCTGCACCCGGTTTCTGGCTTCCCAAGGCAAGCTCCGCCTCTGGAACTCCACGCTCATCCAGGACTCCGCTGAAAAAGACCCTGTAAATTATCAAGCGCGGCAGCACCCGGTGGAAGAGCTGCCGGTGGACAATCTCACGTACTTAATGAATAGCCGCTACTGCGAAGTGGACCGGCTGTCGAACATTGCCACGGAACTGTTTGGCAATTCTGCCCCGGGATGGGGACGCGTGCAGGCGATTGTGAATTGGATTCACGGCAGGGTGCAATTCGGATATCAGTACGCTCGCGCGACCAGGACCGCCCTGGATGTCTACACGGAACGCGTCGGCGTCTGCCGCGACTTTCAGCATCTCGCCATTGCATTTTGCCGCTGCATGCATATCCCCGCGCGCTACGCCACAGGCTATCTCGGAGACATCGGCGTCCCGCCTTCGCCCGCTCCCATGGATTTCAGTGCCTGGTTTGAAGTTTTCTTGGACGGAAGATGGTGGACATTCGACGCCCGCCACAACGAGCCCCGCGTAGGCCGCATCTTAATGGCCACGGGCCGCGACGCCGCCGATGTGGCCATGACAACTTCCTTCGGCATGGCTGAGTTAGCCAAATTCGCCGTCGTGACGAACGAAGTCCGCGATGCTGCACCCTTTCAAGATCTCCGTTCGCACGCCGCTCGTTCGGGCGGTTTTTAGTTCGGCGAATTCAATCGCAGGATCCATATTAAGAGGACAAATAGTTGTGTTTCGGGTTTCTCGAACGGCGGCAGATGCTTTAGAATTGATGCCAGTCGCCGCGGTGGGCGTGTAGCTCAGCTGGGAGAGCACCTGCTTTGCAAGCAGGGGGTCGCAGGTTCGAACCCTGTCACGTCCACCAATTCATTTGCTTGAGCCTTGCCGGAAGTGCCGTCCTCTTCCCCGCTTGTAATCTATATTACATCTATATAATATATAGAAGTGCTCCGCTTCGAGTGGGACGAAAGGAAAAATGGGGGTAATCGGATCAAGCATGGAGTGTGGTTTGAATAAGCCCAGAGCGCTTTCCGCGATCCAAACGCGCGCCTCTTCCATGATCCGGAACACTCGGAGGGCGAGGATCGGTTTATCCTCATCGGACTCAGTTCCACGGCAAGACCTCTTGTCGTCGTTCACTGCTACAAGGAATCCGATTCCGTGATTCGGCTTATTTCAGCGCGGAAAGCAACCAAGAAGGAGTTCAAATTTTATGAAGAAGGAATATAATTTTTCCAGAATGAAAGAACTTAAGAATCCGTACACGGGCAAAAAACAAGCCGTGGGAATCAACTTAAGCCCGGAAGTTGTGGACTATTTTAAGGCGCTGGCGGATGAGACAGGACTTCCTTACCAGAAGTTGATCGACCTTTACCTTCTTGACTGTGCAAAAAAGCGCAAGAAACTGAGAATGGAGTGGGTAGCGTGAACGCTGCCCCGAGACTCAGTCCGGCCTTCCAGCAAAAACCTTGAAGCAATCGTGGAACAACCAGGCGGGTTTGTTCCCGTGGAATCGCGGGGTTAAGTGCACCCTAAACAACGATTGGGATTTGTCCTGATCCCGAGCTTTGCTAGCAGGGGGGTCGGCGGTTCGAGCCGGCTCACCTCCACCATATCATCGCATATTTTTAGTGAACGGAATTCTCACCCATACGTTCTACTTTTTCGGCTTGTCAGATCCTAGGGGCGGCGTGAGCAGTGAAGTATTCAGGCCCGTAACCAGCAAGCGAATCCATGTATCTCATTCTTAATACGCGCCTTAAGGGAAGTACGCTCAAGGCGTCGTATCTGCGGGATCGGCCCTGCCTGCACTGCAATCCTAAAGAATACATAAAATCCGTTAGTCATTATTGGACACATACACCGGCAGTACCATTGCCACATCAGGTATCTCCTTGCTTTCATGGCCATGTGACACCCACAACCCTAACAGGATCCCTGCCTGCGCCTTACGAGGTGCCTTTCTGGTCGCGTGTCCGGAAGGTCGAAAGGCGGCAGTGGTGGCTGTGGGCCTCGGCCATTGTGATCACGCTCCTGCTATCGATTGGCATGGAGTCTTTCTCCTTTTTATTCGAACTATCCGACCCCACGTTTTCATTCACCCTCCGGCAATCCGTTCGCGGCCTGTTAGGGCTCGTTTTTCTGTTCGATTTGTACACGATCTACCAGCAGCTCCTCATCCATCGTATTCGCAGGCAACTGAGCGACCAGGAACAAATGTTCCGGTTGATTACCGAGAATGCCGAGGATCTGATTACCGTCGTCGATCGCGATGGCAAGCGCCTTTACGACAGTCCCGGGTACAACAAACTCGGATATTCCCACAAAGATCTTGGGAGAGATTTTATCCCGGAGCAAATTCATCCTGATGATCGCCAGGCGATTGTTGCCGCCAGGACAGAAACTTTTGAAACGGGCGTGGGTCCACGCGTGGAATATCGCTTCCGCCGCAACGATGGAGATTGGCGCATCCTTGAATCTACCCGCAGCCCGGTGCGAAACGATCGCGGCGAGATCGAAAAGGTCATCATCGTCAGCCGCGATATTACCGAGCGCAAGCAGGCGGAAGAACTCTTGCGGCGGCGCGACGAGCAACTTCGCCATTCGCAAAAAATGGAAGCGGTGGGACGCTTGTCCGGAGGAATCGCCCATGATTTCAATAATTTGCTGGGCGTCATCATCGGGTACAGCGAATCCATCGAGCACCGTGTCGGGCCCAACGACCCGCTGCGCAAAAGCGCCGAGGAAATCCGAAAAGCCGGCGAGCGCGCCGCCTCCTTAACTCATCAGTTGCTCGCCTTCAGCCGCCAGCAGGTCTTGCAACCCCAGATTCTCGATCTCAATGCGCTGGTGACCGATATGGGCAAAATGCTCAAGCGGCTGATCGGCATGCACATCGAGCTCACCACCAATCTGGCAACGGAGTTGGGCCAGGTCAAGGCGGAACAGAGCCAGATTGAACAGGTGATCGTAAACCTGGTGGTCAATGCCCGGGATGCCATGCCGGAGGGCGGCCAACTGCTGATTGAAACATCCAACCTGGATGTGAACGAGAATCTGGCGAGCAGCTTGCCTTTTCTTCAACCGGGGCCCTACGTGCTCCTCACCGTGACAGACACCGGCATCGGAATGGACGCTAACACGCGGCGGCATATTTTCGAGCCGTTCTTCACCACCAAAGGGCCTGGAAAGGGAACCGGCTTGGGCCTCGCGACGGTCTACGGCGTGGCCAAGCAGAGTGGCGGCGGCGTCACGGTCGATTCCGAACCGGGAAAAGGGTCCACCTTCAAGATCTACTTGCCGCAAACGCAAGAATCCGCTGTGGTGCACGCTCCTGATGAGACGCCTGCGACGGGATCGGTAGGAACGGGCACGATCCTGCTTGTGGAGGATGAGGAAGCACTCTTGAAGCTTACCGCAGAACGCTTGACGGAATGCGGGTACACCGTCCTGCCGGCCCGTGACGGGATCCATGCGCTTGAGATGGCGCGCTCGTTCAACGAACCGATACATCTCCTCCTGACTGATATCATGATGCCCAGGATGGGCGGCTTGTCTTTGGCCCGCTCCATGTCCGAATTGCGGCCGGGAATCCGCGTCGTGTTCATGACTGGCCATGCGGAACGTGAAGCCTCTTATCGCGAAGCGATACGTTCCGGCGCGGAATCGATCCAGAAACCATTTAGCCACGAAAAGCTGATCCGCTTGGTACGGCAAATGTTGGACACGGCCCAAATGCAAACCCAAGACTGACTAGTCTTCCCGGTTCCCCCGCCAATTCCCATCGCCGATGGAACAGATCTGATGTTGTTTTTTGCGGCACCTCGTGCTATTTAGTTGCCTCCCGGGCCCGCTCCTCACGGAATGCGAAGCCGGAACCCGCCTCCGGTGAAGCAAGCCTTTTGACGATGAGAAAACTAAACTTTTGGGCTTGGTTCGCCGACAGGATGAATTAGGCGGCTTGACGGCCATGAAAAACGAATCCATCTTTCGAGCAGTGAGCTTCTTCGTCAACGTCCTTTTGATTTCTTGCGTATTGCTCACCCTATTTGGCCTGGGATGGGAGTACTCCACGCGCTGGTACCTGTCCGGTTTCTCGAACGCGGTGCTTCCCTATTCTTCTTCTCCTGAGAAAAAAGTCGTCGCCATTCTTTCTTGGATGGAGCGTGGACCGGCTCGCGAGACCGAATATTACAGCGACGACGCGGAGGACCGCGATCCCGTCGACACGCTGAATTACAAGGAATTGCTCAACGTGTGTGGAACCGCGACCAATGCTTTCGTGAATCTTGCTTCCGCCGGGGGAATCGAAGCGCGGCGCTTGCTCTTGTTGGATGCGCAGGGCATGAGTACTAACCACGTCGTCGCCGAAGTTCATTTGGATGGCCGCTGGGTGATCGTCGATCCAGCGTTCCATACGATCTTGAAAGACAGCGCCGGCCGCCTTCTGACAAGGCAGGAGCTGGCTCGCCCCGCTGTTTTTCAGGATGCGACGCGGAACATTGCCGGTTACGATCCGGCTTACAATTACGAACACACCGCATTCATTCATTTTGCGCGCCTGCCGCTGGTGGGACGTTTTCTTCAAACCAATTTGAATTCCGTTCTTCCATCCTGGCAGGAACGCGTCAATTGGACGCTCCTCGTCGAGCGGCAATCCAATGCTACGCTCATCGCTGGATTTGTGCTCCTCTGCTTCGCTATTTGCCTGCGACGATTGATCTTTTGGTATGGGCGGAAACATTCCATCTTTCCGATGAGTCCCTGGGAGCAATTGACGCGCTCCGGAATCGCTTTATTTTCCGCTCCATCCGCCGGTCAATCGGAGAGAAACCTTCCCACGCCGTGAAGTCCGCCGCCTTTGGAGGGAAGTTGCATTTTTGAGTTGACATTTGTGCAGGGGCGCCTGATTTTCCGTTTCCGGCTTTAGGACTTGCTCGTCGATTGACATGCCGGAAACGCGGGCGTAGGTTCTCTTTCCAAGGGGGATGTGATGGGAGGTTTTACAGCCGGGCTGATCGCGGGTTGTCTTCTCGGTGTTTGTGGAACTTTCTTAATGCTTTCCATTGGCGCAGCGTTTTCCGCGGACCGGGCGCGTCTGTTTCGTTTCCGATCCCTCCCCGGGACTCTTCTTTCCACAATCGCCCTGATCTTCATCGCGGCAATCTGCAATCGGCTGAACATCGGCAAAGATGCATCGATGCTCCTGCTCTTGTTGGCCGTTCTGGCCATCTCCAAAGTAGAAGGCTTGCTGAGTGGGCTCATCGCTACAGCGATCGCGACGCTGATTTTGGCTTGGGTTTTTCCGCCTGGCGGCAGCATGCTGGTAAAAAGCTCGAGCGACCGGCTGGCGCTGGCGCTGTTCCTCCTCATCGCGACGCTTGGAAGCCGCGTGATTGGCCGGCGAGAAAGGCCGGCATCCTAGTTTTGTATCGCCGCCTCGACGGTCATCTCCTTTCAAGAATACGTGAATTGTCGCGGGACATTTTTACCGCCTGGTCCAGGGCGGTTTTTTCGGCCAACGCGAGAGCGCGGGATTGGCCTTTGGCGAGTGGCCCGAGAGCCAGCGGACCGATCGCCACGCGAATCAGCCGGAGAACTTCGATCCCCAGATGTTCCAGCATGCGGCGAATTTGGCGGTTCTTGCCTTCATCCAGCACGATTTCCAGCCACGCGTTTTTCTCGCCGGTGCGCAGCACGCGAGCCTGCTTGGCACGCAGCAGTTCGCCGCCCGCGGGCACGCCGGTCAGTAGTTGTTCGGTTATATTATTTAATGATACTATACCTGCTTGGACGTGGTAGGTCTTGTCCAAGTGCGAAGCAGGATCAGATAGGCGCGCGGCCCATTCCGAATCATTCGTGAACAGCAGGAGCCCTTCGCTCGCCTTGTCCAGCCGCCCTACTGGTCCGACCCACGGCAATTTTTCTCCCAGGAGCGCATAAACGGTCTGGCGTCCTTTTTCGTCGGACGCCGTCGTGACCACGCCGCGCGGTTTGTTCAGCATCAGGTAAATTTTCGATTCGGCTGCGACGGCGTTCCGGTCCACTTCGATTCGATCGCGGTCCAAATGCACGGGCGTCTCGGGATCTTTGCGCGTCGCCCCGTTCAGCCGGACGCGGCCCTCGCGAATCAGGATTGCTGCTTGCGAGCGCGAGCAAAAACCCAATTTTGAAAGCGCCCTCGCCAGCCCTACTTGACGTGAGCGGGTGTCTCGTTCCATTTCTTTCGTTCACCTTGCCAGATAGTGCCACGGCATGTGCCTTCTGTCACAGGAAAGCGTGACGCGACTCACATCCTTTGCTTGCTTCCTGCACTAGAAAGAAGACGGCGGAGTTTGAAGGTGGAATTTTTGGCAAAGATTGGAGGGCGTCATGATCTGGCCAGCGCAGGTTCTAGTCGTCGCCAGGGAATCCAATGACCGTGACGCGCTTCAGAAGACCTTGGTTGCGTCCGGAACCCACGTCTTTTGCTACGCGACACTTCTTGAGGCGGAGTCGTTTCTTTCGGGCCAGAGGGTGAACGCCATCTTTGCGGAAGAGCAACTGCCGGATGGGGATTTCCAGGCTCTGCGCACGGAGGTCGAACATTTTCAGCAGGGCGTTCCCATCGTCGCGCTGGCGCGAAATATGGATTGGGATTCCTACCTGGCCAGTATGGCTTCCGGAGCGTTCGATTGCCTGTCCCTTCCGGCAAGCACGCTCGAGATTAAGCGTGTGCTTTGGTCTGCGCTCAATGCATTTTACACAGAACCCCGCCGGGAATCCGTTGCCAGCGGGGCGGCGGAGAGTGTACTCTCAACGAGGTGAAGCTTCCTCTCTTGGGCCGAGCCCATGCTATCGTTGGGGGTGAGATGTGTTTAACTCCTGTCATGTTCTGATCGTTTCTGCCGATCCCCTGCAGTGTCAGAAGACTGAGGAAATCGCTCGCCGCCTGGAATTGCAATCCGTCAGCTGCGCTTCCCTGACGGACGCACGCGCTCGCACCGAGGAGCAGAAGTTTCAATTCGTCTTGTGCGGTGACGATTTGCCGGATTGCAATCTTCGCACCGCGGTGCGCGTTTTAACTTCCTCGACCGGGGGCGCGCCAGTCATTGTCCTTTCGCACCTGGCCGACTGGGACGCTTACATGAGGGCTCTCAGCGCCGGCGCGTTCGACTATATCGCCTGCCCCCCCGACCCGGTCGAGACCGAACGGATCCTGCGACTCGCGCTCGCGCAAAATCCTCCCCCGCATCGCGCATCCCGCGCCGCCGCCTGATTTTCGGATCGTGAGGCAGCCGAGAGGCCCTCCATGGCTAGAGTTCCGTGCGCGCGCGCCCGCCCAGGCGCCCCGCCATTTTGAATTTCCGCCGCTTGAACTTGCCGGATGTTCATTCGCTTCTTGCGCTGCATGGCGAAAACGTGGTTCCATTTCCCCCTGTGAATTCCCTCTTTATTCCCTGGGACTTTGTTCTGGTTCTCTTGTTTCTTGGCATCGTCATCCCCTGGCGGGGTGACGCTCGCATGAAGCGGCTTCTCAGCAAGCCGGAGTTGACCACCGCTGATCGCTTGTCCCTCTATGGTTCCACAATCGTCTTTCAGTGGCTGATTGTGGCGGTCGTGGCCTGGAGATGCGTGGCCCGCGGAGTAGGTCCCGACGAACTGGGCCTTGCGGCCAGCGATTCGTGGCAAGTAGCCTGGACCAGTATCGTTTTGACCGGACTTCTTTGTGTCAACCAGGTGGTAGGATTGCGCAAAGTTTCGGGAATGCCGGAGAGTAAGCGCGGCTCCCTGTTCGCCATAACGGAAAAGATCATGCCTCGGACCCCGAAGGAAACCTTCGTCTATGCAGCGCTTGCCTGCACGGCCGGAATATCCGAAGAATTTTTGTACCGGGGGTTTGTGTTCATGGCGTTCGTCAGGATGATCGTGAATTTCGGGCCGCCGAACGGCCTTGCCGCGATCCTCTCGTCCGCATGGTTCTCGCTGGCGCATTTATACCAGGGGCGGCGGGGGATAATAACTACATTTGTAGTAGGAATGATTTTCGTTTTCATGCGGATTTGGACCGGGAGCCTGGTTCCCGCCGTTGTTGCCCACATTGGCATAGACTTGGTTGTTGGGATCTGTGCATTCAGATTCCTTCAGAAGGGATGACACGATGCCAGCCCCTGCACCTATCGAGATAAGTCATCGTCAGATTTGTGATGCCCTGGTTCCCTTTGCCATTTCTCCAAACGCTGACCAGGAGGCAAAAATTCGCCAGTACATGGGTCTTTTGCTCAAGTGGAACCGGTCCATTAGCCTAACCTCGATCGCGGACCCCGTCGAGATTGTAGGGCGCCATTTTGGCGAATCTATGTTCGCCGCTGAACTACTGCCTGTGGAAAACTGTCGGCTGGCCGACGTTGGGACAGGTGCCGGTTTCCCAGGCCTGGCGCTCAAAGTTGCTTGCCCGAGCCTCCACGTTACATTGATTGAGTCCAATAAGAAGAAATGCGCGTTTCTATCCGAGGTCGTAAGAAACCTTGAATTAAGCGATGTGGAAATCCTCCCGGAGAGATTTGAGGAAATTCGCCCAGAGACAGTTCTCGCAAATCTCATCACTTGCCGAGCAGTCGGTGAGTTCAAACAGCTCCTTCGCTGGTCCACAAGTGCGCTCGTCCGCCGAGGTCACCTCATGCTTTGGGTTGGTGCCGAAGATTCGACGAGGATAGCGCGTACCCCAGATTGGACGTGGCAGCCGGCAGTGCGCATACCTGATTCTCAGCGCCGATTTATCCTAATTGGAAGACCGATCAACGATCTCCCTCCGTGGAAGTAGTTGTGAAATCAGTTTTGTTCCACGTGGAACATTTTCGTGCGACCCGTTGTCTGTCGTAGGCCTGACTACCACCGCGAAGCGGCCGAAATGGACAACAGCCTGGTGCGAATCGGTTTGGCCTTGGATGGACCAAATCAAGGCCCGCCCCAAAACGGGCGGCCTCTACTAGACCCACGACCGACGAGGCTCGGCGGTTTTGTAGCGGCCGCTTCGTCCCGTGCCTTTCGGGACGGAGCGGGCATTTTCAGTGCGCAGCGATGCACCACAGGAAAATAGCCATCATTTCGAACCCAAAGCTGCTCAATCATTTTGTTCCACGTGAAACAATTTGCATATTTTGTTTTTTTTGTGATAGATTTCGCGGACTGGGGGAGCTGAATTGGGCCGTGTCATTGCAATTGCGAACCAAAAGGGCGGCGTCGGCAAGACGACAACAGCCATTAATTTGGCAGCCTCTCTTGCTCTTTCTGAACAGCACACTCTTCTAATCGATTGTGATCCCCAGGGTAATACCACAGCCGGAATTGGCTTCCCTAAGGATCCGGCAAGGCGCACTCTTTACCACGCCCTGATCCTTGGCGAGCCCCTCGAGCGAATCATCGTGAAAACGCAGGTCGATGGGCTGGAGCTCATCCCGGCCGACAAGAATCTTGTCGGTGCCGCAGTCGAGCTGGTTGCAGCCGAGAATCGAGAATATCAGCTCAAAAAGGTAATTCAGCAGATAAGGGATAATTACGCATTTATTCTAATGGATTGTCCTCCCGCGCTCGACCTTCTTACCCTGAATGCGCTTACCGCAGCGGACTCGGTCCTGGTTCCAATTCAATGTGAATATCTGGCCCTCGAAGGGGTTTCCGAGCTTCTCGACACACTCATGAGGATCCGCAGAACATTGAACCCTGATCTTGCAATCGAAGGCATCGTCCTTACCATGTACGATGAACGCACCACGCTGTCAAAACAGGTGGCTTCCGATCTTCGGAGCTTCTTCGGCTCTCAAATCTTTGAATCCATCATACCGCGAAATGTTCGCCTTGCCGAAGCACCAAGCCACGGGAAACCGATCCACTTCTACGACATTCATAGTAGAGGCGCGGAAGCCTACATCAACCTTGCAAAGGAGGTCATCGCAAATGGCCAGAAACGCATTGGGAAGGGGGCTGGGGGCGCTGATTCGTGAACAAGAGGCAGCTCCTCAGACCATCCCGCCAACTGCATCCACAGGAGCCGCGACGGCAGTCGCGCCAGCGCAAATTGCCGCGGGAGGACCGCTGCAAATCGACATCGATCTGATTGAGCCCAGCCCATACCAGCCTCGGACGCGATTTGCAGAAGTGGGACTCGAGGAATTGGCGCAATCCATTCGCGCGAGCGGAATCATCCAGCCGCTGGTCGTGCGAAAGATCGGCTCACGATACCAGCTCATCGCGGGCGAGCGGAGATGGCGCGCCGCGCAACGCGCGCAACTTCTGCGCGTGCCGGTTGTCCTGCGAGAGGTAAGCGATGAGCAAGCGCTCGAGCTCACTCTCGTAGAAAACATCCAGCGTGAGGATCTAAATCCCATCGAGCAAGCGCGCGCATTCGACCGCCTCATGGAGGAATTTCACCTCACGCAAGACGAAGTGGCTTCCAGAACAGGTAAGGACCGGGCCACCGTTGCAAATTCCGTCCGTCTGCTTTCGCTCGAAGAGCCGCTTCTCGAATGGATCGAAGAAGGCAAAATCACGGCGGGGCATGGGCGCGCGCTGCTGGCCGTCGAAGACCGGAAGCTGAGGCACGATCTAGCGCAAAAGGCCTCGCGCGGCAAGCTGACCGTCAGGCAACTGGAACGCATGGCGACGCGGCGATCCCGCGGGCGCGGACTACAAACGCCAGTGGTGCATACTCACGATCCGAATCGTCAGGCCGCGCTGGACGAATTGCAGAAACACATCGGCACCCGTGTCACGCTGCACATGCCGGCGAAAGGGCATGCAGGGCAGTTGATCCTGGAGTTCTATGACGAGGAACAGCTGAACAGCTTGTACGAGCGCCTGATGAATTAATATTACATTCGTAGTAGAACGCTGAACTATGAAATAGACTTCTCCGATCGCAGGTGTTTACTACGTCACCGAGCCATGATTTTGCGACTAAAATTCCCTGGGCTCGGGTAAAATCGTATTCCCACAAAGCCTGATTTCCGCATGAGGGGGTATACCATGCAATGGCGATCAAAAGAACGTGGCAAGGACAAGCAACAGCATGAATTTACAGGGTTCCTCGACAAGGGTGTGCACTTCGAGGGGACGCTCGAAGCCTCAGGAGTATTTCGCATCGACGCGCATGTTAAAGGAAACGTGATTTCCAGCCACAGTCTGATCCTGGGCGAAGGGGCGCGAGTGGAAGGGCAGATCGAGGGAAATCACGTGGTGATTGCCGGGAAATTCGATGGCGTCATCTTTGCCAAGGGCCGCGTCGAGATCCAGGCCAAGGGCGTCGTCACGGGCGAAGTCCATTCCCCATGTCTCGTGATCGAACCGGGCGGAATATTCGACGGGCAGTGCCACATGCTGGCTGCATCGGAGTCCACCAAGCCGCTGACGATCCCGATTCGAGTAAGTCAGTAGCGAAACCCTGCGGTAGGGCGCGCATCTAACTCCCATTCACGAAGTCGCAAAGAAATCTGCCAAATGGATACGATCACACACGGAATTGTGGGCGCCCTGGTTGGGAAAGCGCTCTTCGCCGGCCGCGACATTCCCGCTGGAATTGCCGACACCGGCGAACCCCGCGCGCTGAGCTCTCCCACCGCTCGCGCCGCAATCGTTGCGTGCACCCTCGGCTCGATGTTCCCCGATACCGACATATTTGCGGGACCGCTGGCGCACAATCCGCTCGCGATCATGGAGTGGCACCGCAACATCACACATTCCGCAGTCATGCTGCCTATTTGGGCCTTGTTATTAGCAGCTGTGTCAATGCCGCTCGCTCGTTTGCTCAAATGGAAGTCGCCGCCGTTTTTGAACCTCTTCGCCATCTACGCGGTGGGAATCGCCACGCACATTTTTCTCGATCTGGTCACCAATTTCGGAACGATGGTTTGGAGCCCGCTGCGATATTCGCGTCCCGCATGGGATTGGGTTTTCATTATCGACCTAACGCTGACGGGGATCGCACTCGTCCCTCAGTTTGCGGCGTGGTGTTACCGGGAACCGGGGCAATTTTGGCGCCGCAGTATTGGCGTGTGGGCTGCGCTTACCCTCGGAGCCTTTGGAGCATACATATTGGCGAGCGCCGTGGGTTACGGATTCCCGATCGCGGTTGCAGGTGTGGTGAGCGCCATCCTCGCAGTCATATTTTTTCTGCCGGCCACTCAGGGCGCCGGTTTCCGGTGGACGCGGGCCACATGGTGCCGCGCGGGACTGGCGGTGTTGTGCGCCTATATTGCTCTAGCGGCTTCCATGCATCACAAAGCGCTCGCCGATGTGGAACGCTTCGCGGCCGCACAGCACTTGCAAGCCGATAGCCTGGCGGCGCTTCCTCTGCCGCCGACGCTGACGCATTGGGTGGGGTTAGTCAGCACTCCGGACGGCGTGTGGCGCGCCACCTTCCACGAACCTGGCGGCGCTGTCGAGAACGCGCAGTTTTACATCGGCGCACAATCTCTCCCACTCGTCAAAGAGGCAATGCAGTTGCGCGATGTTCAGACCTATCTTTGGTTCGCGCGATTTCCGGTCTGGCGCGTCGTGCACCGGGAAGGAAATGAGACAGCGCTCGAAATATCCGACGTGCGTTTCTTCCGCGAAGGGGACCCCTTTGCGGCGGCGGATCCCCAACCTTCAAGAAGGGTCGCCGGCACGCGCCCTGGGCGAGCGGGATTCACCTTTGCAGTTATTTTCGACGCTCAAGGGCGCATCATCTCCCACGGTTTTAAGGAACCGGAGTAGTCGCTCGCGCCTGAATTTTTTGGGTTGATTTAATTCACAGGGTAAACGACGACTTGCCGTTCTTCGCCGGCGCCTTCGCTCTCGCTGCGGACGCCGGTCTCTTCTTTCAAAACCAGATGCAGGATGCGCCGTTCGCGCGATGACATGGCGTTGAAGCGGAAAGGCGCGTGCGTTTCCCGGACCCGGCCGGCGGCGACGCGCGCGGAAAGCTTCAATTCCTCGATGCGGATGCCGCGGTAGCCGGCGGCATCGAACCGGATGCGGCCATAGAACTGTGGATCGAGCCATAGCCAGCGCAAGGCAATGTGTTCGAGCGCCAGGAGCAGTTCCGCATTTCGTTCCAGCAGCAAATCCTGATCACGGCCTTTGAATTCCACGAGAATTTCGGGATTTTCGAGCTCCTTCGATGCCGCGGGACCCATCGCTCGTATTTCATACGTAAGCTGGAACCGGCTTTTTTGAAGCAACGTGTCGATGCAGCGGCGCAGTTCCGCCGTGATGGCCGCATGATCCAGCTTTCCATCCACGATCAGGTTCGGGCGGGATACAGGCGTCAAGATCGCTCCCTCAGACTACTCGACTGCAAACGTTATTTCTTCTTGCCGGGGCCCCGCGACGGTTTCGGCGGGGGCGGCGTCGTGCGATAGAGATACCACTGCTGCCCAATCCCGACGATATTGCTAGTCAGTATATACACCGACAGGCCGCTCGGATAAAGCGCAAACATTCCGCCGAAGATCAGCGGGGTCAGGCCCATCATCTTGGCCTGCGCGGGGTCCATCCCGGGTGTGGGCGTCATCTTCTGCATGAAATACATGGAAACGGCCATCATGGCGGGCAAAATGAAGTACGGATCGCGCGCCGATAGATCGTGGATCCAGCCAAACCAGGGCGTGTGGCGAAGCTCAATCATATTGGCCAGCATTCGATACAGCCCGAACCAGATCGGCATCTGGATCAGCGTGGGCCAGCAACTTCCCAGCGGGTTGATGCCTTCCCGCGAATACACGGCCATGACTTCCTTGTTCATTTCGGCCTTGCGGGGATCGCGCATTGAATACTTCTTGTACCTTTCCTGAATCGCTTTGACTTCCGGCGCGACCTTCTGCATTTTCATCATCGAGCGCATGCTCTTCACTTTGAGCGGGAACATCACCATGTTGATTGCGATGGTGATCAAAACGATCGCCCAGCCGTAGTTGCTTACATAGCGATGCAGCCATTGCAGGGAGTAAAACAAAGGCTCGGCGATGAATCCCCACCAACCAAATTGCACCAGGCTGTTCAGCGGCGGGCGCACGAGCTTCAATCCATCAATACTTTTAGGGCCGGCGTACACGCGGACGTCCAACGTCCCAGGCGTCGCCAGGCCCGCGGCCATTTGAGGAACGTTTTCGGTTTCGGTCTTGCCATCCACCGTAGTTTCGTGCGAATAGGTCCAGCCCGTCACCGTCAGCGGGATTTCAGCGAGGTCGCCGCGCGCGTTGAAAGGCGGCAGAAACGCGGCGGCGAAATAGAGATCTTCGATCCCGGCGAAATCGAATGTTCCTGCAACGGGCAGGCGCACCGAAGTCTGGCCCGGTTTGCCCAGATTTTTTACCGCAAGCGTGTTGAATTTTCCGGCGGCGCTGGTGAACACATTCGTCTGTGCGGCTGCACGGTACGCGGTGATGTCGCCAAAACCGCCGGCCCAAACGAGACTGGTTCGCAGCGGCATTCCATCCAGCGAAGCAGTAGTTTTCACATCGACGATATAGGAGTCGTTGAATTTCAGCTGCTTCGTGACTTCGAGGTGGCCGTCGCTCCAGGAGAGCGTGACTTCCGCCGGTGCTTGCAGAACGGCGCCGGCGCCGGGCGCTTTGCCCGCCGAGGTGATTTCAAACAGCGCGTTATTCGCAGCCGCTTCCTGCTGCGGATCGTCCAGGGCAAGAGAAAAGGGCCAGTTCCCGGACGCCTGCGCGGCCTCGGCATGGACCAGATCGAGCGTGCGCGGCGGTTTGTGATCGTCGGTGAATCGCTTGAGCTGCCAGCTTCGCACCACGCCGCCGCGGTTGGAAATTTCCACGTGATACAGATCGCTTTCAATCACGATGGAACTCTCCGCGCTCGCGCCGCGCATAGTCACAAGTGCAACAGGAGCCACGGGTTTTTTCTCGGCGGGGATGGAAGTGGAAGCAGTTCCCTGGGCCGGCGGCGGAACAGGATTCGTGGTCACCGCGGCAGGATTGGTAGGAGGCGGCTGCGGCGGCTTATAGATGAGCGACCATGCGGCGATCACGACAAGGCACAGCACCGCCGCAATCAGCGAGCGCATTTCCGTCGATAATTCCTTGCGCTCACTCACGGACGGCCCTCTTTCGCTGAACTTTTCGCAAGGCGCGTGCCGGGTTTAGTGGCGCAGGCTTCAGCCTGTGGATTTTGACTTTTTGCGAGGACTAACCCCCACAGGCTGAAGCCTGCGCCACTTTTCGCTTCGCGAAAATCGGCGGCATCGGGGACGAGATCCACGCCGCCCGGCGTGAACGGATGGCAGCGCGAAACGCGGCGCAGCGCGAGCCACGAACCGCGCCGCGCGCCGTGGATTTTCAGTGCCTCAGCGGCATAGTGCGAGCAAGAAGGATAGAACTTGCAGGCGCTCGGCATCAGCGTCGAAAAAAAAGCTTGGTAGACGCGCACGGCAAAGAGCAGCGCGCGCGCCGCGAGGCTCATGTTTTCGGCCCTGTGTTCCGCCCGGTGTTTTGGATGGAGCGCAGCAGGCGCACCAGTTCCGCTTCCAGCGGCGCGAATGCCGCCTGCGCCACTGTCGCTCGCGGATGAATCACGATGTCCCATCCCGTTGGAATCTCCGTCCTGTTGCGCCGCAAAATCTCGCGAATGCGGCGTTTAATGCGGTTCCGCAACACCGCGCCGCCAAGAGCCTTCTTAACGCTGATTCCGAAGCGGCTGGCGCTACTCGCCGCGAGCGTTTTTGCGGAGGAACTTCCGCGCGGAGCTTCCCGCCCGAAGGCCTCATTCGGAAGCCCGGAACGGGCGCGGAAGAAAACGGAAAACTGAGGGCTCGAGCGGCGCTGACCGGCGCCGTAAACGGCTTCGAATTCCGCGCGCTTCAGCAAACGCATGGCACGGGGAAAACCCTGCCGCGGCTCGCCCGCCCGTCCGAAAGGCAGGCCCGATTCTCTAGATCGGCGTAAGACGATGGCGTCCCTTTTTGCGTCGGGCCGCCAAAACTTTGCGGCCCCCCGCTGTCTTCATGCGCGCGCGAAAACCGTGTGTCTTGTGGCGACGGCGCACTTTCGGTTGAAACGTGCGTTTCGGCAAAGAGTTCTCCCCCCTCGGTGCCAACTATTGCACCGATTCAAAACGTCTAGTGTAGTCGAGGCCACAAAAGCGGTCAAGGATGGGAGGGGTAAAAAACATTGATATAGCTGTCAGAGCTAACTTCGCAATCGGACCGGAGGCGTGCAGTGATGCGGCTGAAGGAAATCGCCCTCGCAATACCGTGCAGGGTATCGCAACTCTAACGTCCGGGAATACGACATTGGCCGGCCGGTGCGAGGGCGGATTCGCCCTCGCACCGGCCACGCCAATTAGAACTGTAGCTTCAACCCGACTTGGATCACACGGCTGCTTCCCGAACCGACCAACGGATTGCCCGCTGCGACGTCGGGTGTGGCGCACCCGCAACCGAACGAGCTGGCACCCGAGGGGTCGTAGCCGAGTTGGGCGCCGTTCGCTGCGCCGTATGGGTTGGAGATGATGGGGTGGTTGAATACGTTAAATAGCTCAGCGCGGAGCTGGGCGCTATACCGCTCCTTGTACGTGAACGTCTTGAATACGGAGAAATCGACGTTCTTGAAGCCCGAGTCGCGGAAGATGTTCCGGCCCATCGTGCCATAGGTTCCCAATGTTGGAGGAACCATGACCGATTTGCCGGAGACGAAGCAGCCGCCCGCACTCGCTCCAAGCGTAACCGGGTCTGGGGCAACCGCGAGGCACTGATTCCACAGCGCTTGGGATGTGGCGGCGGAACACGCACCTGGTGTCGTTCCGCAGGAGGCGAGACCGGTGATGCCGCTGGTTTGGAAGCAGCCGTTAGCGACGGGTCCCGAGCAGTGCATAATGGAGGTCGAGCCGGACGTGAAGTCACTGGGGTTCCCGAAGAAATCCCAGCGATCTGCGGCATCTGCGCCGTTCGCGCTGAAATCGTTGTTATTGTCGTCCACGAGCCACGGCAGGCCGCCCTGAATGCTCACAATCGTATTGAGCTTCCAACCTTCCAGCAACTGGGCGAAGCCTTTAACCCCGGGTATGTCGTAAGTGGCTGTAAGAGTGAATCGGTTCCGGACGTCGAAGTCGCTGTTGCCGTACTCCGCCGCTGGATCCAAACTATTCTGGGGCAGGTTTCCGAACCGATTCAGGGAACCATTATCGAGACCATGACCGAACGTGTAACCCGCGGTGAATGACAACCCGTGAGTAACCCTTTCGGTCAGAGTGGACTGCAGGCTGTGGAAGTTGGAACGGGCATCGTTCACCGTCATGTTGACATACCTCAGGTAGGGGAATGCGTTTGGACCGCCGAACGGACGGTCAGCCGGGGCTTCACAGTGGCCGCATGCGATCTCACGAGGATCATTGGGGTTAATCGCATTGAGGTCGACAAAACCCGTCATATTGGAGCCGTGATTGCCGACGTAGCTAACTTCCAAGGAGAGGTTGTTGGTAAAGGCATGCGTAATCCCGAGGTTCCAGTTCGTCATGTAGGGGGTGGCGAGATTCGAGCTCACCGTTGTCAAGTCGCACTGTGATGAGGCTGTGCAAGCGACCCCGGCGCCGGCCGGGAAAACCACCGCTTGGCCGACGCCAGCCTTGCATGTTGCTGCGCTGGAGGCATCCCAGCAGAGGTTGGCCCGGCTGACACTGGCGCTGCCGAGTCCGATTGTTCCGCCAAAGGTTGTACCCCCAGCCGACGTACAAGTTGCTGGAGGGGCGAAGGTGACCGTGCAGCCGCCTGTCGGGACAGCGGCAAAGGTGCCGTTCTTGAAATTCTGGAACGGCGACTGCATGAACTGGGCCGGGGTGAACATCGAGTAAATCCTACTGACCCCGCCCCGAATCACAGTCGTGCCCTTACCCGAGAGATCCCACGCAAAGCCAGCGCGGGGCGAGAAGTCTTTGTAGTCATGCTTCCAGAGAGTATCGCCAACCAACGGTTGACCCTGCTGAACCATCCCGAGCGTCGGATCGAAGGTGCCCAAGAGGTTATTGTCATCTCTGATCGGCGATACGTAGGAGTAGCGCAGGCCCAGGTTGACGATTAATTTCGGGGTTACGCGCCAGTCATCCTGAACGAACCCCGCGATATTGTGCCAGTCTAGGTTGCGGGCCGTTGCGCCCACAAGTTGAGATCCTCTCGTCGGCGTTCCAGCGAAAAAGTCTTCCAAGGCTGTGGATACACCAGGATCGGCAATTCCCCCCTTTACGAAATCGATTCGGCCCCTCGTGTCGTGGAGATTTATATCGGCATGGATATGCGTGTACTCGGCTCCGAACTTGAAGGAGTGTTTTCCCGCCAAATACGAGATGCTGTCCTGAATATCGTAATACGGGTTGGTGAACTCGACGGGACGGCCACGCCATCCGCCCAGGGGCGAAAAACCAGCGATGGTGACAGTCGGAAATCCACCCACACTCGTGATGCCCGTATTGAGGGGGAAGTCCTTGCCATTGGCGAACTTGCTGGCGTCGTCCGAGACAAGTGCGAAGTTAACGCGGTCGTAGCCAAACCGGGCATCGTTCACCAGGCGGGAACTCGGGGTCCAAACCCAGTCGGCGCCGACTGTGATCGTGCGTATTGGATCCCCGTTCTGCCACTCTGAATTCACGACGGGGTGATCTTCTCCGTTGCCGAAGTAGTTGCCGACCAACACCATGCCATTGATCGAGTGCTTGTCGTTGATGCGGTAGTCCATTTTCCCGACGCCGTTATCGCTGACATTGGTGTTCGGAAAACCGCTGTTGTAGGTGTTGGTGGTAGCTGGGGCATTCGCGATGACGCCGCCGGTGCAAGTGACTGGTATTTTCACTCCTGAAACGTCGCCCGGAGTGTCTCCGGTGCAACCAAATAGCGACTCGCTGACGGGACTGCGCTGTATCTTCAATGCTTGCAGGCCAGCTATAGCATCCAACATGCTGTTCGCCGGATCGACACCCGTCGCTAGCTCACCTGTGGCAGGAACACTCGTCCCAAGTGCGTTGCCGACGAAGGAACGCAGGCCCTCATAGTTGGCGAAGTAGAAGAGTTTATCCTTCTTGATTGGCCCGCCCACCGAGCCGCCGAACTGCTTCAACGACGTTGGCAATTTCGGAACGGGGACAGGGTTGAAGGCGTTGCGGGCGTCCCAGTTGCCGCTGCGGTAAAACCCGTAAGCCGAGCCGTGAATCGTGTTGGTCCCCGATTTGATTCCCACGTTCACGACGGCGCCGGGCCTCCAGCCGTACTCCGCCTTGGGATTCTCCATGAGGTTGAATTCCTGGATGGCGTCGACGGGCAGGATGGTGGCTCCATCGGTAAACGGACTTGGCATGCCGCCGACGGGGCGATAGTCATACATGTTCACGTTGATGACACCGTCGAGCATCCAAACGCTTTCATCGGGCCGGCTGTTGTTGGTGCTCTGCGTCCAAGGTGAGCCGCCCGCATAAGTCAGCACGCCCGGGCGCAGAGACAACAGGTTCTGGTAGTTGCGGCCATTCAAGGGCATGTCGTTGATGTCCGCGTTGTTGAGCGTGCCGCCCAGGGTGGCGTTGGTGGTTTCCACCAGCGGGATGGATTCGGTGACTGTGACGGTTTGCTCCTGCTGGCCGGGCTGGACGACCAAGTCAACTCGAACTTCCTTACCAACGCCCAGCTCTACGCCCACCCGCTCGATCTTCTTGAAGCCTTTGGCCTCGGCAATAACCGTATATACGCTGGGAATCAGGTTGGGAGCGTTATACTCCCCCGCGTCATCCGTGCTCATGGTTCGCGAGACGTTTCTCTCCGTGTCTATGACGCTTACCATGGCGTTCGCTACGACGCCGCCGCTTTGGTCCGTGACCGTTCCGAGGATACGGCCGGAACTGCCCTGTGAAAACGCGGGCAGACAGAGCAGAAGCATCGCCATCGCGCCAACCAGCAATTGCACCGCTTTCCGTAAGGAACTCATTTCTGGACCTCCTGTCCAAAAGTTAGTCAAGAATGTGGCCCCAAACCTCACCCGTGGTCTGTTCCCAATGGCTGCAAGGTTGAGAATGCTGCACAGGCAAGCTCCCGCCTTGCGAATGTGAACCCCCGCAACAGCCGGATGATTCCCAATTAAGCAATACCAGCAATATCGGCCCAGGCCTGAATAGGCTTGGCGCCGATTTTATTAATTAAAATAACTACCTATTGAATGGGCCGAGAGGCGCGTATGCACCTCAACCAGGGTAGGGCCGATCGCAATGTTGGCGATGACATGAGTCGGGCAGGGCTGTAAGTCCACTCGAGAACCCCACCCGGAACTTCCTCACTTGGGGGGACAAGTACACCTTTGAAGAACAGTTGTCAAGCGTAATTATTGAATAATTATTGCGGGGCGGGAGGGGGTGGACTTGTGCTCCTTAAGAAGTTTGCGGGATCCAACCCGCCGCCGTGCGTGATTTTTCGGCGGCCTGCTCGGGCGGCAACGTAACATCCCAAAGATTTGCCGCGAAGCGGCTGCCTGTTACTTCGCTGGCTGCCTCCGAAACGAGCCACAGGAGCGGCGGGATCATGATGTCGGGATGGAGCAGGTTCTGGCGCAGGTGAACAGGAATGTCCGGCGGGACCATGCCTGTGTCGGTGGCGCCGCCGGGCAAGAGCGCGTTCACGGTGACGCCGGTGCCGTCCAAATCCTGCGCCCAGATGATGGTTTCGGATTCCAGCGCGGCCTTGGACGGACCATAGGGGGAAAACCCGGGGCGGCGCATGGTCTCATGATTGATCGAAATGTTGATGATGCGGCCCCAGCGCTGCCTCATCATGTGCGGCGCGGCGGCGCGGGCCATCAGGAACGGGCCGTTGACGTTCGTGTCGATAATCATTTTCCAGACAGACGGATCGGTCTCCCAGAATTTCGTGGGCGTATCGAAAAATTTCTCGCTGACGAATCGCATTCCCCGGCCCGCGTTGTTGACGAGGATGTGCACGCCGCCGAACTCGCGCAGCGTTTCGTTCACCACGCGCTGGCAATTGGCGTCGCTCGCGGCATCCGCCAGCATCGGCCGGACCGGACCCGCCTCCGGAGTTTTCGCGGCTTCCTCCGCGACCGCGTCAATCTCCCAGCGATTGCGCGCGGCCGTGATCACCACGCTCGCTCCGGCGCGCGCCAAGCCCAGCGCCATGGATCGGCCTAAGCCTCGGCCTGCTCCCGTAACAATCGCTGTCTTTCCTGAAAGTGTTCCGCTCATCGTTCCTCTTTGTTTCTCTTGGAGAATCCCAGTGGCGCAGGCTTCAGCCTGTGCGGGTTGGTGGCAAGGACCTCGCGTCTGGGCATAACCAAAACCCACAGGCTGAAGCCTGCGCCACAGAATTCTACAATCAATTGCGATTTGCGGCTTCACTTCAGTGCGCGCGGGCTGGCACAATGGGCGGTCAGTAGCACAGACTTCAGTCTGTGGGGTTTCGTCCTTGCAAGGCCTAAAATCCACAGACTGAAGTCTGTGCTACTCGAATCGTGCTACTGGAACCCATGACCACGCGCGGCGAAAAAGCGGCGATCCTGATTGTCGAAGACGAAGCCAAGATGCGGCGGCTGCTGGAGCTGCAGCTTGGCGAAGAAGGTTTCGTCGTGCACTCCGCGGCGGACGCGGAAACGGGGCTGCAGCTCCTGGTGCGCGAAAAGCCGGACCTGGTCGTGACCGATTTGCGCCTGCCGGGAATGAGCGGCCTGGAATTTTTGCAGGCCGTGAAGCGCGCGAACGCCGCGCTTCCCGTCGTGGTGATGACGGCGTACGGCACGGTCGAATCGGCCGTCGAAGCGATGAAAGTCGGCGCGAGCAATTACGTCACGAAGCCGTTTTCGTTCGACGAGCTCGTGCTGGTGATCCGCAAGGAACTCGATTCGCACCGCCTGCGCGAGGAAAACCGCTCGCTGCGCGAAGCGCTCGGCCGCCGCTACTCCTACACTAACATCATCGCGCAAAGCGACAAGATGCAGGCCGTGCTCGCGATGGTCGAGCGCGTCGCGCCCACAAATTCGACGGTGCTGCTCGGCGGCGAAAGCGGCGTCGGAAAAGATCTGATCGCGCGCGCCATTCACGAACATTCGCAGCGCGCTTCCGGCCCGTTCATCAAAATCAACAGCACCGCGATTCCGGAAAATCTTCTGGAAAGCGAACTCTTCGGATACGAAAAAGGCGCATTCTCCGGTGCGACGGGAACGAAGCCGGGAAAATTCGAGCTGGCCGATAAGGGCACGCTGTTTCTCGACGAAATCGGCGACGTGCCCGGCGCCATTCAAGTAAAGCTCCTGCGCGTGCTGCAGGACCGCGAATTCGAGCGCCTCGGCGGAACGAAAACCCTGAAGGTAGATGTGCGCCTCGTGGCGGCCACCAACCGCGACCTCCGCGCCGCGCTCGAAGAGGGCACGTTTCGCGAGGACCTCTACTACCGCCTCAACGTCGTGGCCATCGACATTCCTCCGCTGCGCGATCACAAGGAAGACGTTCCCGCCCTCGCCAATTATTTCCTCGAACGCTACGCCAAGGAATCCGGAAAAACCATCACCGGAATTACTCCCGAAGCGATGAAGCGCCTGATGGACTATCACTGGCCGGGAAACGTCCGCGAACTGCAGAACATCATCGAGCGCGGCGTAGCACTTTCCTCCGCCGCGACGCTAGACGCCGCCGACATTTATCTCGACGATCCCGCCAAGCGTTCCTCCGCGCCGGGCAGTTCCCCCTACGTTCTTCCTTCCGGCGTCACGCTCGAACAATGGGAAGATGAAGCCATTCGACAAGCCCTCCGCAGCGCAAACGGTAACAAAAGCCAGGCCGCCCGCGCCCTAGGCCTCTCCCGCAACGCGCTGCGCTACCGCCTCTCGAAATTAGGCGTGCCGGATCCTTCTGAGGGGGAGAAGTTGGAGGAGTAAGGCGGTGAGATTCAGCCCACTGTAGACTTCTTCGGACGTTTTCAGTATTAGTCCTCAGACGCTTGCCACCTGTTTGATGATTTCAGTGGTACCGCGGAGGAGGTCGTCATAGGTGAACACTTCGATTTCGCCCCAGGAAGTCGATCGCAAGGCGCGGGCGCGCGCTTCATCGCTCGGCTTTCTTCCAGCGATAACTATGCCTCTTACTTTCGCAACCTCATCCAGCTTGAGGTTGAGTCCATCTAGCGCAGCGACTCGATGATCGTTGAAAACGTGAATCCAACTCCTCACCTGGTCCAATGCGTGTTGCAAGTCAGCGGTGATGCCGCCGTCCTTCTTCAGAAGACGAAGGCCCGGTTTCTCTATTTCTATTAGGAGCAATTCTTTACGATTATTCAGGATCGCGAAGTCTACAAAATATTTTGTGAGAACGGGACTCTTGACCATCAATTTTTCGGGGACGAACAAATGAAAAAAAGTTGGGTTGGCCTCAAGGAATTTTTGGACCGCCTCTTCGCCGGGGTTTGAATTAATTAACTGAAAGAAGCGTCGGCACGATTCTTCAAGCGCCGATTGCTCATATTGGCGAACGGTGGAAATATGTGGATTGGCTGCTGCGTTCAGGTTCCGTCGGAGCAGCCCGTGAAGTCCAGTTCGAATTGGAATTAAACTAAAGTTTGTCTTTCCGCACTTGCAGACAAACCTGTCGTTCTGAAGCCCTTGGCTCCAGAGCCAACCTTCCTTTTCAACGCTTTCCTGCCTCGCTAGGCCGGTATAGGTCCTTAGGGATTCCCCGCACAGTTTGCAGGTAAGACTTATCCGAATATGCTTCGCGCCGAGCGGATCGCTTTTGATAGCCGCGATTTCTTCGTTGCTGAAGGGCGTCACGGGTGCGTGTGCAAATTGTGCTGTCCCGACGTATTGCTGTGAACCGTCAGCGAGGTAGAAGACATCGTAGCCACCGATCTCGTAAACGATTATATCTGCCGAGATCGCGTTTGCGACAAGGGTCCAGCCCGGTATGACCGACCCCTCTGGAAGGGTTTCTAGCGGAGAAATGGAAGCTTCACTTTGGGTTACCTGACCGACCCCGATTCTTACGTCGATCTCGAACGGCTGCTGACCACCTTTTGACTGGAATGAGAGTTTGAAAACTTCGCCCGCCTTCGCGTTGTATAGCGCACATACTAGATTTTGACCATTCAGGTTTAATGGAAATACATGAGACACACGGGCCATTGAAATGCCCACGAGATTCGTGTGCCAGAAGAGAGGATGGCCCGTCCTGATTTCCGCCAACCTGTCACAAAATCCGAGGAATGCAAGTCTCGGTACGTCCGGCTTTTCAAGATCCGCTGACTCTTTTTTTATTTCCATTGCGAGCGGGCATAGCTCGTGCATTTTTACCACGCGAGACATATATCAGATTTCCAATAACTAAGCGAGTTGGGGGGTTACCCATGGTGGTTGAAAATCACCAGTCCCTGCGTGAGAACCACCGGAGAAGCAGGTCTCCGTGCCCTACTTGGCCACTATACCCATCATAACTGTTTTGAAATGAGCAAGTTATTCAAAACCTGAGATTCGGGCTCGTTTGGCCCCCGCCCTGCAATCATCTAAGACGAGTGTAAGCATTACCGGGCGTGAGGAGTTGTGGGAGGTCGGCCATGAAAAGCTATCTTGGGAGTCTTGGGACAGTTCTACTGACTGGGGCGCTCGTCCTGGGAATGGGGGCGGGCGCGCAGCAAGCGCCGCCTGCTTCGCAGCAGCCTATGGAGATTCCGGCACAGTATCCGCAATATCCGCCGCAGCCACAGGGCGGGCCGCCACCGCAAGGACCACCGCAGCAGGCGCCGCAGAACGATCCCGGCGCGGCGCGCATCAGCTTCCTTCACGGCGACGTTTCGACGCAGCACAGCGGATCGACTGACTGGGCCGCGGCGACAATCAACACGCCTGTGGTAAATGGCGACCATATTTCCACCGGCCAAAATGCGCGCGCGGAAATTCAGTTGAATCACGCCAATATTCTGCGCCTGTCGGACCAAACCACGGCCAATGTCGTGAACCTGTCGCGCACGCAAATGCAGCTTCAGATCGGGCAGGGCCTGGCGAATTACGAAGTCTTCAAAAACAACGAAGCGAACGTGGAGATCGACACGCCCAATGTGGCCATTCATCCGGCAGCGGGCGAGGAAGGCAGCTACCGCATCCTGGTCAACTCCGATGGCGAAACGATTGTCGACGTGCGCAAGGGCTCCGCGGAAATTTCCACTCCGCAGGGAAGCACAAAAGTCGAGCGCGACCAGCGCATCACGATTCAGGGCACCGCGGACAGCGCTCAGTATCAAGTTTCCGGAGCGCCCGGCAGAGACGATTGGGACAAGTGGAACGGCGACCGCGACCGCACCATCGAAGGCGCGCAAAGCTGGCAGCACACCAATCCCTACTACACCGGCACGCAAGATCTGGACGCGAACGGCCAATGGACGAATGTCCCCGACTACGGCAGCGTGTGGTTTCCCTCGGAAGGCCCCGGTTGGGCGCCATACCGCGATGGCCGCTGGGTGTATGAGCCCTACTACGGCTGGACCTGGGTTTCCTATGAGCCGTGGGGCTGGGCGCCGTATCACTACGGACGCTGGTTCGTCTATGGCGGAAACTGGGGCTGGTGGCCGGGACCGGTCTATGTTGGATACCGTCCGCTGTGGGCGCCGGCGTATGTCTCCTTCTTCGGCTTTGGCGGAGGAGGATTGGGAGTCGGCTTTGGATTCGGGTTCGGCGGCGGCTTCGGCAGTGTGGGTTGGCTGCCGTGCGGACCGGGCGACCGCTTCTTCCCGTGGTACGG
>DATNIO010000182.1:0-6658 GCA_035604385.1 Verrucomicrobiia bacterium | reverse complement strand
TGTTAAGAAAGGTGAGACCATGAGCAAGGCGACGTATCCACTGAAGCTCCCCCTCTCTATCAAAAAAGCTGCCCAGCGCCTCGCGAAAGAAGACGGCGTGTCCTTGAACCAATGGATCGCGGCAGCGGTCGCGGAAAAAGTTGGCGTGGTGGAAACCGCGGCCGATTTTTTCAAGAAGCGCGCAGGCAAGGCCACCGGCGCCGGACTCATGAAGTTTCTTCGCACCGCACCTAAGCTCGCTCCCGAGCCGGAAGATACGATCCGATAGCCGCAGCCAAAAGCCCCGCCCAAGCGGAACGCGGACGGTCCCATTCCTTGGATTCTGTTTCGGTGAGCCGCATCAGAGCGGAATTGTGGTCGACTCCCTAGTGTTGTGTCCCGTAAATTCGCGACATAAGTATGATCTGTCATCTTGAGCGAAGCGAAAGACCTATTATGCATATGCGCGGTCAATTACATAGGTCCTTCGCTTCGCTCAGGATGACAGCGTGGATTTATGCCACGAACTTGTGCTAGCAGCCTGTGGTGAAAGTACGCTTTGTATCAGGGCACGCCTTCAGGCGTGCCGTATGTGCTGCGTTATGAATGCGCCTTCACAGTTCGTTGAAAAACTCCGGGTCGAGCGCGTTTGGGGAAGGGCACGACTTTAGTCGTGCCGCTAAGTCGCAAATACCTCGCGCTTTAGCGCCCGAGGTGAGCTTTTTGCACCCCAGAGTAGTTTTTCATCAGTCTGTTCAGGCGCTGGGGCCGCCGATTGGACCCTCACCGCGCGGAGCTAGACCCAGCGGCGGCAGGGCGCTGACGATTCCTACGGTCTCCAGGCTGACGGTAATAACTTGACCGATCAATCGCACAATATATTGCGGATCGTCGTCCCGATTCGGATCGTTGGCGATGCCGCTTCGTTTGTCGGTCGAGACCTGATATTGATCGATGACCCATTCGAGTGCGGAGCGATTGCCGAGGCGATAGTCGTAGGTTTCTTTCGGGATTTCGGAGAGCGTGAGGAACTGGTTGTAGACGAGCGAGGTTTTGTCTTTGCTGAGCCGCATCTTGGTAACGCGCCAGTCCAGCTTTTCTCCGGCTTTTTCTCTTTTGGTGAGCGGATATTCTGGTTGCTGCTCGTAGCGGACGTGGATTTCGGCTAGGCGCTGGCCGGATTTGACTAGAGCGCGGAAAACGTCCAAGTCTTTGACTGCGGAGGACGCGGAGTTCGCAGAGACTTTCTTGGATTTGTCATCCCGAGCGGAGCGAGGGATCTGCATTTTCTCGGCGCCCGAAAGAGCTGCAGATCCCTCACTTCGTTCGGGATGACAATTGTTGAGAGTGGCGGCGGAGGCGAACGGGATGCGGGGGAGTTCGCGGCGGAGGTTGGCGGCGTAGCGCTCGCGGTACTCGGGGTGGTGCAGGACGGCGTAGATGTAGTGGAAGATGTCCCACTTGGTGATGGAGGCGTCGTGGTAGTGGGAACGGAATTGTTCGAGCGCCCAGTCGGCGATGTTCTCGCGGCGGTTGCTGCCGTCTTCGGCGTAGGTGTAGAAGGGGAAGCATTGGAAACCGTCGGTGCTGCTGCCGAAGTGAAGTTCGGGGATCTGGGCGCTCGCGATTGCGGTGTACCCGGAGCGATAGCCGATCGTGCTTGCAACTATGACCAGATTCTCGCTTTCAGTCGCAGCCGTCGGGAAGATGTTGCGCATCTTGTACTGCTCTTCGTTCCAAAAATCCTCAAAGTAGAGGAACGCCTTAGTGAAGGGGCGGTACAGGCTGACTCGTACGGCATCTGCTCTGAAGGCAGGGGTGCTCTTTCGGGAAGATAGCGCGGCTTTGTTTTGCCGTGTCCACTTTGTGCGGTTATCGTTGGGGTCGATCAGAAGGGCTACGTTTTCGGCGGGGGACTGCACGGCGAGCGCTAGCGCAGAGTTGTATGCCGCGATCATCCTGCGGACATTGCCCTCCAAGGTCACCCGATCGAATGAATAGGCGTATGTATCTCGGTTTGTTACGACGCCAAGGGAGTACAGCTTAAAGATTGTCGATTCATCCGGATGAGCGGAACCTTTTTCCACTCTGCTCGCAGCCGCGATGAACGAAACGAAATCCTCGCGTTCGCCCTCGGTCAGCCATGTATGACGGCGGTCGGGAGTGACTCGTTGTAGCGGTATTTGACTGAACTCGACAGCGTTGACGAGAAGGTCGCGTTTCTTTTCTGATGGTAAGCAATCGTCAACGGAATAGACGGAGATTTCGGCGGGAGGTGGCTTCTTGCGGTTCTTCACGAGGAGTGTGATGCCCACCCCGACCCGAATCTGGTCATCGAATATGTTCCCGGCCTCCCTACGACGCCGTTCGCCCGACGTGTGCGCATTGCCTTTAAGGTTGAGGTGGTAGACGTTCGAAAACTCCGATTCCAAGCAGCTTCTCATTCCGTCAAAGGCTATGTTATCTAGGAAGCTGTTGTTGGAGACGAAGCAAACGATGCCCTCATCTCCAATACGATCAGAGGCCCACCTGAACGCTTTGACGTAAGGATCTGAAAGTTTGTTCCTTAGTGTCGCGCTGGATTGTGCTGTGTAGGTTGCCGCAACTTTCTCTTCTAACGCCGGGTACTCCCGATTTTGGTTGTTATCGCTCTCGTCCAGTTGGCCCATGTTATAGGGCGGATTGGCAATAACGACGAAGATTTTCTGCTCCTTCTGCCTTTCAACCCTTTGAGTGTTCTCCTCGGTGAACAACGGCGATTGCCTCGATTCCGCAAGCTCAAACGTATCCACCAAGCAAATTCCCGGAAACGCGCTGTACTCTCCGGTTCGCTCGAAATAGGCGTGCTCGATGTTCATGCTGGCGATGTAATACGGCAGCAGCATGACTTCGTTGCAGTGCAGTTCGTTTTGGTATTTGTAAGGTAGGTCGGTGGCTTTGATCCTGTCCATGATGTTGACGATGAAGTTGCCGGTGCCGACGAAGGGATCGAGGATGTGGACGCCTTTGTCGCCGAGGGAGCGGCCGAATTCTTTTTGCAGAATTTCTTCTACGCTACGCACCATGAAATTGACGATGGGCTGCGGCGTGTAGACGATGCCGTGGGTGTCGGCTTCTTTCGGCGAATAGCCCTGGAAGAAGCGCTCGTAGACTTTGTTTAGGAATGCTTGTTTTTCCGTGAAGCCAGTGGTGTTTTCCGCGCTGACTTCGATAGCCTTGTAAAAGCGGTCGAGCGGGCGCAAAAACCCGTTTCTGTTGAACGCTCGTTTCGTCAGTTCGACAATGACCTTTTCGATTTCCGCTGCCACGACGTTGCGGCGGGTGAAATCGGGGTTGTCGAAAATCCTCTCGAAGATGCGCTCGGTCAGCAGGTGCTGGATGAGCATGCGCTCCACAGCATCTTCGGAAAGATTGGGATTGATAGCTTGACGGCAGAGGGCGTAGAAGTCGTCGAAGCTGCGGACGAAGGCAGGACTGTGGCGGCGTTCTTCGTCGATGATCTTTTTAACGGCGGCGGCAAGCTCCGGGATGCGCTCGGAAAACTCGCTGACGGCCTGTTCCCATTCCTCGATGTGAGGAGCCTTGTAGTCGAAAAACTGGTTAACGACCTGGACGAGGTTGTCTGGCTTGGAGATGTCCTCGTCGGCGACGCGCGCGCCGGACTGATAAAGCACGGCACGTTCGGGGGCCTGGAAGATGATGTTGTCGCGAGGGTAGCCCTTTTCAAGCTTGGATTTGATCTCGCGGTCGAGATCGTCTTTTTCGTCTTTTGCCTCCCAGTAACCGTGGGCGAGGTGGAAATCATCAAGCAGAGCGCCGTCCACGCGTATGGACGAGTGTTTGCGTTTGATTTCAAATTCCGGGACGAGGGTGAGTTTGAGTTTGCGTCCGCTGGAGGAGAGCAGGTACTGGAAGGCGCTGCGGACCACCATCTCATGGTCTATATGGAGCTGGCCGAACTGGTGGAGGGCGGCGTGGTAGTTCTTGACGGCGGCGTGCGTCGGCTTGAGGTTGAGCTCAGACATCGCTCCAGTGTGCTGGGGAGGGAACGAGAAAGTTTAGCACTCTCGCGTGAGTCGCTATAAGTGACGCAGCGGGAACCAGGCGAGGCCCCGAGCTGCGCTCGGCTTGGACGGGCCACGGCCCTTTGAATGAATTTTGTAAGAATTACAGCGTAACAATTACCCGCTTGTGGCCGTCTAACCACACTCGACCCCTAGTATTATCAACAACTTGGGCGGGCATCTCGGCCATAAATTTCTGACCAATGGTCACTAAAAAGCACCGCCGAGTCCCGTCCTTTCGCTTTTTGTGCGCTGGCGTCTGCCCTTGTAGTATGTACAGACTTATACGTACAACGGCTCCAATCTTATTCCCCTGATCTCTTCCTCTCTTCCATCATGAACTTCCATAGCTCCCGATTGATCGTCGTCTGGTAGCCCCGCCCTTGCTTTTGGAACCACGCCAGTACGTCGGCATCCAGGTTCAACGTGACCCGCTTCTTGGTCGTCCTAAGGAAGCCCGGCCCGTAGCATCTCCCCGGCTCCGGCCCCCACGGACGCTTGCCTTCGTCGGCGGCAGCCCGCAGCCGCCCGACCTTCCGGCGCCTCGTAACCTGTTTCCGCTGTTTCATACAGGGCCAATGTAAATATATATAAATACGTACAATATTACCTGCACAAGTGTTCCACGTGGAACACTTCGTCAACAATGCGGCGCTCTACGGTTGCGCAGTCACCGACTTTAGGTAGGCAACGACAGCTTCGGCATCGCCGCGGTCCATGCGAAACTGGGGCATGGGAAGGCGAAGATGTTTGCCGTCGATCCAGATGCCGGTCGTCAGCAGTTTGATCATGTCGGCGTCGTTGGCGGGTGGAGTGCCGCCAATCCGCGGCGCGTTGATCGGCCAATCCATGTCGGGCTTCGACGGTAGGTAGGGGACGGAAGCGCCCTGCAGCCACCGCGTACGATCAAGATTTCCATTGCTGTCGCGCGGCGTGTGGCACTGTCCGCAGACGGCCACGTCTTCGACAAGATACTTTCCGCGAGCGACGTCAGCCGCCGCGCCTCCTGCCTTGCTCTGACGCTGCGGGGCACTGCTCTGCGGAGCACTGCTCTGCGAGACACTGTTCTGCGGGGCATTGTTCTGCGAGACATTGTTCTGCGGCTTATTGTTCTGGGCCAGAGCGACCCCGTCCGAGATCATGGCGAAAGCGATTGCTGCGGAGACCGAAAAGACTGCCAAATGAGATCCTGGGAACATTGATTGTCACCTGCCCAATGATACATTTCGCGACGCTACCGTGGTATCGAGTGGAGAGTTACGGTTCGAGCGGTGACCAAGTTTGGTTCCGCGGGCTGGGCGGACAAGAGCGTCCGCCCTACACTTTACGCTTAGCTCTTACTCGCAGGCGAGGCGACCGGCGGGTTCGAAGCGATCCATCTGCGCTTCGCGCTGGCTGGTGACGCGGCCGTCGGGGGTCTTTCCGTACTGCTCTTCTCCTGGGCAGTAGTAGAGAGCGCTGTGCGTATCGAGCCAGACCTCAGTGCCCGGGTCTCCTTGAAGGTGGATTACGGGTGGGGGAGCCTCGGCGATTCCGATCTCCACGAGGAATCTATCCCAAGGACCGAGCGCTGCCGGTTGAGGCGAGCCGGCCACCGGCCACAAGACGGCTATCACAGCTACCAAGACAGCCACCCCTAGATAGAGGTCGGCGCGGTGAAAGCGCAGCGTCACACGCCAGTCGGCAAACCGCTGCATCAAGGAGCTCGTGGCGGCATCGCTTGGGTCGGCGGTTGCTTCGGTCGTCTCGTCGATCGTTTCGTCGGTTGTTGCTTCGGTTACCGCTTCGGTCGCGGAAGAATCGTCGCTGGCAGATAAGTGGAATCTCCGGATGGCCAGATACGAGTCTTCCGAGGACAAGTCTTCGGTCGCTGCATTGGTCCATTCGTTGGCCGCTGCTCCGTTGGCGCGTGCCGGTGGGTCGAGCGCTGGATCGTCTAGAGCTAGATCGTCAAGCGCTCGACCGTCGAGGGTTGATTTGCCGCGTACTCGGTCGTAGATGCTCTCGGTTTTTTCCTGTGCGTTCGTTTCCTTTGCAGCTGCTCCTGCAACCGGCAAATCGAAAAGGCCGGAGCTGCCGGGGTCGCTCACCGAATGAGTGAGTGGCGTGCGCTCGGCTGCTCGAGTAGCATCGCGAGTTTCGGGACTACGCTCGGGCCACAAAACCTGCTCCTGGCTCATCAGCCACATCGAGGCCCAATTGCGCTGCATGCGTTCCCCCGGACGGAACTCGTCGAGGCCGCAGTTCGGGCAGAGCGATGCGTCCGCTGGCTTGGAAGCGCCACAATGTTGGCAAACGCTCTGGGCTTCGGGTTCGGAGTGGGCTTCGGATTCGGCCGACGGTGGTTGAACTTGTCTGAGATGGTCGTTATGTTCCTGAATGGTGAAGGCGGCTGACAGCAACTCCTGAAAGGATTGCTCGTCCAGTGTCAGGTTGGGCCGGTTCGAGGACATTGGCGTCGGCGGGGGAGAAAGATGGTCCAGACTACACCTATTGTAGTGCAAGTCCGGTCATCTGAAACGAAGAAAAGGAGGGCTATTTGGGAGGGATTCCCGTTTTTGGATCCCAATGTGGAAGCCGTTCATGAGAACGGCCCAAGAAAGGGCGAAGGAAAG
>DATNIO010000181.1:0-11429 GCA_035604385.1 Verrucomicrobiia bacterium | reverse complement strand
ACCGGCCGCGGATTAGCGAGAGCGGATCGTCGTCTATTTCCGTGTTGAAGTTAGTCCCGGAGGGACGACATACCGTAGCCCACCGCGCTCGCCCTGAACGAAGTGAAGGGGAAGCGGTGGGAAAAGGGAATGAAATTGATCCGAAAGCCCCGTGAGGGGCGACACAAGGATCGCAGCACGAAGGTCTTGAGGTTCACGGTTTTTTCTTACTCCCGGCACCCCGGGATGGCTCCGATGAAACCCATCGGACCAGGAGGGACATACCTTGTATCGAAGCAGCCCTTATGATCGTGCCAGTTTAATCGCGGATTTCGAGTCCATCCGGATCAGCCTCGCGAGTCCGGAAAAAATCAGGTCCTGGTCTCACGGCGAAGTCACCAAGCCCGAGACCATCAACTACCGTACCTTCAAACCCGAGCGCGACGGCCTGTTCTGCGCCAAAATTTTCGGTCCCGTCACGGACTGGGAGTGCCTCTGCGGCAAGTACAAGCGCATGAAGCACCGCGGCGTGATCTGCGACAAGTGCGGCGTGGAAGTCACGCTCAGCAAAGTCCGCCGCGAGCGCCTCGGCCACATCGAACTCGCTTCGCCCTGCTCGCACGTCTGGTTCTTCAAGGGCCTGCCGTCCCGCATCGGCTACCTGCTCGACATCTCGATGCGCGATCTCGAGCGCATCCTGTATTTCGAGGGCTACGTGGTCATCGATCCTCTCGAAGTTCCCGGCATCAAGGAACGCGAGATGCTCCCCGAGGAAAAATACCGCGACCTGCAAAAGGATTTTCCCGGTCAATTCCGCGCGCAAATGGGCGCGGAAGCCATCAAGGAACTTCTGAAGCGTGTGGACATCGAGAAACTTTCCGAAGAATTGCGCGAGAAAATGAAGGTCGACCCCAGCTTACAGAAGCGCATCAAGTACGCCAAGCGCCTGAAGGTGGTCGAATCGTTCCGCAAGAGCGGCAACCGTCCCGAATGGATGATTCTCGACGTGCTGCCGGTTCTTCCGCCGGAGCTGCGTCCGCTCGTGCCTCTGGACGGCGGCCGCTTCGCCACGTCCGATTTGAACGATCTCTATCGCCGCGTCATCAACCGCAACAACCGCCTGAAAAAGCTGATGGAGCTGCACGCCCCGGACGTCATCGTCCGCAACGAAAAGCGCATGCTCCAGGAAGCGGTGGACGCGCTGTTCGACAACGGACGCCGCGGACGCGTTCTGCGCGGCACCAACAACCGCCCGCTCAAATCGCTTTCCGACACGCTCAAGGGCAAGCAAGGCCGCTTCCGCCAGAACCTGCTCGGCAAGCGCGTCGATTATTCGGGACGCTCGGTGATCGTCGTCGGCCCGGAACTCAAGCTGCACCAGTGCGGCCTGCCCAAGAAAATGGCGCTCGAGCTGTTCAAGCCGTTCATCTACCATCGCCTGGAAGCGCAGGGCCACTGCACCACCATCAAGCAAGCCAAGGAAATGGTCGAGCAGCAGGAGTCCGTGGTTTGGGACATTCTCGAAGACGTAATTCGCGAGCATCCGGTGCTTCTGAACCGCGCTCCGACGCTGCACCGCCTCGGCATTCAGGCGTTTGAACCGGTGCTCGTCGAAGGCAAGGCCATTCGCATCCATCCGCTCGTCTGCACCGCGTTCAACGCGGACTTCGACGGCGACCAGATGGCCGTGCACATTCCTCTTTCGCCCGAAGCGCAAGTGGAAGCTTCCGTCCTGATGCTTTCGGCGAACAACATTCTGTCGCCGGCCAACGGCTTGCCGCTCGCCGTTCCGACGCAGGACATGGTTCTCGGAATCTACTATCTGACCAAGGCCAAGCCCGGCGCCAAGGGCGAAGGCCGCGCCTTCGGCCACACCGAGGAAGTCGTGCTGGCTCTCGAGTCCGGCGAAGTCGAACTCCTCACGCCGATTCGTCTGCGCTACGAAGGCGAGATGATCGACCTCGCCGCCGCCTACGACGATCAGGACGTGCCGCACGCCGAATCGGTCACGCTGAAGCGCCAGTTCATCAACACCACCGTCGGCCGCGTGATTTTCAACGATCACCTGCCCAAGGAAATGCCGTTCATCAACGGCCTCATCAAGAAAAAGGGCGTGCAGCAGCTCTGCTATTACTGCTACCTGCGCTTTGGTTTGAAGCGCACCGTGCAGATGCTCGACGAGCTAAAGGAACTGGGCTTCCAGTACGCCACCAAGTCCGGCATCTCGATCGGCATCGACGACATGGTCATCCCCGGCGACAAATTTTCCCTGGTCGAAAACACGGAGAAGGAAGTCGTCAAGGTGCAGCAGCAATACCTGGACGGCGCCATCACCAACGGCGAACGCTACAACAAAGTCGTGGCCATCTGGAGCGACATCACCGAAAAAGTCGCCGAGCAGATGTTCAAAGCGATGGAGAACCAGGACAAGGAAGGCATCATCAACCCGATTTACGTCATGGCCGATTCCGGCGCCCGCGGATCGAAGCAACAAATCCGGCAGCTCTCCGGCATGCGCGGCTTGATGGCCAAGCCCTCGGGCGAAGTCATCGAAACGCCGATCACGTCCAACTTCCGCGAAGGCCTTACCGTGCTGCAGTACTTCATCTCGACGCACGGCGCGCGCAAGGGACTTGCCGACACCGCGCTGAAGACGGCCGATTCAGGCTACCTCACGCGGCGCCTCGTCGATGTGGCGCAGGACGTAATCATCAGCGAGATCGATTGCGGCACCGCCGACGGCATCTTCGTCGAACCGATCACCGAGGCGGGCGTCGAAGTCGAGCCGCTGCGCGACCGCATCGTCGGCCGCGTTTCTCTCGACAAGATCAAGGATTACGAAGGCAACATTATCGTTGACGTAAACCAGGAGATCAGCGAGGAGCTGGCCAACGCCGTGCAAGCCGCGGGCATCGAGCGCGTCAACATCCGCTCCGTGCTGACCTGCGAATCGCGGCGCGGCGCTTGCGCCCGCTGCTACGGACGCAACCTGGCCACCGGCCGGTTCGTCGAACTCGGCGAAGCGGTCGGCGTGATCGCCGCGCAATCCATCGGCGAGCCGGGCACGCAGCTCACCATGCGCACGTTCCACATCGGCGGAACGGCGACGCGCATCACCGAACAATCCAAGCTCGAATCGCGCAACAGCGGCTTCGTCCGCTTCATCGACATGAACGTCGTGCGCGGACGCGGCGAGCACCTGATCGCCATGAACCGCAACGGCTTGATCGCCATCGTCGACGAAAAGGGCCGCGAAAAGGAGCGCTACCACGTGGTTTACGGCGCGCGCCTGCGCGTCGAGGAAAATCAGCCCGTCAAGCTCGGCGAACTTCTTGCCGAGTGGGATCCGTACACGTTCTCGATCCTCACCGAAGCCGGAGGCACGATCCAGTTCAAGGACTTGCAGCCCGGAATCACGATCGAGGAGCAGGTCGACGAAGTCACCGGCCTGTCGCAGCTCGTCGTCACGCTGCCACCGGGCGATGAAAAACACGCGCCGACGATTCAGGTTCGCGACTCCGCAGGCCGCACCCGCAAAAAATATCTCATGCCTTCCCGCGCGCACTTGATGGTGCAGGATGGCGACGAGGTGCAGCCCGGAGACGTGCTAGCGAAGATTCCTCGCGAGACCACGAAGACCAAGGACATCACCGGAGGTTTGCCGCGCGTCGTCGAACTCTTCGAGACACGCAAGCCGCGCGACCCCGCCGTCATCAGCGAAATCGACGGCGTCGTGAAGTACGGCGAAATCAGCAAGGGTCTCCGGAAGATTTACGTCGAAAGCGAAGACGGCCGGACGCAGAAGGAATACTCGATCATCCGCGGCGTGCACATCAACGTGCAGGAAGGCGAACACGTCAAGGCGGGCGAACCGCTGATCGACGGCCCGCTCAACCCGCACGATTTGCTGGCCGTGCTCGGCGAAAAATACACGCAGGCTTATCTCGTGAACGCCATCCAGGAGGTCTACCGCCTGCAGGGCGTCAACATCAACGACAAGCACATCGAGACGATCGTCCGCCAGATGATGCGCTGGGTGAAAGTGGAAGACGTCGGCGATACCGCCTTCCTCCTCGACGAGCAGGTGGACAAGTTCCGCTTCCGCGAGGAAAACGACCGCATCATCGCCGAGGGCTCACGGCCCGCCACGGGACGCCCGCTGCTCCTCGGCATCACCAAGGCGTCGCTCTCGACGGATTCGTTCATCTCCGCCGCCAGCTTCCAGGAGACCACGCGCGTCCTCACCGAAGCCGCCGTCGCCGGCAAGGTGGATTACCTGCGCGGCCTCAAGGAAAACGTCATCATGGGCCGCCTGATCCCGGCCGGCACCGGCCTAGAGCGGTACCGCAACATCCAGCTGCTCACCGAAATGCCGCCTCCGCCTCCGCCCGAGGAGATCATGCCTCCTGCGGAGCTCTCGGCGGAAGAAGCCGCCGCGCTCGACTTCCTGCGCAAGGATGCGGATGCGCTGGCGGAAGGTGGGTCGGACTAGCGAGAAGTTCGCAATCGGAAAGAATATTTGGGCGGCCCGATGGATTGGGCCGCCCTTTTTTTATTTGGAATCAATCGCGCCTGAATCATGGCCACACTAATGACGTAGATGTGACACGGATTAGGTAACGTGGTTAGCAGACGTCGATTGAGCGGAGGTTTCCTAATAGGCAAGTATTTTTTCGCGCCTTTTGTTTTCAACAAGATATGGTTGTATCTACTTGTGATAAGTGGGGGTGAACGGGCTGGTTTGGGCACAAAGTGGGCACAAGATGGGCGCAAGAATTTTCTGATAGAATGAACACACGGGGCTGTAGCTAACACGGATAGAGCGAGCCACTCCTAACGCGTAGGTAGTCGGTTCGACTACGACCAGCCCCACCGTTTAATTTGTATGGCAATCGACAGCGATGCCGTCATCAGTCAACAGATAAAGGACCTCGCCGCCGCCGTTTCTACACAGGCGCAAGTATCAAATCGAATCTGGCTTGGCCTTGTTACGGTCGCAGTAATTTCACTGTTACCCCAAGCGCCCAATACAAGCAGTGTACCCTTGCCATTCGGGCTCAGTAGTGTGCCCGCCGCTTGGTTCTATCTAGTGCTGTTCGGCTTATTAATTGTGCTTACGATTGCTTTTGCGTCGGCGGACACACAACAAGTCCGTGCGCGGAAGCTCGCCTTCCGATTTATCGACTCAATTCCGAATCACGCCGAATTTGCAGGGATGCATCCGCAAGAATTGTTCGATATGTTCAGGCTGCCCTGCTTCAATCGGGTGGCCCCTTTAGCGCAGTCAATTAGGGGGAAGTTTGAATTCTACAGCGGCAAGGCAAGCTGCCCTACTTACCGCGTAGTTGCAAGCGCGTTCTACTATGCATTGCTCAAGTTAATTTCAATGGCCGTGTACTTCGGGGTGCCAGCATTTGCTCTTCTCCGTACATACGAGAAAATACAGAACGTGTCGTTCACCTCGAAGATTATGGTTCGGGGGAGTGGCGTAGTTGCGGCGGTAACGTTGTTCCAGGTATTTCTTAGCGATTTGCTATACTCAATAAAGGTTCTTAGAAAGATTTCATCCAAGGAGTAGTGTCGCGCCCCTTATTCCCCCAAGGTCGCCAGTCCGATTTTGGCCAGTCCCACCATTCCTCATTGCACGAAAATATCAATGTGATGGATATCCAATTTCGCCGCAAAACGGTGTTCCACGCTCTTAACTGTGTAGGTCTTCCCGTAGCCCTTACCGCCAGAAGCAATCTTCAATGTTTCGCCGACGCGGGGAATCTCGCGCATCTCCCGGCTTAAGAGAAGATCGTTGGTTTCTATTTCCCGAACGATTACTTTTTGGAAGCTTTCATGTGGAGCTTCTGGAGCTTTCCGCCCTTTACTTGTAGCCATAAGCCTACGACCTCCGTGCGGCGAATTCTAGCACAGCCCTCGGCGCGCCCGGATTCGGTCTACGGTCGAAGGGAGGCGATTCTATCTAGGTACTCGCGAATCGCCCGCTCTAGGTTTTCTACCAATATGTGGTGCTCATGAGGTTTGTGTTCGCCGCTGTCAACGTATGCTTGCAGGGCATCCTCGGCGTGATTCATTCTTCGCTGTGCATCAAGTACATCTGATGGCAGTGGCATGCACGGATTCTACCACGGCCCCAGCGCATGCGCCGATATCCAAGTTGTTAACTATTCGCAGTGGTAGAATGTGCGAAGGAGTCAAGCGTGCAACTCCCCGGGGGAATCAGTTGATGAAGTCGAGGTGTGCGTGAGCTGGATATTAAACGTGCTGGGCGAATACCTCGTTGCCGTTATTCGCTATTGGTGGTTGGTCGTGCCCGGGGTGCTGATGCCCCTGCCGGACATTTACAAAGCTCTTTTTCCGACCCGGAAATACTTCGAGATTCGACGCTCCCTTCGCATCGGTATTTTCGTGGCCATGATATTAACGGCACAGTTCCTAGTGTATAAGGATTCCATCAAAAACCTTTCCAATGTGATTGAAGAAAAACGGGAACTCACAATCCAGCTAAACGCCGCGACTGATATGGTGCATCAGAAGGAAGTTGAACTTGGATCCATAAAACAGGAACGTGATGACCTAAAAAGCAAGATACCCATCGAGAGCAGCCTCAAGACTCGCGCGCTTGATGCAGCGAATCAGCATGAGCGCTTTTTTCGAGAGAGGGCAAAGCATCAACCGACTTGCAACCAGACCTCTAGTATGTCGCCAGAAGAACAGCGGGCAGCTATTGATCCATGCGCGAAGTACAACTTTGAGATGGTGAGCGAATATCAGCAACAGCTTGCTCCGAATATTATGGCAATCGTTGAGGAGTTCAGAGCTAAGGGAGTGAACGTTATGAATATTGAGAACTGCGCGCCACAAGGTTGGTATTGCGGAATCTCGATTTCTGTGCAACTCAGAGCATTTGCTAATCGCCTTGACGCAAAAGACAACATCAAGCGGTAGTCCTAAAGGAAGCCGCGCGGCCGTATTCAGCCCCTACCCATATTGAACGCTTTGGGCGGGTGGCCAATCCTTCCCAAGCTTTCATTTGATAAGATATCGGACGGGTGGCCCGGCCTTTGACTTTGAACTTCGGGCGCCCCATCTGTCACGGTGCGTGACAGGTGGGGCTTTTGACTTTCGGTCCTTCATCGAAAACTGCATTTCACAATTTGCGCATGGCCAACCGCACCAAAAGCCCCGCCCTTGAAAAGCGTCAAGGACGGGGCACCCCAAGTTCAGAATCCAAACTCGGAGTGAATGTACGGGAGTAGCAGTAGAGTGTCGGGCGGGGATGATTCTGCGGCATGGGAATGCAAAAAGGGCGGGCCACCCATCCTATCGTACAATATTCCGACCCAAGTCTAATCGCGTTCCAGTTTTATTGTTTTGATTCGCTAGACCATCGCAGCTACGGCATGCGGATGCCGCTCAAAAGATGCCACGCGTCCTTGTAGTCCCGAATCCAAGTGGGTAGTACAATCGTGTCCTTAATGAATTTTGCACGCGGGACCACATAAAATGTTGGTGTCTCGTCTTCTATCTCTGGTAAGACAACGAAAACCAGAAACTCAGCCCAATCTGTTACGGACGCATGCACGAGAACGTACCGCCCGTTATGCTTACCCGTCGTTACTGGTAGGGCCTGCATGGTTTGACAGACTTTGTGCGAAATGTAGAGGCATTTGTTACGCAGATACTCACCTGTATCACTTCCCTTCACCAGTTCGACGGATAATCCGTGCGATTGGGCCTCAAGCATTGTTTTCACCAAAATCTCTGGGACTTTCTTCTGAGACCGCGGTTTATTCGGATGCCATTCAATCGGAGGCCGATCCTTTGTAAGACGCCATTCAACCGGAGGCCGAACTTTTTTCGGACGCCATTCAATCTGAGTAATTTGTGCTAATTCACTTGTTGGTGCGGACAGCAGCTTCCAATTGCTTCTGTAGGATTGGAGGATTGGATTGTCGAGGCTTGCCGTGGTTTGTTTTCGGATGGCTCCACGGGGGACGACGTATATCTGATATTCCTCAGGTCTGTCTTTGACAATGCACAACTGAAACTCGGCCCACTTCTCCGTCGGGGTTCTCAAGAACACAAAGTTATGACTCGGGACCGTTGGATCGGGGCTTAATCGCGTGCAACTATAAACAGCACACTTCCTTCCGTTGACTATGACACGACGTTGGACGAAGGTAGGCCATGTTCTTCGCTTTTTTAATCCGATTAGCGTAACGTCGAGGGCAACTTCTCTCGCCGCATCTATGATTACTTGAAGCTGCCAGTTCAGTATGGTGAAGCGCCGTTCCGTTTGATCCGGGGTGACAGGCTGCTTAAAGACCTGCCACGCACCGCGATATTGTTCCAGAGATTCCAAAGACCATCCCGTATCCTTTGTCATCGCTCCGCGAGGAACGACATAAAATCTGGGAGGACCGCTTGGTGGAAATGCTACGTATATTAAGAAATCTGCGTATTCAGTCCGGGGGAGATAAAGTGGAGCGTAAACCGCGTTGGGATAATGAGAATCGATAACTTGCCGTGTCTTGATAATCTGACAAATTCTTCCTTCAACAACAAGAAGCCGAGCGTCGAGGATTTTTCCATAACCGCTTAGTCGCTGGACAGACAGACCGATTGCTCTCGCCTCAGTTATTACCTCACTGACGGGCACGTTCACTGAGGAATCCTGCGGCGATTTTGCTTTCCGTTCTCTCAATGTGCTCGATTCGTTCGGTTCGTCCGAAGAATTTCGAACTCCCGGCCTTCTGGTTCGTAGCCGTTAAGAAGACGATTATATGGGCGGGTGGCCAATCCTTCCCAATGTTTTCAGTTGAAGAAATCGCGCGAGCGGATAATAGCACTGCGATGGGTCAACGCTGAATTGCTGGTTTAGGTTTTTCGGGTGCCCGCCTCTTCCAGCCTTTGGAAGGGTCGGGATTTTGACTTTCTTCCCGGAAAACTTAGACCCTCCGACCCCTCAAAAACCAGGAGGGATCGGGCAGCCGCAACTCCAACCACGACTCAACGGCCCGGCCACTCGCCCTGCAGATTTAGCCTGAGCTCCCGCGGCCGCATGCCGTAGCGGTTTTACAAACTACAGACGAAGTTGTCATTCTGAGCGGAGCGAAGAATCTCTCCGTGGTCTTGCGTACAGCAAGGACCGTGACAGAGAGATTCTTCGCTTCGCTCAGAATGACACCCGGTTGGGCGCAGGCGACTGTAGTTCCGCGGCCAAGTCCTGCCAATGCGGATTGACCGATTCAATCAGCGCGATCTTCCTTGACCGCAGCCACCCCTTGAGCTGTTTTTCTCTGGCAATCGCAATGCGAATATCGCCAAATGCCTCGAAGTAGACCAGCCCGGTCACGCGGTAGCGCGCAGTAAAGCCCGGAACTCTCTTCTCCTGGTGTTCGCGGACCCGGCGCAGGAGGTCGCCCGTTACACCGATGTAGAGGACTCTCGATGCGCTGGCCATGATGTAGACGTGATACGTTTTCACAGTGTGGTCCATGCGCGCGGGCCAGTTCGCGACTGGCCGAAAAGATAGCAGAGAGATTCTTCGCTCTGCTCAGAATGACAAACTTACTTCTTCCACAGCCTGTAATGCCGTTCCTATTCAAAACGCGTTACGGCATGGCTGAAGGCGCACTCTACAAAGATCCGTCCGCAACCTCTCCACTTCAATCGGTTTCGACTCGTACGTCAGCGAACTTCTTGAAGCCGCTATCGAACGTGGCCACGGGAACCTTCTCTTCCGCGGCGGTCGCGGCTAGCAGGCAGTCGACGAAGTGCATTTTGGTTTTTCGATAACGCTCAAGCGCGTCGAGATGGGCTGCCGGCTGGCCGATTTCAACCCCAGGGCTCGATAGGAGCGAGCCGAGAGCCGAGGCGATATCTCCGCGCTCCCGTTCGTAAAAAGATTCAAGCACAAAGACGCATTCGGCCAGCACGGCCGACAACACCACGATGACGAGCTTGCCCTCGTCGCAAGCCACGAACAGCCTTTCGGCGGCTCTGGCGTGTTTCTCGTGATCCTGCACGAGATAGCGAATGATGAGGTTGGTGTCGACGAGTTTGCGCTGGCTCACCTTGCTTCCTCGCGGCGGCGCGCGGCCTCGACGGCGGCTTCGCGAATGCGGGCGAAGGATATGCCTTTGCCCTTCTTGCTTGCGAGCGCACCCTTGAGCGCGCGCGTGCCCGGATGGACGCGGAAGGTCGCGTAGTCGCCCTGAACGGCATACTCGAGCCGGTCGCCCGGCCGGATTCGCAATGCCTTTCGCACGGTGCCAGGAATCGTGGTTTGGCCCTTGCGCGTCACAGTGGAATGCGGCATCAAATCCTCCTTACTTTTGAGAATTGCATTCCTATATGCCATTTTCCTTGTTTTTTTGAATCTTGGCAAGGCCGGGCTTCAGGGGCTGAAGCCCATGAGGAGCGCGCCCAAATGGCCGGGCTGAAGCCCGGCCCTCCTCTAAGAGCCGATCCTCTAAGAGCCGACCCTCGCCTGACGGGTGGCCCATCTTCGCACTTTTTTCGAGGGTGAGGGGGTTTCGATTTTCAGGGCGGTGACCCAATTCTGCGATCGTGAAAGCGCGCTCCACTGGCCAATCGATTTCTACGCGCACATCGGCAACTTTCCAGAAGGCTACAGAGTCTGTGTGAAAACTCGATTTGGACGAGGCCAGCGGCTGAAGCCGCATTGATTCTACATACGTTACGGCACGGCTGAAGCCGTGCCCTACAGAGATTTGACAGTTTTCACACAGACTCTACAGTGCCGCCCCCTTGTAATCAGCCGCCTCCCGCCGAGGATTTTAGCTTTCTCGCTTGCTCCAGAATCTGCAGGATTCCCGCGGGGAGCACGCGGAGAATTTGTTCCTGGAAAGATTCTTTGGCGCGAAGAGCGGAAAGTTTTTCGGCTACGCATACGTTAAACCATTGGTTCAGGGATACACGTTCGGATTTTGCCACCTTGCGCGCCTCCGCAATCAACGAAGGCTGCAGGCGCAAAGAATAGCAGGGTAACCTGTTGGCTCTGTTCCCGCCGCCGGCTTTTCCGTAAGGACTCATGCAAACTTATTAAGGCCTGGGGCTTGGAACGTCAAGAACTTTTTGATGTCTAGTGTGAAATCTATTCGAACGATATAGTTTTGACTTCCTTCCCGGAAAAAACAAACGCTGCGATACCTCGAATATTACTAGGAGCCATCTCACGAATAAACAGCCACCTAAACTCGGCAGACCGTCAGGGGCTAAAGCCCGCTTTTCCTCGGTGTTCTAATGTCGCGGCTGAAGCCGCGACCCACAAAGCCTATATATGAGATGGCTTGGCTCTGTTGACATCCTCAATAAAGGCGGCGATGTTTCAACCGGTACATATTGAAACTCAGTCCGAGCAGCAGCGCTTGGCGCTTCTGTGTGCGCAGCGAGCGGCCCGGCGCACGGGCCGA
>DATNIO010000180.1:0-4809 GCA_035604385.1 Verrucomicrobiia bacterium | reverse complement strand
AATCAAGCAAGTGCCCGCCTGAAGGCGGGCGCTACAGACCAAAACGATCCGCTATTTTTCTTCGACTGGCTTCAACTGGATGCCGAGCAAATCAAGTTGGTCCGTGTCCACCGTCGAAGGCGCGTCGGCCATCAAGTCCTGTGCCTTCGCCGTCTTCGGGAACGCGATCACCTCGCGCATCGCCTTTTCGCCTGCGAGGAGCGCGACCACGCGATCCATGCCAAGCGCGATGCCGCCGTGCGGAGGCGTTCCGTACGTCAGCGCATCGAGGAAGAAGCCGAAGCGGTTCCTCCGCTGCTCCTCGCTGAGGCCCAGCATCTTGAACACGCGGTCCTGCAGCTCCTGCTGGTGAATTCGAATGCTGCCTGAGCCCAGCTCGACACCGTTCAGCACCAGGTCGTATCCTTTCGAACGCATGGACAATCGCACTTCGTCGGAGGGGTCTTCAAGCTTCGAAATATCCTCCTCCACAATTCCGGTGAAGGGATGCTGCGCGCTGACGACCGCCTTTTCCGTGGAATTCCATTCGAAGAGCGCGAAGCCGGTGATCCACAAAAATTCCCAGCGGTCCTTCGGAATGAGTTTCAGCTGGTCCGCGAGCAGCAAGCGCAATTGACCGGCGACCAGCGCGGCGGCGTCCGTGCCAGGAATTTGTTCCTTCGCGCTGACGGCGACGACGAGATCGCCGGGCTTGGCCTCCGCCACCGCGGCGATTTTCTTCAGCGTCTCCGCGCCAAGATTTTTTTCGAGCGGCGAAGTCACGCCTTCGGCCGTAACCTTCATCGGATACACGCCGCGCGCGCCAAGCGATTTCGCTTTCTCGGCAATTTCGTCGAGCTGTTTGCGCGAGAACGTCGCGGCGCCGGGCGCGGCGAAGGCCTGTACGCTGCCTTCAATGTGCAGCGTTTCGCGCGCCGCGTCAAAATGTTCGGTTACGTCGTGTAATTCCATCCCGAAGCGCAGGTCGGGCTTGTCGGAACCGTAGCGGCGGATGGCGTCCTTGTATTCCATCCGGCGGAACGGGCCCTTCACTGTAATGCCGGCCACGGCGCATGCGCGAACCATCACGTTTTCAATCACGCCGAAAATCGTGTCCTGCGTGGGGAATGAAATTTCGAGGTCAAGTTGCGTGAATTCCGGCTGGCGGTCGGCGCGCAGGTCCTCGTCGCGAAAGCATTTGACGATCTGAAAATAGCGGTCCATGCCGGCGATCATCAAAATCTGTTTGAAAATCTGCGGCGATTGCGGCAGCGCGTAAAATTGCCCGCGATGCACGCGGCTCGGCACCAGGTAATCGCGCGCGCCTTCGGGCGTCGAGCGCGTGAGCATGGGCGTTTCGATTTCATAAAAACCCATCTCGTCCATGGCCTTGCGAATTTCAAGAATCACACGATGGCGCAGCGCGAGGTTCTTGCGCGGCTGCGTGCGCCGCAGATCGAGATAGCGGTAACGCAACCGCGTCTCTTCGTTCGCAGTCAATTCGTCTTCGACCACGAACGGCGGCGTCTTCGCCGTGTTCAGGATGCGCAATTCGGTGGCGATGATTTCCACTTCGCCCGAAGTGAGATCGGGATTCACCTTCTGCCGCTTCACCACGCGCCCAATCACGGCGACGACATATTCCGAGCGCAATTCCTCGGCGCGCCCATGCGCCTGGGGATGGAGTTCCTTGTTGAAGACGATCTGCGCGAGGCCCGAGCGGTCGCGCAAATCGATGAAGAGAAGATTGCCGAGATCGCGCCGCTTGTGGACCCAGCCCATCAGGACGACATCCTTGTCGGCGTCCGCGGCGCGCAGATTCCCGCAATAATGTGTGCGTTGCAGTGTTCCAAGCGAATCGAGCACGAGTCGTTTTTCCTTCCCTTTTTTAGTAGCACAGACTTCAGTCTGTGGGTTTTGGTGCTTGCAAGGACTAAACCGCACAGACTGAAGTCTGTGCTACTAAAACGCCTGCAAATACGAAAACAATTCCGGCTCGCCAAGTTTCTGCTGCGTGCCGTCGGAGAGGCGCTTCACGGTGACGACTCCGGCCGCCAATTCATCATCGCCTACGATCACCGCGTGACGCGCCTTCAACCGATCCGCGAGACCCAGCGACTTCCCGAATTTCATCTCGACCGCCGGCAGCTCGACAACGAAACCCGCATCGCGCAGCCGCCTTGCGAGACCAATCGTCGCCGATTGCGCCGCCGCGCCAAACCATGCCAGATACACGTCAGGCCCAACTGCCTTACCGGCAGGGCCGCCCGTCGTCCCGCCCTCTCCCGCTTCCTGCAGCGAGAGCACCAATCGGTCGGTACCGATGGCGAATCCGATTCCTTTTGTCGTGGCCGGACCGCCGAGCAATCCCACGAGACCATCATAGCGCCCGCCGCCGCAAACCGCATTCTGCGAACCGAGACCCGGTGCCGTAATTTCAAATGTCGAGCGCATGTAGTAGTCGAGCCCGCGCACGAGCCGCCAGTTTTCCTGGTACGCGATCCCGCGCAACCCGAGCTGCCGCTTCACTTCGTCGTAATGCGCGCGACAATCGGCGCAAAGATGCTCGGCAATGCGCGGCAGCTTCGCGATAATTCCCTGCTCGCTTTCCAGCTTCGAGTCCAGCACGCGCAGAGGATTCGTCTCGATGCGGCGCTGGCTGTCCGCCCCAAGCTGTTCGCGCTCCTTTTGCAATTCCGCGCGTAATTGTTCGACGTAGGCAGGTCGGCAATTCTTGTCACCAATGGAATTAATGTTGAGTACCGCGCCCTTAAGCTTGAGTCGCTCGAAAAGTCTCATCAACATCTCAATCACTTCAGCGTCAATCCCCGGTGCGTCTGAAGTACCAAGCACCTCCGCCCCAATCTGATAAAACTGGCGATAACGCCCCTTCTGCGGTCGCTCGCGCCTGAACATGGGTCCCATGTAATAGAGCTTTACGTTGCCGGGCTGAACCTGCATTCCGTGCTCGATGTAAGCGCGGACAACCGATGCAGTGGCTTCTGGCCGAAGGGTGAGGACATTCACGCGTAAACTTTCCACTTGACGCTTTAACTCTTCCCGCGTCTCGTCCAGCAAATCTCTATTTTCTGCGTGGCCGATAGATTCTATGGCATGCTCGAATTGATGGGTCAGCGTGCCGATCCTTTCTCGACTCGCCATGTTCCATTCAGTTCCCAGCGCACTTTCCTCCTTTAGGCCCCGATCGAATGCCTCTAGAAGGCTCCGTAAAGCCTTGAAGTACTCCTCCATTTCCCGTGGGCCGAGCCAAAACATGAGATCTTGCAATAAGAATTGGGCGCGAAGTCCGTCCAGGTCTCTTAAAGTGTGGTCACTAAAGGAGTACATTTCCTTGGAAACGATATCGGTTCCCTGACCGACTGAACGAGCAAATAGGTCGGTTTGCTCCATTATCGGCAATCGAATTTCAACGAAGCCAAATGTGCCGAACACCTCGCGCGCGGTCTGCTCGACGTAATTCCACAGGGCGGACTCCGGCGGGAGAATGTCGCGCACACCTTTGATGGCCTGGAATTTGGCTTTATCTGCCAAGGGAGGTTCTCACGAATGGTAATTCCGAAAAATTCATCATTCTTCTCTGTGTCCTCACTGGACTCTGTGTTGAATAAGTAGGACAGGCTTCAGCCTGTCTGCTTTTGGCCTTGCAGAGCTTAACGAAAAGCGACAGGCTGAAGCCCGTCCTACTTTGCCTCCGTCTTGTAAGTCTCCGAGTACTCGACGTAGCGATCCGCGTAGGCCTGGATGCTGGCCTGATCTTCGGGTGTGAGCGCGCGGCGGAATTTTCCGGGATGCCCCATGAACAAGCTGCCCGGCGGGACCACTGTCCCCTCAGGCACCAAAGTGCCCGCCGCCACGATCGAGCCTTCGCCGATGCGCGCTCCGTTCAGTAGGATCGCGCCCATGCCGATCAGGACGCGCGATTCGATCGTGCAGCCGTGCAAAATGGCCCCGTGCCCAACCGTCACCATGTCGGCCAAAACCAACGGATGCGTGTCCTTGTAGACGTGCAGGATCGAGCCGTCCTGAATATTGGTGCGCGCGCCGATGCGGATCCAGTTCACGTCGCCGCGAATCACGACGCACGGCCACACGCTCGAAAGTTCGCCAATGGAAACGTCGCCGATGACGACCGCTTGAGGATCGATGTAAGCCGATGCCGCGATTTGCGGAGTCCGCCCGTGGTGACTGCGAATCATGCACGCACCTCGATGGAATTGAAACAAGTGAAGCTAACACACGCATACTGTGCTGACAACAAAGGCAGTGGCCCGGTATTCGGTCACCCCAAACTCACGCAGTTTTGATGGTAACTACAGATCAATTCTTGCCTTCCCGAACTGATCTAGTTGGAAACGAATGACCTTGTACTCCTGTCCGCAAAAACCGTAATGTCCCAATTGATTTTCCAGCCATTTATCCGGAATTGCGGCGTGCAACAATTCTCCCTTGTGGAAGATATCAAAAGACCCGTCCTGCTTTCTAATGATCTCCCAAACATTGCCTTTCATCATGTCTCCAGGCTGCGGGGAAAATGGCCATTTGCCAGCCACTGTGAAGCCTCAATCAATTTCAACGACCGACCCTCGCGCCGCGGCCGGCTTTGCTTCCAAACGCGCGGCGACGGCGCGCGCCATCGCGTAGATGCTTTTCGCCCCAGGGGCGTCCGGCCCGAGCAGCGCGACGGGCTTCCCGGTATCGCCGCCGATGCGGATTTGCGGATCGATTTCAATTTCGCCGAGCAGGGGCACGCCGTAAGTTTCCGCGATGCGCCGACCTTCGCCGTGGCCGAAGACGTCGATGCGTCCCTGG
>DATNIO010000179.1:0-13186 GCA_035604385.1 Verrucomicrobiia bacterium | reverse complement strand
TTTGCGTGGAAGTTCTGTGACGCGAACCACTTCTTCGACCAGGTCCGCCTTTGTCACGGTGGAATCGTTCATTGATGTATGCTCCGCCTAATTCTAAAATTGCACCACTCGGTGCTGGCCCCGGACGCGCCTCGGGAACGCTCCACCGGCTCGCTGGAGAAAAATTCCCCAGCGGGCTGCCTTTGGTGGCAATTCCATATCACCAAACGAGGCTTAAGGGAAATATTATTTACGCTCCGGCTGGGGGTCCGCCGGAGCCCTAACTACAAGGAACGCTTGGCCATAATCGCATCACCGATCGTGGCTTTCGCCGATGTCTTCGTCGACCGGTAATCTTCCATGTCGCGGCGTTCCGCCTGCTTTTGCGCGCCACGGTAGCTGAGCCCAATTTTATGCTGATCCAGGCTGATCTTGACGATCTTGAATTCATAATCGCGGCCGGGATCGAGCAACCCGCTCTGCCGGACGCCGGGACGGGGCGGCCCTTGCGGCTTATCGCCTTTGTTTTTTCGATCGTCGATCTCCGAAATGTGGCAGAGACCTTCGATCCCGTCGCCCAATTCGACGAACGCTCCAAACGTCGTGACGCGCGAAACTCTTCCGCGCACGAGGTCGCCGACCTTGTGCTTCTCAAACCACGTGGACCAGATGTCGTTGACCTGTTTGACGCCGAGAGAAACGCGCCTCGTACCCTGGTCGATCTTCAACACTTTCGCTTCGACCGTGTCGCCCTTCTTATAAACCTCGGAAGGATTCTTGATTCGCCCCGTCCACGAAATGTCGCTGACGTGAATGAGACCGTCGAATCCTTCCTCGATCTCGAGGAACGCGCCGAATTCTGTCAGGTTGCGAATTTTTCCGCTCACCACGGTGCCGACCGGATACTTTTCCGCGAGCACTTGCCACGGATCGGATTGCGCCTGCTTCATCCCGAGTGAAATCCGCCGCTCGTTCGAATCAACTCCCAGCACAATCACGTCGACGTCGTCGCCCACTTTCACGATTTTCGACGGATGCTGCTTGCGCTTGGACCAGCTCATCTCGCTGACGTGCACCAGTCCTTCGATCCCCGGCTCGAGTTCGACGAACGCGCCGTAATCCGTCAGGCCCATGATCTTGCCCGTGAGCTTCTTTCCCTGCGAGTAGCGTTCCACCACGGAGGCCCACGGATCGGGCAGCAATTGCTTACGCCCGAGCGACACGCGTCCTTTTTCCTTGTCATACTTCAGAATTTTTACTTCGACTTCCTCGCCTGGCGAAACAGCGTCCAGCGGACTTGCCACGCGGCCCCAGGACATGTCCGTGATGTGCAGCAATCCGTCGATGCCGCCCAAATCCACGAACGCGCCGTAGCCGGTGACATTCTTGACGACGCCGCGCACGATCTGTCCCTCGGCCATCGACTCGAGCATCGCCTTCCGTTGCGACTCCACCTGTTCGTCCAGGATCGCGCGGCGGCTGACGACCACGTTGCCGCGCTTGCGGTTCATCTTCAGCACGCGGACAGTCAGCTCGCGGCCTTTCCATTCGTCAAGGTCGCGCACCGGATGCAGATCGGCTTGCGATGCCGGCAAAAATGCGCGCACGCCGATGTCCACCACCAGCCCACCCTTGATGTGGTCCACGATTTTTCCGGTAATGTCGGCCTTCGTTCGGTACGCCTCTTCAATCTTGCCCCAGGCGCGACGCCGCTTTACGCGCTGGTACGACAGCAACACCATCCCTTCCTTGCGATCGCCGGTGCGCTGAATTTCGACCGGCTGCCCGACCACCAGAGGGAACGGGCCGTCCAGTTCCGCGAATTCCTGCGCGGGAATCAGCCCTTCGGTCTTGCCGCCCAGGTTGACAACCACGCCCAAATCGGTGATGGCCACAACCTGGCCCGATTCGATTTCGCCTTCCGCCGGCGCCTGATGAGGCGCGGCGTATTGCTCCATGAGCTGTTCCATCTCCGCGTTCGATTCCGTGGGAGGCTCGCCGGTATCCAGTGCAGTTTCCACCGTCTCGCTCACGTTGGAATGCTCGACAGCCGCGGCGCCATCCGGCGCGGCAACCGGCTCGGAAGGAGACACGGTAACAACAGCCGGCTCCGCGGGAGGCGGTGCGGCAGCGGCAATTGGTTCTTGCGCCTGAACTTCAGCAGCCAGGGCTTGCTGGGTCTCTACGTTTGTGGTTTGGTCCGGCGCCGCGGTTGCGGCGGTTGCAGTCTGTCCGGCGGAAGGCTCCCCGCCGGGGTTTTCATTGTCGGAAAACATCTTACTGCCTCCAGTGAGGTCCCTGCCTCGCTCCCAACAGGAAACGCTCGGGTTATCTTCCGAGTCACGGGGAGGTGCAAGGAAGGAAGTGCGGCTTCCCACCCAGGTGCCGCACCGAGGGGATGATACCCGCGCTTTGTGGCCCATGTCAATGAAAGCGGTAAGGCGGGAGTGATTCGTGATTTGTGACTCGTAATTCGTGCCCGGAGGGCGAGAATTGAGAATTTCCAGTTAAGAGTTAAGGGTTGAGAGTTAAACTTGCTACGCCGCGCAAATGCTGGACCTGTCGATAGGTTGACTCTGGACTCTCGACTGTAGACTCTCGACTCTTCACGATTCACGAATCACAATTCACGACCGCATCCGCCCCGCTTGGCGAACTTCGCGCCGGTAATCCGGGGCGAAGAGCTCGATCGTGCGGCACATCTCGTAAAGGCGGGAGCGGATCCGCATGCCTAGCCGGTCGGTGAGAGAATCCTCGCGGGCGGCAGAGACTGCCTGGCCGGAAGGGAGTTGGGGTCTTCGCGGCGCAGGCATAGGAGTCGGCCCGGTGGTATCGAGATAGTTCGTCGTCAGCAGCGTGATGCGCCGTTCGTTGTACCGCGAATTGAGGATGTGGCCAACGGTTTCGAGAGCCCACGGAGAAGGTTTGCTTGCGCCGAGATCGTCGAGAAGCAGAACGTCGGCCGTCAGCACGGGCTCGAGCACGCCGAGTTCGCTGGTTTGACTTTCCGGATTGTAGCTTCCCTGGATTTCCTTGAGCAGCTCGCGATAGTCGTAAAAAAGGCCTGTGTGGCCGCGCAAAACGATTTGCCGGAGCGCGGCGACAGCAAGATGCGTCTTGCCCGCGCCGCACGGACCCATCAGCAGAAGGCCCGTATCAGGTCCGGCCGGATAATCGCGGGCAAACGCTTCGGTGACTAGCTTGGCCTGCTCCAGGCTCCGGTTCCACGCGGCCCAATCGGGGCCGGTGTCATAAATGTCCTTGTCGAAATTGTCGAAGTCGCAGTGTTCGTAGCGGTTCGGAATGCGCGCGCGCCCGATCGTTCGCGCGTTGCGATCCTTGCCCGTGCAATCGCAGGGCACGGCCCAGACGCGTTTGGTTGCGTTGGTACCCTCGATGGGCTTTTCCCAAGATCCGCGCGTCAGTTTTTCTTCTTCCGCGACGCGGTCGACGGTCTTCCATCCCGTGCCGCCGCACAGCGGGCAATCCGGTTGCGCCATGAAGCCAGCATAGGCGCGCCGCGAAAGTTGCGCAAGTTGTCTAGCCCTGTGGAAAGCGGGGCGCGTGTGGAAAAGCCGGAAATGGAACCACGGACGCACACGGATTAACACGGATGAAAAAAGTGATTCGTGATTTGTGAATCGTGATTCGCGAAACGACGAAGAACCTCAAACGATTGCGGCAGAAATTCAAAGAGAGGGAATGACTTTCACGGATCACGAGTCACGAATCACGGTTACTTGTGCACGCGGATGACCTTTGGCGGAGGGACGCGCACCAGGGCGTCGTCCTGCGGACGCGCGGTCACCGAGCGGAGCCCGCGCGCCAGTTCCTGCTGCACGAACGAAGTGAAAGCTTCCATCTGGTGCTGCATTTCAGCCATTTTTTCGCGCATGTTCAAAATGATTTCAATTCCCGCGAGGTTGACGCCCATTTCGCGCGTCAATGTCAGGATCACTTCCAGGCGTTCCAGGTCGGAGTCCGTGTACAGCCGCGTGTTGCCGTCGGACCGCGACGGCTTGAGCAATCCCACGCGTTCGTAGAGGCGCAGCGTTTGCGGATGCAGTTTGTACAATTCCGCGACCGCCGAAATCATGTATCCGGCGCGGGCCTTCTTTCGTTTTGGATTTACGCGCGTCATGGCGGCGCTCCTTACGCCTTGGCCCGGTCAAAAAGATCCTTACGCGGATCTTCCGGTGCGATCTTTTCCAGTTCTTTCAAGAGTTCCCGCACGCGTTCGTCCACCGGCTTCGGCACCATCACTTGCAGTTCCACATATTGGTCTCCGCGGTGCCCGTGGGTGCGAACCGAAGGCACGCCCTTTTCGCGCAGGCGCAACTTCTGGCCGCTGTTCGTCCCGGGTGGAACGCGCAGGAGCGAACGCCCGTCGATCGTGGGCACTTCGATTTTCGCGCCGAGCGTGGCCTCGGTAACGGTGATGGGAACGGTGGTGTAGATATCGTCGCCGCGGCGATCGAAAAACGGGTGCGGCTGAACGTCGGTGATGATGTACAGGTCTCCCGGCGGCTCGCCTGCGGTTCCCGCATTGCCGCGTCCCGGCACGCGCACGCGCGAGCCGGTTTGCACGCCTGCCGGAATTCGGACTTCGATCGTGTCCGCGCGCCGCACGCGCCCGTCGCCGCCGCAGACCCGGCAGATGTTTCGGATGCGTCCCGTGCCGCCGCAGCGCGAACACGTCAGGTTGAAGCGCATCTTCCCGCTGGTCTGCGCGACTTGCCCCGAACCGCCGCAGGCCGTGCACGTTTGCGGCTGGCCGACCGTGCCGGTGCCGCGGCATTCCGTGCAAGTCTCGAGGCGCGAGATCGTGAGTTTCTTTACGGTGCCGCGAACGCCTTCCCAGAAACTGATTTCGATCTGGTATTCGAGACTCGAGCCCGGTTCCGCTTCCGAAGGCGCTTCGGCCGCCGCGCCGCCGCCGCGAAAGAATTGGCTGAATAGGTCCCGGAAGCTCGGTCCCGCGCCGCCTGCGCCCTGACCGCCGCCGAAGTCGAACCCGCCAAAATCAAAATGAACGTCCCCGGCATTGCCCGTGCTTGGCATTCCTCCGGCGCCAGGAGTTTCAAAGCCGAACTGATCGTACATCTGCCGTTTCTTGCTGTCGGAGAGAACGTCGTAAGCTTCCTGCACCTGCTTGAATTTTTCTTCCGAGGATTTGTCGCCCGGGTTCAGGTCCGGATGATATTTCCGGGCCAGCTTCCGGTAGGCCTGCCGGATTTCCTTCTGCGCGGCCTTGCGGGAGACGCCCAGCAGTTCGTAGTAGTCCTGTTTTGTGGTCGTGGCCATGTGAAATTCGGTGACTCGTGATTCGTGACTGGTGACTCGTGAACCCCAGGCCAACATCGCGTTCAAATCATTCGCCGCAGATTTGCGCCACAGAGTGCATTGTGGGTCGCGGCTTCAGCCGTGACTTAAAGGCTGCGGGTGTGGGGCTTTAGCCCCTGAAGCTCACTTCACAACTTTTCCCAATGCGCGTTGATGGCGGCCAATTCCTGTTGCTCGCGCTGGTGTTCGTCGCGCCGGCGCCGGCGTTCTTCGTCGAGCTTTCCGCCCATCGCCGCTTCCTTTTGATTGGCGCGGTCGATCCATCGATCGATCCACGCCGTTCTCGCCTCCACGCTCGGGACATCCGAACGGAATCGAATGAACGCTCCGCTGATATCCACGGCTCGTGGAGGAAAGTCGGGCGGCGGCGCTTGCTGCGTTTCGTAAAACAATCGCTTCCAGTCGGCTGTCGGCGTTTCCGAAAGCACGATTTGAATCATGAACAGATCTTCCCGCAACTTTTGGATTGCGTGGGGCGGCCCGGTCCTCTTGATGCCCTCGTACGTCGTCAACGCTGGCTCCTATCGGTTGGGTTGTAGCGCCCGCCTTTCTTTTCAGGCGGGCATCCGCGCGGGTGCCCGCCTGAAGGCGGGCGCTACACTCCCCGCTTAATTCGGCTTCTTCGTTTCATCGACGTCCACGTACTCGGCGTCGATCACTTCGCCTTCCGGCGCCTGACCCGTTCCGCTCTTCGGAGCGCCCGAGGCTACATCCCCGGGACCTCCAGCGCCCGCCTGCGCTCCAGACGCCTGCGCGGTCTTGTAGAGCACCTCAGCGAGCTTGTGCGAAGCAGTCTCGAGCTGAATTGTCGCCGACTGAATCTGGGGGATGTTGCCGCCGGCCAGCGCGGACTTCGCCGCCGCAACAGCTTCTTCCACCGGCTTCGTGTCGGATTCGGAAAGCTTGTCGCGATTGTCGGCGATCAGCTTCTCGACCTGATACACGCGGTTGTCGAGGATGTTTCGCGCCTCGATTTCCGCGAGCTTTTTCTTGTCGTCTTCGGCGTGCGACTCGGCATCGGATCGCATCTTCTCGGCTTCTTCCTTGCTGAGGCCGGTCGAAGCGGTAATCGTGATCTTCTGCTCCTTGTTCGTCGCGCGATCTTTCGCGGAAACGTTGAGAATGCCGTTGGCGTCGATGTCGAAGGTGACCTCGACTTGCGGCAATCCCCGCGGCGCCGGCGGAATTCCCATCAGATGGAATTTGCCGAGCGTGCGATTGTCAGGCGCCATTTTTCTTTCGCCTTGAAGCACGTGAATTTCCACCGAAGGCTGGTTGTCCGCCGCGGTCGAAAACACCTCCGACTTGCGCGTCGGAATCGTCGTGTTCCGCGGGATCAGCACGGTCATCACGCCGCCCAGGGTTTCCACGCCCAGCGACAGCGGAGTCACGTCCAGCAGCAGGATGTCCTTCACCTCGCCGCCGAGCACGCCGCCCTGAATCGCCGCGCCCACTGCGACGACTTCGTCCGGGTTGACGCCCTTGTGCGGTTCCTTGCCGCCAAACAGATCCTTGACGATCTGCAGCACACGTGGAATACGTGTCGAGCCTCCAACCAGGACCACTTCGTCGATTTTGTCCGGCGTGATGCCCGCATCCGAAAGCGCCTGCTTCGTCGGCCCGATCGTTCGCTGCAGGATGTCTTCCATCAATTGTTCGAGCTTCGAGCGCGTCAGCTTCAATTGCAGGTGCTTTGGACCCGACGCATCGGCCGTCAAGAAGGGCAGATTGATGTCCGTCTCCTGCATCTGCGACAATTCGATCTTGGCCTTTTCCGCGGCTTCCTTCAGCCGCTGCACGGCCATGCGATCCTTGCTGACGTCGATGCCCTGATCTTTTTTGAATTCCGCGATCAGCCAATCGACCACGCGATTGTCCACGTCATCGCCGCCCAGATGCGTATCGCCGGCAGTTGCCTTCACTTCGACCACACCTTCGCCAACTTCCAGGATGGAAATATCGAACGTGCCGCCGCCAAGATCGTAGACCGCGATGGTTTCGTCCTTCTTTTTGTCCAGGCCGTAGGCCAGCGCCGCGGCGGTCGGCTCGTTGATGATGCGAAGCACTTCCATGCCCGCCACTTCGCCCGCCTGCTTGGTCGCCTGCCGCTGGCTGTCGTTGAAATACGCTGGGACGGTGATGACCGCTTTGGTCACCTTCTCGCCAAGAAAATCTTCGGCGGCAGTCTTCAGCTTCTGCAAAATCATCGCGGACAATTCCGGCGGGGTATAAGCCTTGCCGAAAATTTCGACGCGCGCATCGTCATGCGGCCCTTTTGTAACTTTGTAGGGCACGCGCTTGGTTTCGTCCGCCACTTCATCAAACCGGTGGCCCATGAACCGCTTGATCGAATAGACCGTATTTTCCGGATTGGTCACCGCTTGGCGCTTGGCCACCTGGCCGACCAGCCGCTCGCCCGTCTTGGTGATGGCCACGACCGATGGGGTCGTTCGCCCGCCTTCCTGGTTCGGGATCACCACTGGCTCCCCGCCTTGCATCACGGAAACAACCGAATTGGTCGTTCCGAGGTCAATTCCAATAATTTTACTCATAGCTGACTCCCTTCCTCCCTATCCCGCCTTATAAGATGCGGCATGAGTGCATTGGACGCAGGTAGTTTACCTATTGAGTGTGTCGTTGTCAAGTATTTTGACTGCGTTACATCCTTTTTGTTTGCAATGCCTTATGGACATTTTTTCTTCCTCGCCTGATTTTCAGGGCCTGCAACTCATGGAACGTTCTGATTCCCGAAGGGCGGAGTGAGTCTGACGGCTCCGCCTCTTTGCGCCGGGTGGGCGTCCATAAACGACTCGGAAAAATCAAAAAATCAGTGCTGGGGGATAACCCTGCGTTTTCTGCATACGTCTATGAGTGCAGAAAGACCCGTTTTAGGGTTAGAATGCGATACTCACAAACTCCCAAGGAGATCGTCGAGTGAAACCGCTTCCCGTCCGCCAAACTAGATTTCTTGCCTTGGTCGCGCTATGCGTATTGGCTTCGGCGGCTTTCGCAAAGCAGCAGACGAAACCGCCCACTTCTTCGAGCGCCAAAGTTGCCGTAGCGGCTTCCAACCCGACGTTTCAAAAGGCGATTGGAAATCCCAACGCACCCATCACCATGGAAGTTTTTGGCGACTTCCAGTGCCCGGCCTGCCGCGGTTTCTTTGAAGGCACGACCAAGCAGGTGATCGACGATTATGTAATTCCCGGCAAGGTGTATCTCATTCACCGCGATTTTCCACTGGACATGCACCCGTACGCTCGCCAGGCCGCCCGGCTGGCCAACGCCGCCGCGGAATTCGGGCAGTTTGAAGCCGTCGAGCGGGCCCTCTACGATCACCAGGATGAATGGTCCGCCAAGGGAAATATCGACGAGATCATCGCCAACAATTTCCCCGCGGCGCAATTCAAGAAATTTCAAGCGTTTGAAACGCAGCACATGAATGAGATCAACGCCTCCATCGAGCGCGACCGCTCGCTCGGGATGCAGCGCAACGTGAACCAGACGCCGACGGTGTACGTCACCGCGCACGGCAAAACCGAAGCCCTTCCCGGCGGCGGCGTGGATTACAAGCTGCTGAAAAGCTATTTCGACTATCTGCTGCGCCAATAATCATGGCTACGACCGAAATTCCTCTACAGACTTCAGCGCGCCGGGCTGCCTGGCCGAGGATTTTGCTTCTGGTCGGGCGTGTTGGCCTGGGCTCGATTTTCCTCATTTCCGCCTACACAAAGCTTCACTTCAACGGCAGCTGGCACTTTGGCGATTATCATTTCCTCTTCGCCATGGCCGTCGACTCCTACAATATGCTCCCGCTCTGGGCCGTTGAGATTGTGGCGCGAGTCCTTCCCATCCTGGAAGCAGTCTTGGGAGCGTTCTTGGTTTTGGGCGTGGGCCTGCGTTTGGTGGCCTCGATCACGAGCGCGTTGATTCTCGTTTTCATTGGCGCCATGACGCGCGCCTTGATTTTGCACATTCAGATCAAGTGCGGCTGCTTCGGTAACGATGATCCGCTGACGATTTGGACATTGCTTCGTGACAGCTCCTTCCTTGTACTGGCGCTCGCCGTCACGATCGGCGCATTTCTCCTTACGAAACGGCGGGACACAGTATCTTCCTGATCCGCACATCCTCATCCCGTGTTTGCGTTAGAATGAAACTCCCATGGTAGAGCTGCCGCCGATCACGCTGCGTTTGCGCGGCCGCAAGGTTGTCGGGCGGGTCGCCTTCATATTGCTGCTGCTGGGCTCGATTGCCGTCGGCGCCGCCGCAGGCTTGCTTTTCGTTTATTCCAGCGATCTCCCGCAGATTCACGCCCTCGAAGATTTTCAGCCCGACGTGGTCACGGAACTTTACGCGGACGACGGCCAGATTGTCGGCAACTTCGCTTTGCAGCGGCGCGTTCTTCTCAGCTACGAACAATTCCCGCAAGTCCTGAAGGATGCCATTCTGACCACCGAAGATCAGCACTTCGAAGAGCATTGGGGCGTGGATTTCACGCGCGTGGCCGGCGCGGCCTGGAAGGATCTTACCGCGCATCGCGTCGTGGAAGGCGCCAGCACCATCACGATGCAACTTGCCGGGTCGCTTTTTCTGGACCGCACCGATCGCAGGATGGGCCGGAAAATTCAAGAAGCGCTCCTGGCCCTTCAGATCGAACGGCACTACTCGAAAGAGCAGATTTTCACGATGTACGGCAATCAGATTTATCTTTCCCACGGGAACTACGGATTTGAAGCGGCTTCGGAATATTATTTTGGCAAGCCGGTGGGCAAGCTGAATGTGCAGGAGGCGGCTTTGCTGGCGGGATTGATCCGCGGTCCAAGTTATTCGCCCATCCTTCATGCGCAGCGCGCGCTTGCGCGCCGCAATCTGGTGCTGGAGCTCATGGCGCGCTCGGGCAAGATCACGGAGGCGCAGTCGAAGCAAGCCATCGCGCAGCCGTTGGGTCTGCATCTGCAAGCGCCGCGAAATACGCTGGCCCCGTATTTTGTCGAGGAGATCAGAAAATATCTCGAAAGCACGTATGGCACGGAAATGGTGCACCAGCGCGGCCTGCGCGTTTACACGACGCTCAACGTCACCATGCAGCAGGCCGCCGATCGCGCTATTCGCGACGGCCTCCACGCCTACGACCGCCGGCACGGCTGGCGCGGCAAGCTTGACAACATCCTCGTGGACAAGACCGACACGCTGGACTCCTACGACGACGATGACTGGCGCTGGCCCATCAACAAAGGCGATTACGTGCAAGGCCTCGTGACGGCCGTGGACCCAAAAGCAACGACGGCGACCATCAAAATCGGCTCGCTCCACGCGTTGCTCGCGCCACCGGATTTTGCCTGGACCGGCCACAAATCTCCCGCCGAACTGCTAAAGCCCGGCGATCTTGTGGAAGTCGGCATCAAGGAGATCAACGGAAGCGTCGCGCACGTTCAACTCGAGCAGAACGTCGGCCCGCAGGCGGCCATGGTGGCGATCGACAATCCCACTGGTGAAATCAAGGCGATGGTCGGCGGTTACAGCTTCGACGAATCGAAATTCAACAGGGCGACCCAGGCGCAGCGGCAGGTTGGGTCCTCCTTCAAAGTCTACGTTTATTCGTCCGCCCTGGAGCAGGGCTTTACTCCCTTCGACACGATTCTCGACGCTCCTTTCACCACAATGAGCGGCGGCCAGCCGTACTCGCCGCACAATTACGACGAAAAATTTGAAGGGGTGATCACGCTGCGCCGAGCGCTCGATGGCTCGCGCAACGTTCCCGCCGTCAAGCTCGCCGAAAAAGTCGGCATGAACGCGGTGATCGACATGGCCCGCCGCTTCGGCATCACCAGTCCCTTGCCGCCCTATTTGCCCATCACGCTGGGCGCGGCGGATTTGAATCTGCTCGAACACACCTCGGCATTCACAGTGTTTCCCGACGACGGGATCCGCATCGATCCGCACATGATTCGCCGCGTGACCACCTATGACGGAGCGCTGCTCGAACAAGCGCATCCCCTCGTTCACGACGTGGTGGAACCCGAGGTCGCGCGCACGATGACGGCGATGCTCCAAGATGTCGTCCAGCGCGGTACCGGCACTCCCGCGCGCGCCCTGGGCCGCCCCGCCGGCGGCAAGACCGGCACGACCAACGATTTCACCGACGCCTGGTTCATCGGCTTCACTCCGGAAATAACCGCCGGCGTCTGGGTCGGCTACGACGATAAATCCGTGTCGCTGGGCAAGCCCGAAACCGGCGCCGTCGCCGCGCTGCCGATCTGGCTCGAATTCATGCAGGGCGCGCTGGACGGCAAGCCCGTTCTGGCTTTCCAAAACGTTGTGCCTCTGGAAAAAGTCGCGCTGACCAAAAATGTAAAGGTGGACACGCCAGACACCGCTCCCACAGAAGCCGGCGAAGGCCCGACCACGCTGGAAGCCAGTCCGGGAAACAGTCCGTCCGTGCCCGAGAACTTGCCGCCGGGCGAAGCTCCCGCCAAAGCAATCCCTCCGCCGCAGAATCCTCCCACATCGCCAAGTCCTCGCAGCTAGCGCAGCGGATTAGGTGGCGCAGGCTTCCAGCCTGTGGGTTTTAGTCTTTGCAAGCACTAACCCCCACAGGCTGGAAGCCTGCGCCACTGGTGCCGAACTAGACTCCGCAGTAGGATACGAAGACTGATAGGAGGGATTGCAAATGCCCACCCAGAAAAAATGCGAAGAGTGCCTAGTCGCCGCCCTGCTCATTTCACTATTGGTCTTGTTGCTGCCGGGTTCGGCTGGCGCGCAAGTGCCCGCGCGCGGAACGATCGCGGGAACCGTCTCGACGGATCAAGGCCAGGTGCGGGGCTTCCGCGTGACGGCGCACAATGTGCGCGCCATGATCTGGTACGTGGTCTTCACCAAGGACGGCAAATATACCGTCCCGCAAGCGCTGCCCGGCCCCTACGAGATCAGCGTCCTTCAAGATGGGTACGACTCGCCGGTGCAGAAGACAGATCTCGCCCCCGGCGAAACGCGGACGGTGAACCTCGCGCTCACGAAGCAGGCAGAAAAACCCAGCGACGTTGTTTACAAGACCTTCGACGAAATGTATCCGCCGGGGCCGGGCCTCGACTTGCTGAAGAAAAATTGCATCGGATGCCACGGACCGGATTCCTACAACACGATGCATCTCACCGAAGCGGGCTTTCGCATGGGCCTGCGCAAAATGATGCACGGCCCATTCAATTTGGGAGGCGTCGTGCCTCCCATGTCGCACACCGTCATCACCAAAGCGGAACAGGACGCCATGGTCCAATATCTCACGGCCAACTTCGGACCGAACTCTCCCAATCAACGGCTGAAGCACGATCCCTATCCAGTGGACGAAGACGCCCTCTCGAAAGCGATCTATGTGGAATACGATCTGACGAATTTGCCTCCAGCGCCCTCGATCAAGAAGTCCGAAAAACAGGCCGACAGCTCCGGCGTGACGATCAGTTCGGAGGCGCGCGAAGCGCACCTCGTGGCGGACCGGATGAAGAACCCCGATCCGAAGCCGTACCTGCACGATCCTTTTATCGCCAGTGACGGCACGATCTGGTATGCCGATCCGCCGACCAACGCCATGGTCCATCTCGATCCGCGAAACACGGATCCCGGCGAGCGCTGGAAATTCTTCCCTTTGCCTGCGGATGCGCCCGGATTTGTTTTCGCGCACGGAATCACGCTGGACAGCAAGGGGCATGTCTACTGGGCGGAAATTTTCGGAGGTATGGTGGGCGAGCTCGATCCCGCCACGGGCAAAATGACGCGGCACGCGCTGCCAACGGCCGGTTCGCTCCTGCAAGTGGTCACCGATCAGAAGGACAACATCTGGTATGACGATGTGCACGGCGAAGGCCTC
>DATNIO010000178.1:0-11061 GCA_035604385.1 Verrucomicrobiia bacterium | reverse complement strand
CGGCGGAGGCCGGCGGCGAGGGAGGCCGGACGCTTGTGGGTCCGGACACGGCCGGATTCTCGGAATCGGCTCCCTTGTCCTTGTCCCCGCCAAAAACATGCGATAGCCAGGAACCCGGAGGCGAATCGTTGGCCATGTGCCCGCCATGCAAGGGGCAAAACTCGGTGGGTTCCGTGCCGTGGATGTAGACTTCCTCGCGCGTGACCGGACATTCCGGAGTCGCGAGCGCCAAAGACTCCGGATCAATCGTAACTTTCGTGACTCCTTCCGGCATGTCAAACGGCTTCACGTCGCGATACGCGGGCAAGGTCACCGCGCGCTTCATGAAATCCGCCCAGATCGGCGCCGGAGCATTCGCGCCGGAAAGGCCGAGATCGCGGTTGTCGTCAAACCCCACCCACACGATGGCCAACAAGTTCGAGGTGTAGCCGGCAAACCATCCGTCCCGGGATGTGCCGGTCTTCCCCGCAGCAGGCGCGGTGAAACCGCGGGCGCGAACGGTTGCGCCCGTGCCGTGGTCGATGACATCCTCGAGCATGCTGGTCACGAGGTAAGCAACACGCGGATCGAGCGCCCGCCTCGACCGGATCGCATTTTGTTCCAGCGATTCTCCGTCGGAATTGACCACGTTGCGGATAAACATCGGCTCGGTGCGCACGCCTTCATTGGCCAGAATCGTGTACCCCGTGGCAACTTCGAGCGGCGTCATTTCATACGCCCCGAGCGCCACCGATGGCGTCGGCTGAATCGATGGATCGAGCCCGAATTGATGCGCCATGTCCGTGACGCGCGTGTAGCCCACCAGCTCGGCAACTTTCACGGTCGCGACATTCAGCGAAAACGTCAGCGCTTCCCGGAGCGTGACCTGGCCGTGGAATTTTTCGCCGTAGTTGTTGGGCGTATATTCCTTGCCGTCAAAATCGAAAGTGGTCGGCTCGTCCATCACCGTCGTCGCGGGAGTCACGATGGGCTTCACCCCGTCGACCGCGCCTTCAAAAGCCGCAGCATACACGAACGGTTTGAACGCGGAGCCGGGCTGTCGCCGCGCGAGAATGTGGTTGAGCTGGCTTTCGCCGTAATCGCGCCCGCCGATCAGCGCCTTGATTTCGCCGGAGTGCGGGTCCAGAACCACCATCGCGATCTGAGCCTGCGGCGCCGGCTGCCCTTCTTTTTTCCACCGCGCGTAACGTTTCGCAAGCTGGGTGTCGATGCTCTTTGCTCCCAGATCCACTGCGTCACTGGCGACGCGTTGCAGCTCCGGATCGAGCGTCGTATAAACACGGAAACTCTGCGAGAGAAGATCCGATTCGGAAAACTGGTCGAGCAGGTGGTCTTTCACCATGTCCACGAAATACGGCGCCGTGCTGCCTTCGAGCCCGCCGGCCACGATTTGCAACGGGGTTTTCTTGGCGCCGAGCGCCTGCACGGGCGTAATCGCCCCATTCTCGGTCATCGCCAGAAGTGCGCGGTCCCGCGCCTCGATCGCGCGGTCGGGCCGCCGTTCGGAGGTCGAGTAGCGATTCGGCGCGTGGATAATCCCGGCGAGAAACGCGGCTTCCGGCAGCGTCACTTCGCGGAGATCCTTGTTGAAGTACGCGAGAGAAGCCTCGCCAAATCCATGAATCGCGAAGCTGCCCCTGTTCCCGAGATAAATTTCATTGGCGTAGAGCTCGAAAATCTGCTGTTTGTTGAAGCGGTGCTCGAGTTCGAGGGCCACGACCGTTTCGGCAACCTTGCGCCGAAAGGTCCGATCCGTGCTGAAAAAGAAACTGCGCGCCACTTGCATGGAGATCGTGCTGCCGCCTTGAACGCGCGCCCCGTGCCGCAAGTCGGCCCAGGCCGCTCCCAGAATCCGGATGGGATCGAATCCCGGATGCTCGAAAAAGCGCCGGTCTTCCACGGAAAGCACGGCATCGCGCAAAATCTTCGGAATATCGTTGTAGCTGATGGCGCGGCGCTTCTCGCGGGAACTGTCAAACAAGGCCGTCAAAAGTTCCGGCTCAACCTGGGCGGAATCAACAGCGGCTCCAGTATCCATGGAGCGGATCTTCTGGATTTGAGCGCCGTTGAAATCCACGACCAGCCGGTTTTTTGTTCCAAAATACGATTCGCTGGACGGGCGGATTTCGATTTCGTTGCCATGCAGAATGTAGCGGCCCGGCGTCCCTGAAATGTCCAGTTCGCTGTAACCCGCGCGTTGCAGGTGATTGGCCATATCCGCCAAGCTAAGCGATTCGCCCGTATAGATCAGCTGAGGCGCGGCATAAATCTTGGCTGTCGTTTGCTGAATGTGCCCGGAAAGACGCAGATCGATCATCCGGCCAAAGGAAATCCAGTAATACGTCCCAATGCCGGCTACGCCAAGGAGAAGAAAAATGAAAGTCCCAAGAAGGACCAACCCAAACCGGGATCCCCAGAAACCCCGGCCAATTCGAATACGCAAGGTAATTCTCCGTTCCGCCGCGAAAAACCCTATGTGGCCCGCAGTACCCTGTTTATTTAGATGCGCCTTCGGGCCGCACCGGAATAAGTTTACACGCCACAGCGATCGATTTCGAATTCGCCAAACGAGTGGGGAATCATCGCCGGCAGGGGTCGCGCCTCGGTGACTACTGGCTGGGGCTCAGCACGAGCGAGAACCCCACTCTTCCTTGCTCGCTAAAACAGTGAGAGGTTGGTTGCATCCGGGTGGAAGTTCAGCGTCCACTGATAAACTTTCAGGTCCACGGTAACGGAATAATCGACGTTGATGTGGACGTTTCCCGCGCTCCCTTCCACCTTTACGTCTGCGGCTTGCACCGGCAAATCCTCTTTCTGCGCCTCTTCCAATACAGCCTGCTTGACCTGTTCATTATTCTTGCGATTGACGCTGGCATACCGCGCGATGTTCTGAAGGCTGTCTTGAAATTCGTATTCATTAATCAGAACCGGTATCACCATCACGGCTGTATAAACAAACGCCACCAAAATGATTGTCCATATGATTGCCTTGAGGTTTCCCGCGCCCTTCTCACGGCTTCGTTTCTCCTCAGCGCCGCCGCCGGGAACCGCGCGAGAAAAGAGACGCCTGCCTCCCGACCGGAACGCACCCGTTCCATGCGAACTCGGGCATGGGAAAAGTTCCATATCTTAAAATGCTAGCATCGGACCGGAGGGGTGTCGAGAGTGAGTCCGCGCCCGGTTTCGGCACAGTCACTTTCCGCAACAGATTGATAATAAATAAGTTGCTTGTTAAATCGTAGCCGGCGAATGCCCTAGTAAGCCTTCCCGAAGATGGCGAGTTCGTTTGCCGGTTTTCCGCAGTGGATGCAGACCCCTGCTACACCGGGCTGCTCCATGGGGATACATCGCAGAGTGGCCTTGGTCTTTTCCTTAATTTGCTCTTCGCACTTGGCGTCGCCGCACCAGTAGGAACGCGCAAATCCCTGCTCGACTACCACACGGAACTCTTCGAGATTCTTCGGCTCAAAGGTATGCATGTTGCGGAATGCCAGCGCGCGCTCGAAGAGCGCCTTCTGAATCGCGCCGAGTTGCTGCTCGACCGATTCCGCAATCCCCTCCTGGGATACGAAGCTCTTCCCTTCCTTGCCCGGCCGATCGCGGCGCGCCAGCACCACGCTGCCTTTGGCCACATCCTTCGGCCCGATTTCCATGCGCAGCGACACGCCGCGCATTTCCCAGTCATTGAACTTGAAGCCGGGGCTTTGCCCCTCGCGCTCATCCACTTTCACGCGGATGCTTGCCTTCACCAGTTGGTCGCGGATTTTTTTTGCGGCCTCGAACACCAGCGCCTTCTCTTCATCTGACTTGAAGATGGGCACAATCACCACTTGATAGGGCGCGAGCCTCGGCGGCAGAATCAGGCCTTGATCGTCGCCATGCACCATGATGATGGCGCCGATGAACCGCGTGGAAAGCCCCCACGAGGTCGTCCAACAATACTGAAGCGCGCCGGCCTGGTCGAGGTAGCGGATCTCGAAGGCTTTCGCGAAATTCTGCCCCAGGTTGTGGGAAGTGCCGGCCTGCAAAGCCTTGCCGTCGCCCATCATCGCTTCGATCGAATAGGTGGCGTCGGCGCCGGCAAACCGCTCGGACTGCGATTTTCTGCCCGGAATGACAGGGATGGCCGCTTCGTTCACCGCAAAGTCGGTGTAAATATCGAGCATCTGGCGTGTTTCGGCTTCGGCTTCCTCGAGGGTCGCGTGCGCCGTGTGCCCTTCCTGCCAGAAAAACTCGAGCGTGCGCAGAAATAATTTCGTGCGAAGTTCCCACCGCACCACGCTGTTCCACTGATTGATCAAGACGGGCAAATCGCGGTACGACTGAATCCATTTCGCGTAGGCATGCCCGATGATCGTCTCCGATGTCGGACGAATCACCAGCGGCTCTTCCAGTTTTTCTCCGCCGCCGTGCGTGACGACGGCCAACTCGGGGGAAAACCCGGCGACGTGCGACTGCTCCTTGCTGATGAAGCTTTGTGGAATGAGCAGCGGAAACGCGGCGTTTACATGGCCCGTAGCTTTGAAGCGTCGATCGAGTTGCGCCGTAATGTTTTCCCACAGCGCCCACCCATACGGCCGCACGATCATGCAGCCGCGCACCGGCGCATAATCCGCAAGCTCCGCCCGCAACACAAGCTGGTTGTACCACTCGGAAAAATCTTCAGAGCGAGTAGGAAGCTTCAAATCCGCCATGCGCACCGGTCCTTGAAAAATGCCTTCTTATATTCATGCGAACAATTTCGTAATTTCATGTGAACACCCCGCGTCTAAAGCGGCGGTCTACAGCGTCCTGCAAATTGGCGAGGATCAAGAAAAAGAAGCGTAGCCGAGGGTGCCAGAGGTGTCAACCAACTCCGGGAAGCATAGTGGGGCACTTTGCAAGAATAAGAGAAACTTGGCTCATTTGGCTGGTAATGAATATCCGAACCACAACGACGCGTCGATCTGCTACTGCTTGTCATATACCAGCACGACATGTACAGGCTGACCGCTTACGGTCGTTCCAGTAAGCGTAGTCGTTATCACCTTCCCATCCTTGGACAGCACCTGACTTGCTGTTTGAACCACTTTGCCGGATTTCTTTAAAGTCTCCTCAACGGTGTCTGCATCGATGCGCCTGAGGGAAATGGTATCGGGAACTGGTGGCCCGGCCCTGGGGTAGTCCTGTACCTTTCGGGGATAGTCCTTCCCATCGTATTTCGGAGCCTCGACGATTGTTCGATGAATACCGGTCGCGTCTTCCTGCTCAATGGTGTATTTCACCGCGTCGCCGACTTGCTCCCTCGTCACGGTCATGCTCCTTAGAGGCGGGCCGGGATCAAATTTAGATTTCGCGATGTTAAGCTTCCATGTTCCGAGTGTGCGAGGGTCAATCTGAGCGGACGCTACGTGCGGAAGGGCAACGATGAAGGAAAACACGATAAGGAAATAGCCGGCGTCGCGCATTCTGAGTGACGGTAGTATGGTGGCCTTCAAGCTGACCTCCTTCTCCGTAGTAAGCGTTCTTATTTTTTGGCCGGAATTTTTCGGACTTGTACCTCTGGCTAACGCATCGTACGCTCCGCCTGCTTTCCGCGCAAACAAACCTCCCACCGGAGCAGGCCCCAACTTTGATGGTTCTGGCAGCCGAGTCCTGTAGGGACGGCACCACAAACAACCTCCAGTAGCGGCGAAACAGGAGTCTCACACCGACGAAATTTGCGCACAACGAGAAAATGCAATCAAATCAAGTTCACCTCTTTGCGCCCTTCCTCGCTGGCCCACCATCGCGCGCCTTTGTTTTCCTTGGCTTGATCGTGCGCACTCGAAAGAATCTCTCCCGTCGCGAATTGTAAGTGGTCACAACCCCTTTCCCGATGTGATACACCCAACCATGAAGTTTCAAGCTACCCTGCTCCAGCCGCGCGGCGACGGCTGGGTGCGTATGTAGATTTTTGAGCTGTTCGACTACATTCCGTTCCGTGAGTGCGAGCAGAAATTCAGCGTCGCTCAAGCCGCCATCGGATTTCGCAAGGGCTTCGCGTGCGGGCTGGGCATGGCCGAGCCAGGCGGTCACGTTCGCAAGTGGTTTCAACGCCTCCGGATTCAAGACGCCCTTCATCACGCCGCAATCCGTATGCCCGCACACGATGACGTCGGGCACGCCCAGGACACCCACGGCATATTCGATCGTCGCCGAAACGCCGCCAATCGATTCGGGGTAGCGCGGCACGATATTTCCGATCACACGGCAGATAAATAGCTCGCCCGGCTTGGTCTGCGTCAGCAGGCAGGGATCAATCCGCGAATCGGCGCAGGTGATGAACAGGGCCGCCGGCCTTTGCTGCAGCGCCAGCTTCTGGAACAATTCACGGTGCTTCGGATAGACCTTCTTCTGAAAGCGCTTTAGGCCTCGCAGGATATGATCGACTGGCATGACAGGACATTTTGCATGAATTTGAAGGCGCGGTTCTAGTCAAAATGCGGGGCAACCGCCAAGCACTTGTGGTAAGGTATCGCGCTCTCGATTCGAACGCGGGAAGATTCGAAAAATGAGATGGGGTCCGCGCATCAAATTTTCCGATTTTTTCGTGATAAATTGTTCCGATCTTGCGTGCACGAATCACAGAATCGTGAGATAATAGGTTGCGAAATTGTATTCTCTTGACGATCCGATGGGGGTTCAGTGGCTTTGGCAGAGCCTCTCGAGCACACTTTTTTCGCGTTATTCCGTCGAAAGATGTAGGCCTACGCTGTGAAGGTGCGGATCGATGATCCCAGGCTCGCCCCGCGTCCTGCCACGCCGTAACGTACTGAAAAGAAGGGCGTTAAATGGGGGGTCGTTTCGTCACCTCCGCCACGTGACTTAGCACCGCCAATTGACTCTAATACTTAGGGAATCGAACTGAGTCGTGTGTGCATCCAACTGCCGCGCTCCAGGGTTTGAGCAGGGTCTGACGGCCGTATTGAGCTGATTCGTAAGGGGGATAACTGCTTGTCTCTGAATAACCAAGAAGCGGGAGAAGAGGTCCGAAGCATCATCGGCATCGGCAAGGAGCGCAGGTACCTGCTTCCCGAAGAGGAAGAGAATGTGTTGCCTGTCGCCGAGGCCGCGCCGGAGCCGGAGGAGGGCGAACAGCACCTCTCTGGCTTTGAGCAGGCTGGAGTTGCGGCCGATGAGGACATCGCTCCGGCAAACGCCGCGCAAGCCGTCCCGGACGCCCTGGATGCCGAGCACGGCGCTGTCGCCGAAGAGGGCGAACTGGACCTCACGCCGGGGATGCTTGACAAGAATAATGACCCGGTCCGCCTCTACCTGAGGGAGATGGGCACCGTTCCGCTGCTGAAGCGCCAGGACGAAGTGGCTATCGCCAAGCGCATGGAGCGCGGGCACCTGATGGTGCTGAAAACAATTTCCCGTTCTCCCATCGTTCTCAAGGAATTGATTGCCGCCGGCAAGGATCTTCGCGCCGGCACGTTGTCCATCAAAAAAATCATTCAGTTTGAGCAGGAAGAGCTGACCGAAGAGGAAACCGAGAGCAAGACGCGCGATATTCTTCGGATCATCGCCAAGATCGAACAACTTTACGCTCTGGCGCACAAGCAGGCCGCCCAGCTTGCCAATACGCCGAAATCGAACAAGCGGCTCTACCTGCGCTACCGGAATCGTTTGGCCCGGACGCGAGTGGAGATGTCGCAGCACGCCCGGTCGATTGACTTCCACTCGCTCGAGCGGAAGCGGCTCATCGACAAGATTCACCACACGGTCGAGCGCCTGCAATCGCTCGAGCGCGAAATCGTCAAGCTGGAACGCAGGGCCGACGCCTCCAAGGGCGATCATGCGGCGGAAGCGCGCAAGGAATTGCGCGCGCGCCGCAACGAGCTGCGCGAAATTGAAGCCGCCAGCGAAACTGGGCTGGTCGACCTCAAGCGCATGCTCCAGGTGGTGCTCCGCGGAGAAGCGGAAGCGAGCCAGGCCAAGAAGGAAATGGTCGAGGCAAATCTTCGCCTCGTTGTTTCCATCGCGAAAAAATATACCAACCGCGGATTGCAATTCCTGGACCTGATTCAGGAGGGCAATATCGGCTTGATGAAAGGCGCGGACAAATTTGAATGGCGCCGCGGCTACAAATTTTCCACTTACGCGACGTGGTGGATCCGCCAGGCCGTCACCCGCGCCATCGCGGACCAGGCCCGCACGATCCGTGTGCCCGTGCACATGATCGAAACGATCAACAAGCAAGTCCGAACCAGCCGGCAGCTCGTGCAGGAGCTTGGGCGCGAGCCGCGCGCGGAAGAGATCGCGCATCGCCTGGGCGTTCCCGTCGAGAAGGTGCGCAAGACCAAGGAAATTGCGCAGCAGCCCATTTCGCTCGAGACTCCCATCGGTGAAGAGGAAGATTCACACCTCGGCGAATTCATCGAGGACAAGTCTTCCGTTTCTCCGTCCGACGCAGCCATCAGCATCAGCCTCCAGGAACAAACCGAATCCCTGCTGAAGACGCTGACGCCGCGTGAAGAACGCGTGATCAAAATGCGTTTCGGTCTGGAAGATGGTTCCGAGCACACGCTGGAAGAAGTGGGACAGTCCTTCGCTGTAACGCGCGAGCGTATTCGCCAGATCGAGGCGAAAGCCCTGCGCAAGTTGCGACACCCCTCGAGGTCGAGAAACCTTCGCTCGTTCCTCGAAGATAGTCTCTGAAGAATGTACTGAGCCGGGACGCCGCAGGCGTTCCGGCCGCCTCTTGCTATTTCTCGCTACTTCCTGGCAAGGGGCTTCAGCGCCGTCCACGGCACATTTCGCGTGATGTGCCCTTGCCCGTCCGTCGTCTTGAGGTTTGCCGTCTGCATCAGCGAATTGATGTCGGCAACCTCATACACACCCTCTTGCTGAGCCATGGCCACGCGGTCGCCTCTCTTCGGAGCGATCACATTGGGTTCGGAACTCATCTTGGTCCTCCTGGTTACTGGCAGATAGCTGGGCCGCTTTCTGAAAGGGACGTCCTATAGCAGCCATTTTTACGCCACCTTGCCCGGAATAGCCAGAATTATCATTTTGCGCTTGCGGTTTCGCGCCAGTGTGCCCGGAATGGGCGGGATTCGAGATAACGAAGCGAAGTCAAAGGTAATGGTTGAACTATATTGACCGGCGAACTGAATGGACCAAATCGTTTAGCCGGGCAAAATACTCCCTACTGAGCAGCTTCAACAGTCAATCTCAGCCCGATGGCTTTTGTAACTGCGACCAAAGTAGACAAGCGCGGGTTGCCGCGAATGGATAGTGCGCGATAGAGACTTTCGCGTTCGATTCCGGCGGCTTTTGCGACTTTCGCGATGCCTCGCGCCAATGCCAGGTGGCGAAGAGCAATGAGCAAAACGCGTGGTTCCCCCGAGTCTTCCAATGCGGCCTTGAGATATTCGGCGGCGAAGTCCGGGTCCTTCCGTAGACGGCGTACCACTGCCTCGTCGTGGGAAATGCTCGCTTTGCGTTTCATGGGGTCCCAGTCCTTTCCTTGTAATCCTCTATATATTCCAGCGCCCGATCAATGTCTGACGACTGTTTTCGCTTGTCGCCGCCGCAGAGTAGCAATACGCATGCAGTGCCAAGCATCGCGTAATAGATGCGGTAGCCAGGCCCCCAATCGATTCGCAATTCAAACAAGCCCTTGTGGAGGGACTTGCAGTCGCCGAAATTTCCAGCCGCGAGCCGGTTGATTCGGACCGAAATCTTCGCCTGCGTGCGGGCGTCCGCGAGTTGCGTCAGCCATTGATCGAAGACATCTTTCCCGCTGCGAGTCACATAATGGCGAATCTCGACCACTTGGCTATTGTAACTTATACATCACAAGATAGCAAATCCATTTTCAAGAATTGGAATTCCCCGCCGGATTCCGATAGAATTGCATCGGTCAGTCTCTTGGCAGAATCTTCCTCCAAACCGCGCATCGTAGTGGGCTCCGATCACGCGGGATTTCGCGCGAAGGAAACGATCAAGAAATATTTGGAAGGCGCGGGATACCGGGTCGAAGACGTCGGCACGCACTCGGAAGAATCGGTGGACTATCCCGATTATGCGAAGGCGGTTGGGGAGCGCGTTGCCGCGGGAAACGATTCTCTCGGCGTCGTAGTCTGCGGCACGGGGATCGGGGTTTCCATCGCGGCGAATAAGGTGGAAGGGATTCGCGCGGCGCTGGCGCATGATTCTCTTACGGCGCGGCGGGCGCGCGAACACAATGACGCGAACGTGATCGCCCTCGGCGGCAAAGTCGTGGGCGAGGACGAAGCCATCGCCATCGTGCAGGAATTTCTCGGCGCGACATTTGCCGGAGGGCGCCATCAGCGGCGCGTCGACAAGATCAGCGAAATGGATCGGGTACGCGAGCACCAAACCTGACGCGAGTGCGGTCAATTCTTTCACACTGAACGCTCGCCGCGGCGAGCGTGGAGACCCCCAATAAAAATGGATACCAAAATTTCACAGCACATGAACCGCCCGCTCCAGGACGTCGATCCTGAAATCGCCGAAGTATTGCGCGAGGAGGGGCGCCGCCAGGGCACGGGCCTCGAACTGATTCCCTCGGAAAATTTTGTTTCGGAAGCGGTTCTCGAAGCGATGGGGTCGGTGCTTACCAACAAGTACGCCGAGGGCTATCCCGGCAAGCGCTACTACGGCGGCTGCGAATTCGCCGACCGCGCCGAGCAGCTTGCCATCGACCGCGCGAAGGCCCTGTTCGGCGCGGAGCACGCCAACGTGCAATCCCATTCGGGCACGCAGGCAAACGTTTCCGTTTACATGGCCGCGCTGCAGCTGGGCGACACCGTCCTGGGCATGAATCTCGCGCACGGCGGCCATCTGACGCATGGGCACCCGCTGAATTTTTCCGGGAAGATGTACAAATTTATTCCCTACGGCGTAAGCAAGGAAACCGAGACGATCGATTACGAGGAACTGGGCCGCCTGGCGCAGGAGCACAAGCCGAAAATGATCGTCGCGGGAGCGAGCGCATATTCGCGCATCATCGATTTTCCGCGCATGGCAAAAATCGCGCGAGACGCCGGCGCGCTGTTTTTCGTGGACATG
>DATNIO010000177.1:0-3284 GCA_035604385.1 Verrucomicrobiia bacterium | reverse complement strand
CCGTTTTGCCTTGGCGCCGGAGATTACGTCGGTATATTCGTTGACGATCTCATAGCCGCGTTGCTTGGCCATTTCTCGCAAGTCGTAGAGCTGCGTTTCGGGATGTTGGTCCGCCGTCGAAACCCTGCAATAAAGTGCGGCTCGTTTTGTCTGCGTCACAACGTCACCTCGTTCTATGTTTCCGTTTACTGCGTCCGTTCCGGATACCCGGCAATTCCCTCCGAACACGGTTAATGTCACGAGCGGTCCAAAGACGGATGCGCACTCCCCCAATGTATTGCAGCTTCGGTGCGGTTATCTTCTTGGCCGCGATGTAACGCTGAAGGCTGATAAGACTGATGCCAAGCTTCCGAGCGGCGCTGCGTGTGGAGACGGATTGCATCTGACATATACTTATATCAGAAAGACTAGAGATTGTCAAGTGCTATCGTGGAGCCGGGGGGGGTCGAACCCCCTCCGAAAAGCGCTACGAAACGAAGCCTACATGCTTAGCTCAGTTCGACGTGAGGCGCGATGCATCAGGTCATGCCCAAAATCCAAGCCTGCCCAGAATCCCCATTTTCCAAAGATACCGAAACATTGAGAAATGCGCTTGCCAAAGAACGCGTTTCAACCGACTCAAAAAGAACTGTTTCTGGGCGCTCTTTAGATCGCAAAGCCAGTCAACCTCAACAGACAGTGCCACCACGAACTAAGAGCCTCGGAGCTCAAATCTCCTTGGGCGCGCCAATCTTCTTCCTCAATTTGACCACCCTAGCTGTCCTTATTTGAACAGACCGATTGGATTCACCTAGAGACCTCAGGTGTACAATTATGCCCGTCCAAACTGGCACGCAAAGTAAAGAGGGGGACCCCTTCAATGAGCAGGCCCCCCCGCTACACATCCGGGTATTAAACGCGAACCAATCACAGGGAAACGGTCCGCTAAAGACAAGGAGAGCGCAAATGACCGCACGAGAGCAACAACCTTACCTAAACACGAGAGAAAATCCGGCTGTCCGGTTCCTTGGGATACCGACCCTGATGAGGTCCACGGGGGAAACTACCAATGGAGCGTTCGGGCTGATGGAGCAGTGGATGATGCCGCCCGGTTTTGCTTCGCCGTACCACACACACCATCTTGAAGATGAAGCGTTTTACGTCCTCGAAGGAGAAATGGCATTCGTCTGCGGTGGCAAGTGGTCGAAGGCTGGACCAGGCACTTACGTATTCGGGCCGCGCGAAATCCCTCACGGCTTCAAGGTTGTGGGATCTGCCCCGGCACGGATGCTGCTACTATGCGCTCCTGCCGGATTTGAGCATTTCGTTTTGGATCTAAGTGTGCCGCTTACGGACTCCATGCCGCCGGACATGGCGAAGCTCATGACCGTGGCGGCGAAATACAAAGTTGACATTTTGGGACCGCTGCCGGAACAGGTTGCTGAAGAAGGAATCGAATCAGATCCCGCCGCCGACAACAAGACCATGAATCTTCGCTGGATACAGGCGTTCAACGAGCGCGACTGGCGGACCGAAACGGCCCACAGAGGCCCTGATTTTCGGGCTTATATGTCGGGTGCGAAAGAGCCTTTAAACAACGACGTCTGGGCGGGTTTCATGAGCACCTTCACCACGGCGTTTCCGGATGCGCGGATCTCCGTCGACGACTCCATCGCCGAGGGGGACCGCGTGGTCAGCCGCTGGACGCTCACCGGGACCCATCGTGGTGAATTTCAGGGCGTGTCGGCAACGGGCAGGGCGGTGACGATGACGGGGATTGAGTTCAACCGCGTCGTTGACGGCAAGATCGCCGAACACTGGGCACAGTTCGACCTGATGGGCTTAATGCAACAGATCGGTGCCTTCGAGGCTCGCGCCTAGTGGTTAGAAATGGCGGCATTCAAAACCCGGCGCATTTAGCGCGAGCGAGCTGCCATCTTCCTAGCCACTTTGAGAATCAGCATCCGGTTGCTGTCATCAATTTCGCTTAGCGCACGACGGAATTTGTGAAGCATGCGGGCTTGCTTCCCGGATGCACCCCAGGTGAGCTTGTCGTGTGGCCTCCCTTTAGGTAGTTCAGGCGGTTTCGGCGGATTCTTGCCATCGTAGAAAAGCTGATACATGGGAACTTCAAGTGCGCGGGCAAACTTCTCCAGCGTTTCGATTGATGGCACGATATGGCCATTCTCGACTCGTGAGATATAGCAGCGGAATAGGCCCGTGCGATGCTCTATGTCACCTTGTGACATTTTCTTCAGTTCGCGCATTTCACGGAGACGGTCGCCGATAACCATGATTGAGCACTCCTTCTAGGAGATGCCGGGTGAGAAGGGGGGAATGTACTATCAGGGTGAAGAACTAGCAAGTACAACGCACGCCAGCGGACGTGGAGACTGGATTCTCAATTGGGGGGGTGACTCAATCCGATCATCGTGACTGTTTCGATGGGCAGCAGGCATCAGCATAGTGCTAACCTCGTCGGCGAGGGATGCGGACCCTACGTTCAGAAGCCCAATCTACAACTTCCCACAACCCCGTGTCTGGATAGCTTCCGGATTGCCGAAAATCCAATAAGTGACCTACATCCCAGGATTGTGAGTCCTGATGGCGATTTAAGGCCAGCTTATGCATGCCAGGGCAGAGCCTCCCACACGAGCAAAGGCGGATGGTGTGGGCAGTCGGCTTGGCGCACACCCCAAAGACTCTCTTCTCGCCTGTTAACCTTTGTCCACGCTCCATCGTATTAGAACCGGAGGAGATCACATGGATCCGATGCTTCAAAGCCAAGCAAGAGAATGGCTCATGATGGTGACAATGTGGGCATTTTTTGGATATGCCCTGTATCTGATCACGGTCACACTCCGCCGCAAACAGCGGAACGCCATGCAACAACACGTGCTGGACAAATTTGCTTCCGCGAAGGATTTTGCCGATTTCGTTCAATCGCCTGCCGGGCAAAAATACGTGATGAGCTTCGCAGACACGGCTACCAGCTCGAAGAGCGCCATTCTAAATTCCGTGCGCACCGGTGTGGTGTTGCTGTTTACGGGAATGGGGTTTGCGTTCGCGAATTTCGGCAACGCATCGCTCTTGCCTCTGCGGATCGGCATTGTACTCGGCTGTCTGGGAATCGGCTTCCTGATCTCCGCGGCAATTTCATTTTGGCTGGCTAGAAAATTCCAGGGAGAGGCAAAGGAGTAGTACCTTGGTCGCAGGCGTGACGCTGTGCTACCTGACAATGGCTGAATCGCGTACCGGCGAGCGGAGTAGCCAGCCCGAGTTCGAGGCTTTCTATCTGCGCACCG
>DATNIO010000176.1:0-3818 GCA_035604385.1 Verrucomicrobiia bacterium | reverse complement strand
GTCACCGGCAGCTCCGCGCGCAACGCCGCCGAATGCAAGGACCGCCCCGTGGACGCCGCAATCGTCGGCATCGTTGATGAAGTCATGCTAGACGCCCTGCACGAAGCCGAACTCGCCGCCGCGCGAAAGAAATAAGATGCTCCTAGGACGCATCATCGGCAACGTAGTCTGCACCATGAAAGACCCGGCGCTCAGCGGACAGAAACTCCTGATCGTTCAGCCGCTCGACCGCCAGGGCCACGACAAAGGCCGCCCGGTCATTGCCCTGGACGCGGTCGGCGCCGGCGCCGGCGAAACAATCTACTGGTGCCGCGGCAAAGAAGCGAGCTTCCCATTTCTCCCCGCCAATTTGCCCACCGAAGCCACCATCGTAGGCATCGTCGATTCCGTGAATATTCCGGTGAACTAGACTCCGGTCCGCCTCTTCTGCCCAATTCTGATTCCAAATTTTGTTCTTTCAAGTTCTAGCATTGGACCCTACACTTCCTCACATGCTGATTGGCTGCGTCATTGGCGATGTGGTTGCCACGCAGAAAGTGCCTTCCCACGAAGGGCGCAAGATCCTCGTCGTCCAGCCGCTTCACCTCGACGGCACGGATCGCGGCGATCCGGTCCTCGCGCTCGACGCAGTGAGCGCGGGCATTGGCGACCGCGTGTTGCTCACCACGGAAGGTTTTTCCGCCATGACCGCCGTCGGCCGTCCCAACTCTCCCATCGACTCCGCCGTCATCGGAGTGATTGATTCGGTCGATCTTCATGAAGTGTGATTTTGCGGAATGAATCCACAGATAAACGCAGATGGACACTGATGAAGGCAGATCAAATCTTAGTTTAATTTTGATGGCACGTCGCGGATGGCCCTACCGTGGCGTTGCGTTGACACTCTGCCGACGCGCCGCCATAATCGCGGGCGGGTAGACACGAGATGATTGCTCAGCTTCGCGGAACGCTCGGCGATAAACGGCCGAACCAGGTGCTGGTGGACGTGGGCGGAGTCGGCTACCTCGTACATATTCCTCTTTCGACGTTTTACGCGCTGGGCGACCTCCATGCCAATGTCACTCTGTTGATCCACACGCAGGTGCGCGAGGACGCGATCGCTCTCTACGGCTTTCTGAGCGCGCGCGAAAAGCATTTGTTCGAGCTGCTGATTTCCGCTTCCGGCGTGGGCCCGGTGCTGGCGCTGAAAATTCTTTCCGGCATGAGCGTGGACGATCTGGTGCCTGCGGTCCGCTCGGGCGATCTGGCGCGCCTGACGCGTATTCCCGGCGTTGGCCGCAAGACGGCTGAGCGCATGATCGTTGAGCTGCGCGACAAGCTCGCGGCGATGGAGATTCCAGAGGATACGCACAGACCGGCGGCGACAACTGGGACTTCTGGCGACGTCGTGTCCGCGCTGCTCAATCTTGGCTATGACCAGCACGCCGCCGAGCAGGCTGTCGAGCGAGCGGGAAAGAATGGCGCCTCCGAAACATTTGAGACTCTTTTGCGCAGCGCCCTGCAACAATTGACTGCGCCCGCGCAAGCCAGCGCCAGGGCCGCGCGATAGGACCGGCTGTCGCGACTGGATGAAAGAAGTGCGAATCAGGATGGACGAGGCAAATTAAGGATGAGCCCCGGAACAGGAAGTGAGCCGAAAATGGAGCAGCCGACGCGCCGCATCGTCACCGGCGCGGCGCTGGATGAAGACGCGCGCATCGACGCAAGCGTGCGCCCTCAGCGCTTCGCCGACTACATCGGCCAGTCGCGCGTGAAGGAAAACATCGAGATCGCCATTCAGGCGGCGCGCAGCCGCGGCGAGGCGCTCGATCACGTCTTGCTCTATGGCCCGCCAGGGCTTGGCAAGACTACACTCGCCCAGATCATCGCCAGCGAGCTCGGCGTGACGATCAAAACCAGTTCCGGACCCCTTCTCGAACGCAAGGGCGATCTGACCGCGATTCTTACATCGCTCGAACTGCGCGAAGTATTTTTTCTCGACGAAATTCACCGCCTGGTGCCTGCCATTGAGGAAGTTCTGTACCCCGCGATGGAAGACTATCGAATTGATCTGGTGATCGGGCAGGGCGCAGGCGCGCGAATCCATCCCTTCATCCTGAACCGCTTCACGCTGATCGGCGCGACCACGCGTGCGGGCCTCGTGACCGCGCCGCTGCGCTCCCGTTTCGGCATCGTGCACCGGCTGGAGTTTTATACCCCGGAAGATCTGGTCACCATTGTTCGCCGGTCGGCATCCATCCTGGGAATCGCGGTGGATGACGATGGCGCGTTCGAGCTTGCCCGCCGCAGCCGGGGCACGCCGCGCGTCGCCAACCGGTTGCTGCGCCGCGCGCGCGATTTCGCGCAGGTGCGGGCGCAGGGACACATCACTCTCGCGGTGGCCAAGGAAGCGCTCCAGATGCTGGGTGTTGACGAGCACGGCCTCGACGAAGTCGATCGCACCCTCATGCTCACGATTCTCCAAAAATATGCCGGCGGACCCGTGGGGCTCAGCACACTTGCGGCCTCCATCAGCGAAGAAGAAGACGCCATTGAGGAGATTTACGAACCCTACTTGATGCAGCTTGGCCTGCTCGACCGCACGCAGCGCGGCCGCGTCGCTACAGCCCTCGCCTACAAACATTTCAGCCTCGAACCGCCGCGCCGCCAGCCCGGCTTGTTTTGAAGTGGAACCACGGATGCACACGGATGAACACGGATAGAAGCCGAAGAGATAAGAAATCATTCATGTGGGAAATAAAATCTCGGAATCCGGTACATTTCTCGTTCTACTCTTTATTTGTTTCTCTGTGGCCTCTGTGTTCTCTTTGATTAGCTCTTAAGCTTTATCCGTGTTAATCCGTGTGCATCTGTGGTTTCATTCTTCAGTATGGCGGACGGCAAACTCATCTATCTTTCGCTCGGATCGAACCTTGGCGAACGGGCCGCGAATCTGGAACACGCCGTTGAAGCTCTCGCGGAAATTGGCGTGCGTGTATTGCGCCGCTCTTCCATCTATGAGACCGAGCCCGTCGATTTTCTCGCGCAGCCCTGGTTTCTGAATTGCGTTGTCGAGGCGGAAACTTCCCTTGGGCCGCGCCAATTGCTCGAAGGGCTGCAGGCGACGGAACGCAAGCTCGGCAGCAAGAAACTTGTCTCGCGCGGCCCCCGGATCATCGACCTAGACATTATTTTCTACGGAGCAGCCGTGATTCGCGAAGCCGAAATGGAGATTCCGCACCCGCGCCTTGCCGAGCGTCGCTTCGTGCTGGTTCCCCTGGCCGAACTCGCTCCCGAATTTCCGCACCCAGTTCTGCGCAGGACAGCCGCCGAATTGCTGGCCGCCACGCCAGATCGAAGCGTGGTGCGAATCTGGCAGCCAAGGCAGGGTGCCGATGGTTCACAATCGTTGGGGAATTGAGTCCTGCTCAGTGGGTATCAGTAGCGGTCTTCCGAGGGCTTCTTTTTCTTTTTCAGTTCCCGTTCTTCTCTTTCGGACTTTTCGTATTCCGCGATCTCTTCCTCGGTCATGACGTATTCGTCACGTTTGGCGAACATGTTGGTGTTGCGCTGGGCGAAGGCATTGCCGGATTCGCGGCCTTGGCGCCCTTCCTTGCGCTTGCGCTCGGACAAGTTGGAATCGTGGCGCACGCGGCGGATCGGGTTGGCCAGCGCGGCCGCTTCCATTAAGAGATCGCTCACCTTTTCCAGCAGGTCGTGAAATTGGAATGGCTTCACAACATAGGGTAATTTTTCGCGCTCGAAAATCGGAAGGGCTTCCACGGCCGCCAACTCGGGCACCACGAAGAGCACGCGCGCGCGGACATTTCCTTCTTCGA
>DATNIO010000175.1:0-26206 GCA_035604385.1 Verrucomicrobiia bacterium | reverse complement strand
GGCGAAGAAGAAGTTCTCGCCGGAGTTCATGAATCGTTTGGATAAGGTGGTGGTGTTTCATCCGCTGCGGCAGGAGCAGTTGGAGCAGATTCTGGAGATAGAGCTGGGGATGGTGCAGCAGAGGGTATTGGACACGGGGCGCGGGCAGTTTTTGTTCCGGGTGACGAGTGCGGCGAGGAGATTTCTGCTGCAGGAAGGCACGGACATGAAGTACGGCGCGCGGCACTTGAAGCGGGCCATTGAGAAGTATGTGGTCTATCCGCTGGCGAGCCTGCTGGCCACCGAGCAGATTTGGTTCGGAGACATACTGGTAATCGATTGGGACGAAGACAAGGAGTGCATCTCATTTCACCGCGAAGGCCGGGGCGCCGTTATTCCTGCGCCACCGCGGCGTCGCGCCCGCACAGCCGCCGTGAGGACCGCCGCCAGCCCCTCGGGAGCGGATAAGACCAGGGTAGCTGAGCCGGAATTAGAGCCGATCCTGAGCAGGTAGGCTGAGTAGGACAGGCTTCAGCCTGTCGGTTCTCTGCCGGCATTACAGATACCAAAAACAGACAGGCTGAAGCCTGTCCTACTTAAGCCTGCGAGGAATGCGCTTTCGGCTTCCAACGCAGCACAGGCTTGCGCGCGGCGCCGACTTCGTCGAGCCGGCCAACCTTGGTGGAATGCGGCGCGGTCTTGACGATCTCGGGCGTGGTAGCGGCTTCCTCTGCAATCGAGCGCATCGCGTCCACGAACAGATCGCACTCCTGCTTCGACTCCGATTCGGTGGGCTCAATCATCATCGCGCCCGGCACGATCAGCGGAAACGCCGTCGTGTACGGATGGAAGCCGTAATCGATCAGGCGCTTGGCGATGTCCATCGTGTTCACGCCATTCTTTTTCTGCCGCGCGTCGCTGAAAACCACTTCGTGCATCGAGGGCAAATTGAAAGGCAGGTCGTACACGTCTTCGAGCTTCTTGCGAATGTAATTGGCGTTGAGGACCGCATCTTCCGTGGCCTGGCGGATACCCGGTCCGTAGGCCAGTGTGTAGGCGAGAGCGCGGACCAGCACGCCAAAATTTCCGCCGAACGCGCGCACTCTGCCAATGGATTTCAGTTTGTGGCTATCGAGAGCTAAATTCCCGTGTTTTTCCACCAAAACGGGAATCGGCAAGTACGGTTCGAGAATTTTCTTGACCATCACCGGGCCCGCGCCCGGACCGCCGCCGCCATGCGGCGTGGAAAACGTCTTGTGCAGATTGAGGTGCATCACGTCCACGCCAAAGTCGCCGGGGCGCGCGACGCCGGCCAGCGCGTTCATATTCGCGCCGTCCATGTAGAGGAGAGCGCCGTGTTCGTGCAGGATTTTGGCGGCCTCGGCGATATTTTGCTCGAATACGCCGAGCGTCGAAGGATTCGTGACCATCATGGCGGCCACGTCGCCATTCACAATTTCCTTCAGGCGTGCGACATCGATTTGCCCGCGCTCATCCGAGCGCACATTTTCGACGTCGTATCCGGCGATCACCGCGGTCGCGGGATTGGTGCCGTGCGCGGAGTCGGGAATCAAAACTTTTTTGCGCGGGTGTCCCTGCGTGTCTTCGAGGTAAGCGCGAATGAGCAGCAGGCCGGTGAGTTCGCCCTGCGCGCCGGCCGCCGGCTCCAGTGTCCCGGTATCCATGCCGGTAATTTCGACCAGGCAGTTCTGAAGCAGTTGCAGAATTTTCAAGCAGCCTTGCGAGAGTTCCTGCGGCTGATAGGGATGTTCGGTAGCGATGCCGTCCAGGCGCGCGACGAATTCGTTCACGCGCGGATTGTATTTCATCGTGCAGGAACCGAGCGGGTACATGCCGAGATCGATCGCGTAGTTCCAGGTTGAGAGCCGAGTGAAGTGGCGGATCACTTCGATTTCGCTGACTTCGGGGAAACCTTCGACGGCCTCGCGAACGTAATCCGCGCCCAGCTCTGTTCGCGCGTCCACGGCGGGCACGTCGAGCGGAGGCAGCTCGAAGCCGCGCTTGCCCGGCGCGGACTCCTCGAAGATGAGCCCTTCATTCCGGTTGACTTGGCGTCCCGCGATTTTGATGCGATTGTTCAATCGAACGCTCCCTTAGCAAGGCTCCAAAGAAATTGGCCATGCAATCCCGATTTGTGGGTCGCGGCTTCAGCCGCGACATGAACATCGCCAAACACCGGGCTTTAGCCCCTGACCGCTCAGGGGCTAAAGCCCTTCGTATAGCTGTCGGATGTCGGAGCTAAAGCTCCGACCCACAAACCCTGCAAAACTGCCGGCGGGACGCCGGCGCCACGTGGCCTCAAATCGGCTTCGACAAAATATCCCGGATCGCTTCGGCCATGCGCTCGATTTCCGCGCGCGAAACCGTTTCCGTGACGCAGAACAGGCCGCGCTTGGTCAGATCCGCGAAGTAACTTCCGATCGGCAGCGGCCCGATAATTTTGTGCCGCAGCAATTCCGCGTTCACCAGCTTTACGGAGCGGGGAAACTCGACCACGAATTCGTTGAAAAACGGCCCGGAAAACGCCCGGCGCACGCCGCGAATTTTTTCCAGCTCTTCGAGCGCGAACCGCGCCTTGGCAAGATTCTGGGCCGCGAGTTCCTTCAAGCCCTCTTTGCCGAGGAGGCACAAGTGAATGTTCACGGCCAGGGCGCAAAGCGCTTGATTCGTGCAAATATTCGAGGTGGCCTTCTCGCGGCGAATGTGCTGCTCGCGCGTGGCGAGAGTGAGCACGTAGCCGCGCTTCCCATGGCTGTCCACCGTTTCGCCCGCGAGCCGTCCCGGCATCTGCCGCACGAATTTCTCGCGCGTGGCGATCACTCCGGCGTACGGTCCGCCATAGCTCTGCGGCAGGCCAAAGCTCTGCCCCTCCATCGCGACAATGTCTGCCTCGACGGGAGGCCGCACGGCGCCGAGCGACACGCCTTCGGTGATGGCGACGACGAGCAGCGCGCCTTTGGTGTGTGCGAGTGACGCGAGACGCGGCACCTGTTCGAGGACGCCAAAAAAATTGGGCGACTGCACAACTACCGCCGCGGTTTCGCTGGTGATCGCGCCTTCCAGGCGATTCGCATCCACCTGGCCCGCGCTGGTAAATCCGATCTCGTCGATGCGCAGGCCGAGATTGCGCGTGTACGTCTCCAGCACCTGGCGATATTCCGGATGCAGCGAGCGCGCCACGACGACGCGATGCCGCCCGGTCAGCCGCTCGGCCATGAGCACGGCCTCGGTGGTCGCCGTCGAGCCGTCCCACATGGACGCGTTCGCGACTTCCATCCCGGTGAGCTGGCACATCAGCGTCTGAAACTCGAAGATCGCCTGCAGCGTGCCCTGGCTGATTTCCGCCTGATACGGCGTGTAGGAAGTGAGGAATTCGCCGCGCTGGATCAGCGAATCCGTGACCACCGAGCGCAAATGGTTGTAAACGCCCGCGCCGAGAAAACTCGTATACCCACAGGAATTTTCCGCCGCGCGCGCGCGAAAATATTCGATGATCTCCTGTTCGGACATCGGGGCAGGAAGCTTCAGCGGCTCTTTCAGCCGGAATGGTTCCGGGATCGACGCGAACAGGTTTTCGATGGACCGCGCGCCGATGGCATCCAGCATTTCCCGGCGCTCGACTGTGCTCTTGGGAAGATAGCGCATCAGGCCGAGGCTTCCTTTTCGGAGATGAACGCCTGGTACGCGGCCGCGTCCATCAGCCCGGAAACTTCGGCGGGATTGGCGAGCTTGATCTTGATGAGCCACCCGGCGCCGTGCGGATCGGAGTTGAGCGTTTCGGGAGCGCCGGAGAGCGCGGCATTGCCTTCGGTCACTTCGCCGGACACGGGCGCAAAAATTTCGCTGACCGCCTTGACCGATTCCACGGTGCCGAACACTTGCCCGGCCGTGATCTTCGCGCCGACCGCGGGCATTTCCACGAAAACGACGTCGCCCAGTTCATGCTGCGCGTAATCGGTGATCCCGATCGTGCCCGTGCTGCCGGACACTTTGATCCACTCGTGTTCCTTGGTGTAGCGGTAGTCGCTTGGGTACATTCCGGCTCCTTGAATCTGGTAGGACAGGCTTCAGCCTATCGGTTTTACGTTTGCGTTGCTCCAAAAGAAAAACGACAGGCTGAAGCCCGTCCTACTAAATTCTACTTCGTTCGCTTGTAAAACGGCATCGGAACGATTCGCGCGGGTGCCTGATTCGCGCGGATCCCGATCGTGATTTCCGTTCCCGGTGATTTAGATACCGTTGGAACAAAAGCCATGCCAATGTTCTTTTTCAAAAAAGGTGCGGGCGAGCCGCTCGTCACGCGGCCGGCCGGCTTGCCGCCGATCGAAACCACGCAGGCGTCGCGCGCGATAAGGCGATCCTGCATCTCGAATCCCACGAGAGCGCGGTCGATTCCTTTTTCTTTCTGCCGGACGAGAACATCGCGCCCGAGGAATTCTCCCTTGGCCGGCTTGCAGATCCAGCCCAGGCCCGCCTCCCACGGCGTCGTTGTATCGTCAATTTCGTGGCCGTACAGGCACATGGACGCTTCAAGCCGCAGCGTGTTTCGCGCGCCCAGACCGCACGGCAGCATCCCTTGCCCGGAGCCCGCATCGAGAAGCTTGGACCACAGCTTCTCGGAATGCTCCGGCGCGAAATAAATTTCGAAGCCGTCTTCTCCCGTGTACCCGGTGCGCGCAATCAGGCAGTCCACGCCATCGACTTTCCCGAACGCAAAATAATAGTAGCGGATCGATTCGAGCGGCACGTCCGTGAAACGTTGCAGGATGCCCAGCGCTTTCGGTCCCTGGATCGCGAGCTGCGAATAGCGCTCGCCCGCATTTTCGATCTGCGCGCCGGCGCGATTGTGCGCGCGAATGTGCTCGAAGTCCTGATCCTGATTGCTCGCGTTGACGCACAAGAAATAATGCGTATCGGAAATCTTGTGTACGAGCAGGTCATCGACAAACGTGCCCTTCTCGGTCATCAGCCCCGAGTACTGCGCCTGTCCGACCACCAGCTTTGACGCGTCGTTGCAAGTGACGTGCTGGACGAGCTCAAGCGCGCGCACCCCGCGTACCTCAACCTCGCCCATATGGCTGACGTCGAACAGTCCCGCCGCCGTGCGCGTCGCCATATGCTCGGCCACAATGCCCGAATACTCGACAGGCATGTCCCAGCCCCCAAAATTGACCATTTTGGCTTTGAGGCCCCGGTGAACGCCGTTCAACGCGGTCTTGCGAAGTTGTGTGGTAGTCGGAGATGTCACTCGAAATTCTCAGGAAACGAAGAGCAAAATCGAAACTAACACGCGGCTTTGAAACGTGTCAAGAAAGGCGGGGGAGAACCTGGCAAGGTGCACAGGAGTTGCCCAGCACGGCACTTGCGGCTTGTTCTGGCCTGTCGGGCTGGCCTATAGTGTTTGATAGTGTGGTTTGCGTCTGGGGCGTGTTTCAATGCTCCGCACAAAGGCGAGAGAAGAATATGCAAAGCACAATTCTCTGTTCGCAATGCGACCTGCCGGAGGGCAAGTGCGCGTGTGATCGCTACTGCTGCTACTGCCAGGGCCAGCAGGGCGTCCGACTCTGTATGGATGGCAAATACTACTGCCCGGATTGCCGGGAGGCTTGCGAAATCAGCGTGGCCCAATCCAATGCCCAATCCAATGGCTGACGAGCCTGTACGCGTCGTGTTTCACCTGGACCAGGATTGGAATCTGGTCGGGGTATTCTGCTGCGCCGTGGAACACCAGGCGATCCAGGCGGGATTTGAGACGGAAGCGGGCGCGGAGCTGGCAAGGGCCGCGGGGGACGTCTGCCGCGAAACCATTTCGAAACTCGGTGGCGATGGCCAAGTCGTTGACGTTACGCTCGACACGTTTTCCGATCGCATCGAAATTGCCATCCATTGCCGCGGCCAGGCGCTGCCTGCCCTCGGGCTGGAGAAGTTTGCTTTTTCCAATGCACAAACCGGAGGGGCGGGCGGGATCAACGGCCAGGAATTGCTTTCGCGCGTGGACCGCGTGCTCTATAACGCCGAGGGCGGCGTGGCCCGGACCACGCTGGTCAAGTTCCTGCCTGCACATCGCTGAAGCCCTCCCCCTCATTTACCGCTGAAGGTCATCACAAGCCGCCCTTCGGCAGTTTCCTACGCTTGATAACACGCTCGCGTTTTCGCGCCAAAGGCGCGGAGATTATCAGCCCGGGGCAGCGCCCCGGGTATCGAGCCTCATTGTGATTGCCCGCCCTGAAAGGGCGGAGGGGATTCCTGCGCCCTTTCAGGGCGCACATAAATCCGTTGTGTCCGAAACCCAGGGCGTTGCCATGGGCTAGCATGCAGCCGCGCTTTCAGCGCCGCGGGCTTTTCAGCGAAATCCTAATTTTGGTTCAACAGGACATCAATGGAGCGCATGTTTTCAGGCGATTGCCAATCCTGCGGCCCCACGATCTTGCGTGCGAGGCGGCCCTGGCGATCGATCAGATACGTTTCGGGGTACATCGACGTGCCGTAATCCGCGGCGGTTTTCTTGGAGGCGTCGCGATAGGTGGGGAAGACCACATGATTGTCCCCTAGAAACTTTTCGTATGCGTCCTTGTCTTCATCCACGCTGATGCCAAGAACCACTCCGCCTTTGGAAGCGATGGCCTGCTGCAAGGTGTTGAGAGACTGAGTCTCCTCCAGGCAAGGCGGACACCAGGATGCCCAAAAATTCAGGACGACCACTTTGCCGTGCAGGTCGGACAAATGCGAGGCGCCCGTAATCTGCATGTCAAAATCCTTGGCCTTGCGCCCCGCCAGGCTCGGTTCGCCCTGGCGATAGGATGGGGCCGCAAACACGTAGAGCACCGCTGCCACAAAGACCAACGCGATTGGGCCTAGAATCTTATGCTTCAATGTTTATTCTCCGGCCCCTCTATAATACATTCTTAACCCGGCTTCGCGCGAGCCGATTTGCCATCCATTCAACCCATGAATCTCCACCCCACAGTTTCCGCGATCATGCCCGCGCGCAACGAGGAAGCGACGATTGCGGCCGCTGTCGAATCGCTGGCTGCGCAGCCGGAAATTAAAGAAATAGTTGTGATCAACGATCAGTCAACGGACGGAACGGCTGCGGCACTCCGACAGCTTTCTTCGCGCTACGCGCAATTGCGCGTTCTCGAAACGAAGGAATTGCCCGCCGGATGGGTGGGGAAGAACTACGCCGTATCGCTCGGAGCGGCACAGGCGACGGGGGACTGGCTGCTTTTCACCGACGCGGATGGCGTGCACCTGCCCGGTTCCACGGCGCATGCCCTGGCCGATGCTGAGGAGAACGGCGCGGGCCTTGTGTCGTATTCGCCCGAACAGGAAACACACACCTGGTGGGAAAAGGCGCTGATCCCCTTCGTGTACACACGCCTTGGGCATAAATATTCCTACGCCGCGGCGAATCATCCCGATTCGCCGGCTGCGGCGGCCAGCGGGCAATACTTGCTCATCCGTCGCGAGGATTACGCGCGGATCGGAGGGCACGCCGCAGTGGCGGGAGAAGTCCTTGAAGACGTGGCCCTGGCGCGTCTCGCCAAGCAGGCGGGAGTGCGCCTGCACTTTGCGCCGGGAAACGGGATCATGCGCGTGCGAATGTACAGGACGTTTGGGGCGATGTGGCAGGGCTGGACGAAAAACCTTTATCCCCTAATGGGTGGCACTTCTCGCGCCGTGGGGCGCGAGCTTTTCAGGGTGGTGCCGTGGATTCCTTTGCTGGTACTTCCACTGGCGCTCTTGCATCTAATTTGGGGTGTGCTGGGTGTTGCCCTGCTGGCGGGCAGGCATGCTGCCTATGTTGCGGACCTGCGGCGAAATCGTTTTCCAGCAGGGCTTGCCTTATACTACTTGCCAGGGGTTGCGCTCTACGCGGCGGCGCTGCTGAATTCGGAATGGCGCTATGCGCGGGGCAGCGTGGCGTGGAAGGGGCGGGAGATTCCAGTAAGTCGTGATTCGTGAAAAACTGCTTGCGATCCGCTGGCAGGAATCGCTGACTACTTCCTTCACTTTATGGTTTATCTGACACGCAAGATTGAGTTTTCGGCGTCGCATCTCTACCACAACCCGGCGTTTTCGGCCGAGGAGAACCGGCGCGTCTTCGGAAAATGCAACAACCCGCACGGGCACGGGCACAATTATGTGCTCGAGGTGACCGTGGCGGGCGAGCCGGACCCGGCAACGGGCATGGTGCTCGACTTGAAGGAGCTGAAAGAGATTTTGCAGCGCGAAATCACCGACCGGATGGATCATCGATTTTTGAATTACGAGGTTCCCGAACTGGCGGGACAGATTCCGACGTGCGAGAACATCGCGGCGGTCATCTGGCAGCTGCTCGAACCGAAGATCACGCGCGGGCATCTGAATCGCGTGCGCCTTTACGAGACGCCGGACCTGTTCGTCGATTGTTACGGCGATGGCAATGGCGCGCGCGCGCCCGCCGGAGGCGGGCGATGAAACTTCACCTGTCTCGGCGATACCGGTTTTCGGCGTCGCACCGCCTGCACAGCGCGCAACTCGGAGAGGAAGAGAACCGCCGCGTGTATGGGAAATGCAACAATCCGTATGGTCACGGGCACAACTACGTCGTGGAAGTGGCCGTTTCCGGCCCGGTGGATCAGGAGACCGGAATGATCGCGAACCTGGGTGATCTTGACGCTTTTGTCGAAAGCGAAGTCATCGAACCGTTCGACCACAAGTACCTGAACGAAGAAATTAATGAATTTCGCGAGAACGTTCCAACCACGGAAAATATTTGCATCGAAATTTTCAATCGCCTCAGCCGGTTCCCCCGGGCCAGGCTGGAGCGCGTGCGCGTCGAAGAAACAGGACTGAACAGTTTTGAATACGCAGGTGAGCCTGCCGGAGCGACCCATGAGTGATGACAGAAAACGTTTTGAAGAGTTGACGCTGACCGAGCCGGGCGGCGTGGAATCGTCCGTATCCATCGCCGATCATATGCGCAAGATCCTGCAATCGATCGGAGAGGATCCGAACCGCGACGGCCTGCGGCGCACGCCCGAACGGTTTGAGAAGGCCTTTCGTTTCCTGACGAGCGGCTACCAGCAGGACCCGGAAAAGCTCCTGAACGGCGCCATGTTCACCGTGTGTTACGACCAGATGGTGCTGGTGAAAGACATCGAGTTTTACAGTTTGTGCGAGCATCACCTGCTCCCGTTTTTCGGGAAATGCCATGTCGCGTACATTCCGGACAAGAAAGTGGTCGGCCTGTCGAAAATTCCGCGGCTTGTGAACATGTTTGCGCGGCGCCTGCAGATCCAGGAGCGCCTGACGAATCAAATCGCCAACGCCATCCAGCAGAAAATTGCTCCGCTCGGCGTTGGCGTGGTCGTCGAAGGGCGGCATCTCTGCATGGTGATGCGAGGCGTCGAGAAGGAAAGCTCGCAGACGGTGACCAGCGCGATGCTCGGTTCGTTCAAGGACAATCCGAAGACGCGCGAGGAATTTCTGTCCTTAATCCACGGAAAGTAGCACAGGCACTCTTGCCTGTGCGGTTTGTGGTTTGTACTCGGTCACCATCCGACGCTTTGACAATTGCAAAACCCGCACAGGCAAGAGTGCCTGTGCTACTAAAATCCGTTCGAAAGTGTTTCTACAGAAGAAAATTTTTGCATGTGGCTGTGAGGCTATGGTAGTCTCCTAAGGTCGAAGAGAAGACGAAATCAGAGCAAAAAGTGGGTTGGGCGGAGAGGGCGACTTGATGGAAGCCAAGTCAATGTTGATCGAGCAGTATCAAAAGCATGTGAAGGATACGGGCTCACCGGAAGTGCAAATTGCTTTATTGAGCGAGCGAATCAACTATTTGACGACGCATCTGAAGGCGCACCTCAAGGACCATGCATCGCGACGCGGGTTGATCATGATGGTCAACAAGCGCCGCCGTCTTTTGGATTATCTCAACCGTCGTGACCCGGATCGGTATCGCGAGATTGTCGAACGCCTTAGTTTGCGCAAGTAATCGCTCCTTAGACGGAGCAAGATCGCGCCAACAACATCTCCCGACGTTCGCGGAGTTCTGTAGGATTCTGGCGGCCCGAGGCGAAAGCGCCCGGCCGCTTTTTTTGTAAGCAGACTCCGCCGCACCGCTCGCAGTCGTTCATCGTTTTCTCTTCCAAACAAAACGGGAAAAGTTTCTCCCGCACTCGAATGACTTTCCGAGCGCGTATGGCCCGATGGTTCGGGACGCGGCGGAGAGTCGAAAGGACCACTGTATATGTCGCAAGCAGCACCCGCTCCCCATCAGGTTACCGTCGAAGTCGGCGGACGCACGCTGACTCTGGAAACCGGAAAAATTGCCAAGCAGGCCAACGGCGCCGTGCTGGCGCGCTATGGCGATACCGTCGTGCTAGTCACGGCGTGCATGGATTCCAAGGCGAATGACCGGGATTTTCTTCCCCTCACCGTGGACTACCGCGAATACACGTATTCGGCCGGAAAAATTCCCGGCGGCTTTTTCAAGCGCGAAGGGCGCCCCTCGGAGCGCGAAATTCTGACTTCCCGAATGATCGACCGCCCGCTGCGCCCGCTGTTTCCCGAAGCGTGGCGCAACGAAACGCAAATCGTCGCCATGGTTCTTTCGGCGGACAGCGAAAACGATCCGGACATGATCGGCATCACGGCGGCGTCGGCGGCTGCATTTATTTCCGACCTGCCGTTCACAACGCCTGTGGCTGCGGTCCGCGTTGGCCTGGTCGATGGCAAGCTTGTCGCCAACCCCACGACTGCAGAGCAAAAAACCAGCCTGTTGAATATCGTCGTGGTCGCGACGGAGCAGGCCATCGTCATGATCGAAGCAGGCGCGATTGAAGTGAGCGAGGACACGGTCGCGGACGCGCTCGAATTCGGGCACGAACAGATCAAGCACATCATCGCGGCGATCCGCCAATTGCATGACAAGATCAAGCCGAACAAAGTCACCGTCCCACCGCTGCCTTTTGACGAGGCGCTGGCCAAGGAAATCGAACAGAAATTCGGCTCGAAACTCCACGACGCTCTGGACACCAAGAAATATCCGAAGAAGGAAAGCTATCACCTGATCGACGAGGTCAAGAACGCGGTGAAAGAGTCGATTCCGGAAGAGGACGAAGAGAAGCGCACGCTGGCCATGCGCGCGTTTGAACGCTTGCGCGAAAATTATTTCCGCGACGACATCCTGCACCGCAACCGGCGCCCGGATGCCCGCGCGTTCGATGAAATCCGCGACATCACCTGCGAAGTGGGAGTGCTCCCCCGCGCGCACGGCTCGGCGCTTTTCACGCGCGGCGAGACGCAGGCCCTGGCCACCACCACGCTCGGCACGAAGGAAGACAAGCAGCGGCTCGACCTGCTCTTCGAGGAAGAGTCGTTCAAGCGTTTCATGCTGCACTACAACTTCCCGCCCTTTTCCGTCGGCGAAGTGAAATTCCTGCGCGGGCCGGGACGCCGCGAAATCGGCCACGGCGCGCTTGCCGAACGCGCGTTGTTGAACCTCCTCCCGCCGGAAACCGATTTCCCGTACGCCATGCGGCTCGTTTCCGACATCATGGAATCGAACGGGTCGTCCTCGATGGCCACGGTTTGCGGCGGCTCGCTCTCGCTCATGGATGCGGGCGTGCCGATCACCGCGGCGTGCGCGGGCATCGCCATGGGGCTCGTCGTCGAAGGCGACAAACACGCGATCCTCACCGACATCGCCGGCGCGGAAGACCATTACGGCGACATGGATTTCAAGGTCGCCGGAACGCGCACCGGCATCACCGCGCTGCAGATGGACATCAAGGTCGGCGGCATCAGCGTGAAATTGATGCGGCAGGCGCTCGAGCAAGCCAGGCGCGCGCGGCTGCACATCCTTGACATCATGGACCAGACGATTTCATCGGCGCGGCCGAAGATGTCCACTTACGCTCCCCGCCTGCATCAATTGCAAATCCCGACGGACAAGATTCGCGACCTGATCGGCCCGGGCGGAAAGAAAATCCGTTCGATCATCGAGGCTACCGGCGTGAAAATCGACGTCATGGACGACGGCAAGGTGCACGTGTTCGCCAACAGCGGCCCGTCCGCCGAGGCGGCGCTCCAGATGATCCGGGACATTACGGCCTCCGCCGAAATCAACAAAACGTACCTCGGCAAAGTGGTGCGCCTCGCGGAATTCGGCGCGTTCGTAGAAATTTTCCCGGGCACCGACGGGCTCCTGCACATCAGCGAAATCGCCGAGCAGCGCCTCCGCGACGTGCGCGACGCGCTGAAACTGGGCGACCAGGTCCTCGTCAAGGTCCTCGCCATCGAGGGCAATAAGATCCGCCTATCGCGCAAAGCCGTCCTGCGCGAGCAGCGCGAAAAGCAACAGAAGGAAACAGCGGGGGGAAGCGACTAGTGGTTAGTGATTAGTATCTGGTGACCCGTGAATCCCGAGTCCCGGCTAGGCACTTAGCTGGAAGGAAATAAGAAACGGGGAGGCGAATCATCGCCTCCCCGTTTTGTTCCAGGTTCTCTCATCGGGACGTGCGAACGTCGGAAAGCCACGTTCCGGTAATCCCGGTGGTCTCAATGGGTCGTTGCGACACTTCGCTCGCCTTGGCTCGAAAGGCTTCACCGGCGCATCTACTTTGCAATGCTGATTTCCAGGAACCGATTGTTGTCCGCGCCACTCGCCAATGCCTGAATTTGGACCAATTGCAAGTGCTGCGATGGGGACTTCCGCCTCTTCAGATTCTCCGACGGAATTCCAGTTCGCGCATAAGACTTTTCGCAATCCTGGGAAGAAGGTCCGCGCATGTTCCCTTCCAGGAATGCCAGCCCCGGGCAGCGCGTGCAGGTTCCTCCGTGGATGCACTGGGAACAGGCGGGCATGTCGCGCAGCCGGATCGACCGAACTTCCTTCAACTGGGGAGAATGACGCCAGATGTCGACGAATTTTGTGCGCCGCACGTTGCCGCAGGGCAAGGGGAACTGGACGCAAGGATAGACGTCTCCATAGGGTGAGACATAGCAGGCTGTGTGGCCGGCGCTGCATGGCAAAGAGTTCAGTTCCTCCTGGCCGGGTCCCTGTGGAACAGCGCAAAATTCCTCGACGTTTCCGGCGAGAGCTTCATTGTGGAAGACTTCCCTCAGTATATCTTCGTCGACATTCAAACTGAGAATCGATCTGTCGCCGTCCATCATGGGTGTAATTGTAGGATCGATGATGAACTGCGCCCCAAGTTCGGCGGCCAAAGCCTTCACGCCGTCATAGTCGTGCAGATTGTGGATCATCAGCACATTTGCCATGTCCACATGGATTCTGTGTTTCCGTAACAGGCGCACCGCTTCGATCGACTGGCGGAACGAGCCGGGCATCTTGGTAATCGCGTCGTGCACTTCGGGGCGATGCGAATAAATGCTGATCTGTACGGACACCACGCCCAGTTCGCGAAGCCGATGCGCTTCCTTCTTCCGAATGAGCACGCCATTGGTCTTGAGCTTGATGCAGAAAGTCCGCAGGCGGGCGTGCTCCAGGATCTCGAAGAAATCCCTCCGCATCATGATCTCGCCGCCACTGACGGTCAGGTAGAAGACTCCCGCGTCCGCCATCTGGTCGAGAAGGTCCTTGATTTCCGCGGTGGTCATCTCTCCGTGATCTTCGTGGTCGAGATAGCAATGGACGCATCGCTCGTTGCAGCGGTAAGTCAAGTCCAGTTGCACGCTGAGCGGAATGTTCAGCTTGAGGGCCTTGGCGGCCATTTCTACGATTAAGCCGCTCATAGCGCCACCCCGCGCGAATTGGCCGGCCCGGCAAGGGGCTGGTCGGAAACCAGAAGAATACCGTGTGCGGCCAAGCCCTCGACTAGCGTCTCCGCATCCTTCAGCGCCGCCTCGGGCGTGATGTCATATTGCGCGCAAATTTTGTTCGCGACGATCTGGTCGAGCGGGGTAACGCCGTCCGCCGCCGCCCAAATGACTGAAGCAATTTCATTCAGTGTGAATAAGGTGGAATTGGTGGCGGACATGACCATCGTTTCGTTGCCCAACGCACGCGCGGCGATGGCCGTGCTTCGGGCCACATACCTGCTGTTTTTCATACGATCAGCTCCCATACCGAGGCATCAGGCGCGAACGTCAACCGCCGCACGGGCACATGATTGGCAAACTCACACGCCGTATCGAAAATCAATTTCACGAATTCGGGATCGCGCGCGAAAAAAAGAATATTCTCCAGCAGGGCGCGGACGGCCGCGGCGTCTTCGATTGGCTCGATCTTGTTTTTTGGACCCTTGGCCAGCAAATACAACGCCTCGATGGGTGCCCGCAGGTTTTCCCCGGCCTTGGCCAGCTCGCCGAAAAAAGGCGTCCCCACAGCAAGGTAGGAACTGCCCTTCCGGGTCACGTAGGAAATCTCGTCGGTGAGCAAGGCGGCATCCGGAGGAGCAAGCCTTGCCATGGTGGTCTTGCCCGCGCCGGAGACTCCGGAAAATAGAAACGCTCGGCCATTCCGGATGGCGCTCGAAGCGTGCAGGAGGAATCCACCTTCACGGGCCAAAAGGAGCGTGTGAACGATGCGCAGGACGGAATCAAGCGAATAGGGACTGATGGTCTGCCGGATACGCCCGCGCGCTGTCGAAGGGTTCCACTCGGCGCAAAAATCCCCGCGCTCCATCAGCCAGCGCCCGGAATCCCAAACGAGGCGCAAATCATCGTCTCCGGATTCGGTGCTTTTCGAGGCCAGCTCAATCTCAAAATCGAAGCTGGCGTCGTTCGAGGAACTCAGGAAGCCGGCATAGCGCTCTTCAATCTGGCGAACGAAGTCATGGTCGGCGCAGCGCAATCGTATGGGAAGCCCGCCGATCTCGACCACCACGGCGCAACTCTGCGTTGCAGGCATCACGCCCGGCATTTGGGCCCCCAGAATAGGAATGTCCGCCAGCACGCACCGAGACGAAGAAAGAGATACGTCGCGCGGTCGGAAGCACGCAGCAGGCGGGCGAACTGGCCGTTCGATCCATGCGGCGCGAGTTCAATATTGCGGTTGTCGCGCTCGATGGAAACCACGCGCCCCAGTAACCCTCGCGAGGAAACAGGAGGGTCATCGTCACGCAGGCGATCGCCCCGGGTAATCAAGCAGGGCTTCTCGGGATTGCCCGCGGCAGACACTTCGTTTCTGCCCACAACTCGATGGACAAACAATCGTCCGTTTTGCATGAAGAGCACTACTTCTCCCAGGGAAATTTCATCCAGGCTGGCCCGGCGGATGGAAACCAAATCTCCCGGAAGCATGGCTGGTGCCATGCTCGTGCCGAAGACGCGTAGACGAACCTCGCCGATTGACCGGACAACTTCTTCCACCAAAGCCTTCGACGCATTCTCTCTGGCATTCATTGACGACTGCTCGCCCCGGCCACTACGAGGCTCTCCTACTGACCCTGCAGTTGTGTTCCGTCGAATGGACCTTGCCGCACGCAAGGGCCGTGACTTCGAAGACCTTGTCAAAGCGGAAGGCAGGCACGACATACGGCCTTTTCGCAGCCGTCTTCGGTTCCCGTTCTATTTGTCCCGAAGACTTGTTGTTCTTCAAGTGTTCCGTCTCCTGCCAGTTAGTTTAGCGTCCACTGGGTGGGCTGAATCGCGCTACCTCTGGTTCCAGGGCTGAATGAATTCGCAAAATCTCATCGGGCCAAAAGAAAATCAATCGTAAATCTATCGCCTTGTCACGGGCAGCCTCGCCCGCGAACTCGCATCACTGTAGTGCGGACTGCGTGGCTTTTACCAGAGTGTCCCCCGTCTTCGTCGCATAGTAAATGCTCGAAGCTTGGGTCAGAGTAGTGATGTCGTTATCGATGATGATGCCGGACGTCCCGCCCGCGGCGGCAAGTGCCGTCGTTGCGGCATTGACCGTTGGAAAGCCTCCGGTAATGTCCAGCCTCATCACGCATCCGGCATTTCCACCGCCCGTCGTCGCTCTGCAATGGTTCGTGACTCCAACAAAAAGGTAGTCTTTCGCTAGCGCGGTGTTGAAATTCTCGGTAAGGTCCGATGCGTCAGCACCGGCAGCACTGGTGAGAGCCGTGGTCCCAGTGACGGTGCCGTTCATCACCCCGCTTCCATTGAAGCCAACGCTGTAAAGAGTGGGAGTCGTTCCACTGCCGGTTCCCACGACGTACAAAAGAGGGCCCGCCCCTCCCGTATACCAGGCATTGTTAAAGTCCACCCCATACGGCCCCGTATATGTCGTATTGCCGGTGCCGACAGCGACCGACACGAAACTGGCCAGGCTGGTGGGGGCTTGCACAACAATGGCATTTGTGCCGTTGGTGTTGAAGGTGGCGTAGATATTCTGACTGCCGTTATCGATGATTACCGGATTCAGGGATGTAGTACCGCCGGCAACGATCGGGCCATACGTAACCGAGGGCGTTGGTCCACTATCCGTGACGTAGTCGATGCGCCCTTTGCTATCCGTAAAAAAGATGCTGTTGGAAGCTGTTTGGTAAACCGGGCTGGAAGGAATCGCGTTGATGGAGACGCTCCAAACGATGGTCGGCGTAGTGCCGCCGTTGAATACGTTGCTGATTTTGTACAGATAGCCGGAGCCCGCTCCCGCTGAGCTATAGGTTGTAACGTAGGCGGTATCGTTGGTGTCGTTGGTGGTGTACAGGATGAATGGGGCGCTCGTGGAGCTTTGATTGGTAACGCCGCCGTCGGGCGAAAGCAGTACAGTTTTGTCCACAGCGTTGTTGCCGGTTCCAGGCACAGCTGCGGTGGTCGCGCTGGTTCCGTTCGCGCCGGTTGTTCCAATCGTCAGGACGTGAAAAAAAGATTTTCCGGTCGCGAGATTCTCGATGTAGCCGAGCTGCGTTCCTTTTAGCGAAATTGCCACGGGAGCCGGGACTTGACCCGTGCCGGACGCATACGCGAACATGAAAGTCGGTCCGTTTGTGGTGCAATTGGGCGCTGCGGACGCGGGACTGGTGCTGTACAGATTGTTTAAACCAACGATGTTGGCCTGGCCGCCCGATGCCGGCGTCGCCGCGATTCCAATCGCCACGTAATCGTTCGCGCAGCTGGGAGCCGCCGTCACATCAAAAACAAATTTCGACGGAAAGCTCTGCCCGCCGCCGGGAGCGGTCTGGAAGCTGAAGGCCCCTATTGCGGTCAATTGCGTACCGTAGACACCGGGGGCGGTGCTATCGTAGAAGGAATAATTGTTTGCGCTGTTCCCCCAAACATTGAGTTCTTTTCCGGCGACTCCAAACAGAAGTCCATCGACATCGAGCGCCGGATTCGCGGACGGGGTAATCACATTGTCGTAAATAAAGCTTCCGAACGGGCTGGTGGTTACACCCGGCCCGCCTGGGATGAGGGTGTACGTCCCCACGTCGCTCCCGCCGGTCACGGTAAGACTGCCGGCGGTGGCCAGCCACTTACCGCCGCCCTGATCCGTCGCGTTCAGAGAACCGAATGCCGTCTGGGTAGAAATGGTGAAGCTGAAGTCGATGGTTGGCTGAAACGCGGCCGCCCCAAGGGCGACGCTCCAATCTCTATGGCTCTCTTCGCCCGGCACGCGGGGCCTGCGACGATGCTCGCGCGCCCAGTCTCTTTCGCTGTCTTCATCCCGCGAACCGGCCTCGGGATGATATTCCGGCCACCACGTCTCCCAATGCCGAAGATACCAGTTCTGTTCCCAGCGAGGATCTCCTCGGAAGCGGGCCATGACCGATTCGTCCTGAGAATCCGGGTAAAGGACATGACGCTGCGTCCAGTCCGAAACGATTCCTTTTGGAACGTGCGGCGCGGGCTTACTCGCGAGCATATGTCCCGTCAGCACAAACACGATTCCGAGAAAAGCAGCTTTCATCGTCCCGGGAAAAGCTCGTGGCCTCCTGATGCCAATCGGATCGCGAAATTTCATCCGTGTCCCCCAAACTGTATTTCCCTCGAATCGGCGGCCAAGTGGAACGGCTCGTCCGCGGCATGCACCCAGTGAACGATGGCAAGTGCCAACGCGAGCGAAGTGAGGAGTAGGATTTGCCCTAGCAGGCCTTGCCAAGAGCTATTTTGTTTCATTTTCACGCTCGCAGTGTGCGATTCCCGCAAACCACACGTACATGAAAAACCCTGCGCGTTCTCGACCGACGCATCCCTGGATTTCCCAGGAAATTAAAGCGCTTGCACTTTTTGTCGCCAAAACGGGAGGGATGATACACCAAATTGCGCCCTATTTCCTATAAATTTAATGTGAATCAATGTTATTAGTTTAGTTAATTAACGTTCATAACGGTCCCGGTCCGTGGGACGATTTTTCCTGTAGACTCGTGGATGTTCGTCAAGGGCCAGACACGTGGACAAGAATACTTAAGGAAGAAATACACTTCTAAATAAAAAGGTCCAACCACGCTGATTTTAGAAAAGAGGAACGTACGCGCGGTTCAGGCGCCGGCGGCCAGCCCGGCACCATCTAGTCGGCGTGCAAAGAGCACATCGTGGACGCGACCATGCGAGGCGAGGTCGATTATCAGGTAGCAGCACTGCTGAACTGAGGACGCCCAACTTGCACCGAGCGAAAAATCGCTCCACAAAGAGTGCGGATGGAAGGATGGCGGCAGAGGCGGATGGGCTCCAAACAAGACCACTCGACGGAAACCACAAAACCTGCTTGACTCAGACTCCCCTTCTCAAGGAAGGACTTGGCCACACCGCGTAGTGTGTCGCCGGACGAGGCGGGATAGTAATCCGCCTCGTCCAGCGATTGGAATCCACTACTGCTACGGTAGGTCTCTTCGTTGGGTTAACGGCGATCGTGATCGTCGTCGGTTTCAGTCACACGAACCATTCCGCTGGCAATCCAGGCGCCGGAGGCAGTTCGGATCAGAAAGGCGATATTAGGCTGGCTCGTGCAAGCAGCGGGAAGAATCCCCACGTTGCCCTTGAACTTGGCGTCGCCCTGCGCGTCCAGTGTCACGAGCGCAGTCTCCACCAGGACGGAATTCGGCGAGCTCACGCCGGTCGTGTCACATACCAGTGTGCCTTTGACGCTCGTGACGCCGTCCGGCGTCCCGATGGAGTTTCCGCCCGCGAGCACTAAGCCCTCGACGGTAAAGCGCAGGTCCCCAGTCGACAGATTCACTTCCGCATTGCCGCGTGACGTGTGCCACGGCGCGCCTCCGCCTGTAACCTTACCCGTGCCGGATCCGACCGTGTTGCCAGCCGAAATGATGCCGACGATTTGCTTCCATTCGACCTCGGTTTCCGCAAGACTTGGAGATGCAGGTGACTTCGCATATCCGAGATTTACGGCGCCCTGCGTAAAGATGCCGAACAGCATCAGCGCAACCACCGGCATTCCGGTCCTGAAGAGCCCACTTTCCATAAGACGTTTCATTTTACATTTCTCCTTTTTGTGATGTGTTTTGAAGTGCCAAGCCTTTTCTGCATTCCCACGAGAGTGCAAAGAATGAACAGCAGATCCCGTGCTACAACCGCCCAATTTCTTTACAACGTCTTTCACTTGAAAGGCTTGGGCCCCTTTCCAGTCTCTTGACCTCTATCTCCGCAGTCCGACCCTCTCGGCCGATTTCAGAACCGCTCGGACGGCGAAGAATTAGAGGATCTAAAAAAATTGAATCCAGTGCCCCGAACGCTCGAGGAATGCAAACCACGTAGCGGACGTGCTAAACGAGTTCGGCATGGAGTTCGTTCCGGCGCCTGCTTTCACGGTCTGTATCTCGCAGCAACTTGCGCAGCCGGACGCGAGCCTTATGCAATTGCGATTTTGAATTTCCGATCGACGAGCCCAACATCTCGGCAATTTCATGGTGTTCGTACCCCTGGACGTCGTGGAGCACGAAAGCCCGCTTATAGCCGGGCGGCAATTGAGCGATGGCGAGCTCGAGTTGGATCCGATCGATGGAGCCCGTCAAGGCCAGATCGGGAGCGCCGTATTCCTTTTTTGTTCGTCGAATTCATCGCCGATGGAAGTGTCCTCCAGAGGCAATACCGCTACGGTCTTTTTGCGCAAGCGCATCAGCACTGTGTTGACCGACAACCGGTGCAGCCAGGTGGAGAATGCCGAGTCGCCACGGAATGTGTTGATCTTGCGAAACACCTGCAAGAACGCCTCTTGAGTCAATTCTTCAGCTTCGGCCGTGTTCCCGATCATGCGCAAGCAAAGCGAATAGACGCGCCGGTTATGGGAGCGGTACAGATATTCAAAAGCCGCTGCGTCCCCCATTTGGGCTTGTCCGATCGCTTCCTTCTCAGTCATGTCGGGCGGCGCACATCGGTGAAGATGCGAAGTTCCCTCGGTCATGGCTGTCTGCGGCATGCGGATTCTCCTCTCCATCCTGTAAATCGAATTTAGCGTTCTTACCTGTCCGTGATACACCTACTGCACCGTGACGCTGACGTTGGTCGTATGGGAAATGTTCCTTGATTGCGCCGTTACCGCGATCGTGGCGGTGCCGCGGTTAGTTTGTCCGCTCGTCGTGTACCCGCCGCAGGAAACAAGGATGGTCGCCAACGTGACTACCGAGACCGCGCTTGCGGCCACCCTTAGAAACGCAAGGTGAATTCCACGTGTTTTTCTAATGAGAAAGACCAGGGTACCGATGAGTCCCAGACTTGCCAGGGAGAAACCGGGCCCCGTCATACCGGGCGTCCGCCCATAACGAGTTACGCCAGCGGAGGTAGTCACGGTCAGCATGGTCGTGGCAGCTCCCGCGTTTGGCGTGAGCATGGGCGGATTAAAACTGCATGAGATCCCTGTCAGGACTGGACAGGAAAATGTGACAGGATCCGTGAATCCCCCGTCGGGCGTGATCGTAAGATTGAACAAAGCCGACTGGCCTGCCGTTACAGTTGCGCTCGACGGAGCCGCTCCCAGCGAAAAGTCCCTGCCAGCGACCGTGATGATTACCGCTTCAGATGTGCTGCCGCCAAAATTCCGGTCTCCGGCGTAGGACGCCGTAAGAGTATGGCTACCGGCTGCCAGAGTGTTGATAGTCAGAGTGGCCACGCCAGCGACGTTCAGCGGAGCAGATCCTAAACCCACGTTTCCGTCGTGAAACACAACTTGCCCTGTAGGTGTTCCTCCCTCCGAGCGAATGTTCGCGGTCAATGTCACCGGCGAGCCTGGTGTAGCTGTTGCGGGCGCCACCAGATTCAACTGTGTGTCGGGGCCCGTGACCTGCACTTCAGTCTGGGAACTGCTCGGGAGGAACGTGGCGTCCCCGCTGTAATTAGCTTCAATTGTGTGTGTGCCTACACCAGTAAGGGCTGCCGGGAAGACGATCACTCCGTTCGTAATTCCAACGTCTGCAATCGGAACGCCGCCATCATCTACGGCCATCAGCCCTGTCGGCGTGCCTGGGTTGCCTGGCCCGGCGGAAACTGTGACTGTAATCGGGGCAGGTGTGTTGGTGGGCGTAGGGGGAGCGGAAACCCTGGTTGTGCTCACCAAACCTGGTGTGATCTTGCCGAACAATCCGTCCTGGCCGTTGTTGATTCCCGCCGTGAAATAAAGAGTGTTCCGATCGTCGAACCCATCAGGTCGGAATGTCAATCCATGGAGGCCTTCATTAACTATTACATTCCCGTCACCATCTTGGATCTGACCTATGAAGTCTCCAGTGCCCGGGTCAAACGCATTGATAATTCCATCGCCGAAATTGCCGATGAGAATGTCATTCCTGAACGGGCCGAAATTAGGTCCAGCCTGGGTAATTCCCCAAGGGGCATTCAATGGCCCGCCGGTAGCAAATCGGCGCTCGAAGTTTCCTGCAAGATCAAAAATGCTGACTATGCCATTCCCGGTTCCGAAGACTGGGTTTTGCTTCGCCGCGTCTTGCACCGCGTAGGTGATGAAGAGTTGGTTTCCAACGACTTGCATTCCATAGGGCGCATACCCGGCAGGCAAATTTGGATCCGTGAACGATCCTGCCAGTGCCAATAAATTAAAACGGGTAGTGAAAGATTCGACTTGACCGCTGTGAAAATTGGCGACGGCCAAGAATGGTGCGCAGCAATCCGGCGTCAGAATCGCAACACCCGTGTAGACCGCGCCCGACTGCGCGTGGTCAACCGCCAAGGTCGCTTCCTGAAAAAAGTTCCCGTTGGCATCAGGTCCCCAGAAGAAGATGTTTCCTCCCTGGGTCGCCATGACGAATGGTTGAACGAGAGTTCTTCCGCCAAAGAACGAGTTCGGATCGGCAACGATTCCGACGGGAGTGTCGGGTCCACTGCCGGCGGGATTCGGGACTGTGAAACTTGTGGGCGAAGTGCTGGAACCAGTGGCGTCGTGCACGGTCACACGCCCGTTATTGGTGTTGGCAATGAAAAATGACTGGCCAGGCAGGAACGCAATTCCCCAGGAATTTCGCATAGAAATGTTCACTTGGTTTGCGAATCCCGGTGCGTTCAAATCGGAGGCGAGATTTGTCTGCCTGTAGGCGATGGTCTGGGCCGAGGCATTGCTTGCGGCTAGCAGAAGCCCGCCAAGAAAGAACGAAAAAATTTGTAGTGCAATATTGCGTTTCATTATCCCCTCTCTCAACCAGAAAGAAATCACACACGTGGCCATTCGAATGGCCATTGAACTCGATTGGCCAAATCAACTCATCGAAGAAATTGGAATCAGAGAATCCAGTTGTGACGTTCGGGTGACCGCTCCGGCCCTATTGCAAACAAGGCGCCCCCAGCGATCACACCTCTGAAAGATTTATTTTCAATCCAGTGTCACTTTCCTGATCTGCTCGGCAATGAACGGCAGGGAATTCAGAAGTTCGACCCGGCAATCTGTCAGGCTCCGTAATAGGGCGATGCCGTCACGATCGGCGAAGGAAACATTCCTCAGGTCTATCGTGACTCGCGCGCCTTTCTTCAACTCAGCCTCACACGTCCTTTGCAGTAACATCACCCACCGCCCTGTGACCTGGCCGTCAAGGCGCAATGTAACTGTTCCACCAGCCGCCTCGATCGCTGAGATCCTGAGCATTGGGCTACCCGGGTCAGTGAATAGCAAACAGCGTGCCAAACGGAAGATGAAACCTTCATTTCTCTAAACTGTTGAGCGCAAGTTATTTGCAATTGATGGATTTCAGGCCGGTGCGGGCGAGCCACAACATTTGGTGGTTTGCACGGAACAGTCTTGTGGGAACTACGATTCGTGGTAGGCGCTGCGCTTGAGTCCCAACTTCTGCATTCGGTGGCGAAGCGTATTCGGATGCAGCCCTAAAATTTTTGCCGCCCCGCGCGGCCCCTCGACGACGCCGCGGGTTTGGTTCAGTACAGCAACAATATGACCGCGCTCGACCTCTTCCAGAGTGGAAGACGCGGGCAACGTTGAAGCGGAAGGTTGAACCACAGGCGAAGATTGATCGGCAATTGTGGAGGAGTCTGCAGGCGCCAGAGCGGGAATAAGATCGGGTTCCAGTTCGAGGACCGAACTTTGTGAGAGAATCACGGCTCGCTCAATGACGTTTTGCAGTTCCCTGATATTCCCGGGCCATGCATAGTTGGTGAGGCGGTCGAGCGTCTCTCGCTGCATGCCTTCTATATTCTTTCCGAACTTCTTGGAATAGCGCGCCAGAAAGAACATGGCGAGCTGAGGAATGTCGGAACCGCGCTCTCGCAAGGGAGGCACATCGATCGGGAAGACGTTCAGGCGGTAGAAAAGGTCGGACCGGAAACCACCCGTTCGGATAGACTCCTGGAGGTTTCGATTCGTGGCGGCAATTACCCGAACGTCAACACGGACGGGGCGGTTGCTGCCCACGGGTTCAAACTCGCGTTCCTGAAGAACCCGCAAGAGCTTGACCTGCGTTTCCAGGGGCAACTCGCCGATTTCATCGAGGAAGATCGTGCCGCCGTCGGCGAGTTCAAAACGCCCGATGTGCCGGTCAAAAGCGCCGGTGAAGGCGCCCTTGACGTGTCCAAACAATTCGCTCTCCACCAGGCCAGCCGAAATCGCGCTGCAGTTGACTTTCAGCAAGGGATGGTTCTTGCGTGCGCTGCGGTCATGAATCGCGCGGGCGATCAGTTCCTTCCCGGTACCGGTTTCGCCGTTGATCAGTACGGTGGAGTCTGTTGGAGCGACCTGTTCGACTTTGCGAAATACCGCCAGCAGGGCAGGACTGTTGCCTATGATCTCTTCGAAGTTATGCTCTGTGCGTATCTCTTCCTGGAGATAGACGTTCTCTTTCTCCAGCCTGCCTTTCAACTCAACAATTTCTTCGTATGACAGCATGTTCGCGACCGCAAGCGCGACTTGATTCACCGTTTCCTGCAAGGTCTCAAGGTCTGCCTCGGAATATTGGTTCCTCTCCCGGCTCCCGACATTTAGAGTGCCGATGCTCTTCCCCCCGACAACGAGTGGGACGATGCAATCGGAGAAAATGCCTGCGGCAACCAGACGGCCGTCATTCGGATATTGCTGTTCCTTCTCGATGTCGCAGCGCACGACGGCCTTCTGGTGATCGAATACCCAGGCCGAGATGGTTTGTCGGCGATCGAACTCGATTCCGACTTGGAAGTGATCCGATTGGAAGGCTTTCTCCATGGCGTAGTAGCGGAAGGTCTTGTTGTTTGGATTGTAAAGGGTGAGGGCCGCACCGTTAAAGGGGACGACGTGGCGGAGAATTTCCGAGAGGGAGCGCAGCAGATCCTCAGGGTTCAGGTGGGTGATAATGGCGTTGTTGATCTCAAGAAGCGTGCGATAGCGTTGCGCCGTGTATTCCACCTGATTGTTAAGATCAGCGATCTCCTCGAATGAAGTCATGTTGGAGACGGCCAGCGCCACCTGGCTTCCCAGTTCGCACAGAAACTCCGCATCCGCTTCGGAATACTGGTTCGTCTTCTCGCTTGCGAGGTTGAGCGTGCCAATGCTCTTACCGCCAATAATCAGGGGAGCCACGCAAAAGGAGTTGAGACCCTCGGCGACAAGATAACGATCGTTCGGGTATCGTTGTTCCTTCTGAACATCGTGGCACAGCGCGGGACGCTGGTTATCGAAAACCCAGGCTGAGATGCTTTCGTCACGGCCGAACTCCAGCCCGGCTCGAAAGTGCGAGGAAGCAACAATGCCTTCAATCGCAAGGAAACGGAACCTCTCTTTCTTCGGGATGTAGAGCGTGAAAGCGGCCCGGTCGAACGGGATGACGCGGCGCAGCGCTTTGGAAATAGCGTGAAGCAGGGCCTTTTGATTCAAGTTGGTGATAATAGCGTTGTTGATCTCAAGAAGCGTGCGGTAGCGTTCAGCCGTGTGCTCCACCTTGGTATTGAGCGCCGCGATTTCCTCGTAGGATTTCATATTTCCGATAGCGAGCGCGACTTGGTTTGCTACTTCCTGCAGGAACTCTCCTTCCGCTTCGGAATACCGGCCTTTGCCGTCGCTCCCTATGTTGAGAGTGCCGATGCAGTTTCCTCCGAGGATCAATGGGACCACACAATACGATTGGATGCCTTCGTCCAAGAGCCGCCGCTCGACCGGGTATTTCTGGTCCGCTTCAATGTCCGGGCAGATCAGAGGCCGCTGATGATCCAACACCCAGCCGGAATGGCTGTCTTTGCGATTCATCTCCACACCGACGCGAAAATAATCGGTATTCCAATGGGTTGAAAGCGCGAGGATGCGGATCGTGTCCGTGCCGGGATCGTAGAGGTTGATCGCGGCCCGATAAACGGGCAAGACGTGCTGGAGGGCCTCGCAGATCGCGTGGAGCAGGCTTTCTTGGGTGAGATTCGTTATGATGGCGTTGTTGATCTCAAGAAGCGTGCGATAACGCTCCGCGCTTGGCAGGCTTTCCGGAATCATTTGAGGGCTCGGCATGTGGGTTGAATGTCTGTCCAAGCACGGCTCGCCTTGTGCCTTCTACTGCAAGTCACGGTTGCCGTCGCTACATCTGAGTGTGTTTCCATATCCTAGGTCAGGAACCGAGCCAAATTCCCTCCCTGCCACCAGCCGCCTCAACTTGATAGTTTCGCCCGAAAAATGGTTACCTGCGAAACCGGCATGCCCCGCGAAACTGAGCCAGAGGAAAGCTGAGAGTCCTGCCTTGCACGATCCGTTTGTTTCGATTTCCTGGTAATTTGCAGCCTCGTGCCTATCCGTTTAGCTCCACTCGGTACAACTGCTTGTATGTGGTGGGTTGCTGCTGGCTACCCAGTCCGAGAAGCGTCTGGAAGGCGGCCATCGGTGTTCGCCTGCGATTAAACCGAAAAACGAACTCGTCCAGGT
>DATNIO010000174.1:0-6502 GCA_035604385.1 Verrucomicrobiia bacterium | reverse complement strand
ACCTGGACGAGTTCGTTTTTCGGTTTAATCGCAGGCGAACACCGATGGCCGCCTTCCAGACGCTTCTCGGACTGGGTAGCCAGCAGCAACCCACCACATACAAGCAGTTGTACCGAGTGGAGCTAAACGGATAGGCACGAGTTGTCTTATCGGAATGTGGGATTTGCCATTGAATCCGATTCGGGCCAGATTCCGATAATCCCGTTTATCAGGCCCCAACATGCGACCGGACTGTCCCACTGCGCCATTTTTTCCCAGTTTTCACGATTGCAGGACGATCTGCCGCGTTCACGGGATTCTGCGAGCTTCGGGTTAGCGCCAGCCGAGCTCCGGGGCGACGTATTTCAGGACACTTTCGATCACGTGTGCGTTGTAGTCCACTCCGAGCGTGTTCGGGATTGTCATAAGCAAGGTATCTGCGGCGGCAATCGCCTCGTCCGCGGCGAGTTCCTTGACCAGCACATCGGGTTCACTGACATAGGAGCGGCCAAAGACGGCGCGCGTGTTCGCGTCGATGAAGCCGATCTGATCGCGGTCGTGTTTCTCCTGCCCGAAATAGGCGAAGTCGAGGTCGTCCACGAGCGGAAAGATGCTTCGGCTGACCGACACGCGCGGGGTGCGGCTGTGTCCGGCCTTTTTCCAGGCGTCGCGAAATGCCTCGATCTGCTTGCGCTGCTGGATGTGCAGCGGTTCGCCGCTCTCATCGTCCTTGAGCGTTGAACTCTGAAGATTCATGCCGAGTTTCGCGGCCCAGCGTGCGGTGGCGCTCGAGCCGGAGCCCCACCAGATGCGATCGCGCAGGCCTGCCGAATACGGCTCGACGCGCAGCAGCCCGGGCGGATTCGGAAACATAGGCCGCGGGTTGGGCTCGGCGAAGCCCTCGCCCTTCAGCAGGTCGAGGAACTCCTCAGCATTCCGGCGTCCCATGTCCGCATCGCTCTCGCCTTTCGCCAGCGTGTAGCCGAAGTGGCGCCAGCCGTCGATCACCTGTTCCGGCGAGCCGCGACTGATGCCCAGTTGCAGTCGGCCGCCGGCGATCAGGTCGGCTGCCCCGGCGTCTTCAGCCATGTAGTGTGGGTTTTCGTAGCGCATGTCGATCACGGCCGTGCCGATCTCGATTGTACGCGTGCGTGCACCAACGGCGGCAAGCAGCGGGAACGGCGAACTGAGCTGGCGCGCGAAGTGGTGAACGCGAAAGAATGCGCCGTCAGCGCCCAGCTTTTCCGCGGCAACAGCAAGCTCGACAGACTGAAGCAAGGAGTCGGCCGCCGAGCGTACCTGCGAGCCGGGGGACTCGGTCCAATGCCCGAACGAGAGAAAGCCGATTTTTTTCGACATGTTTCGGGCCCTGTCCCGACTATTACCGCTCTCCAACCGTACTCATTGCCTCGCAGCGTGGCGCCTTGAGTGATTTCGGACGGGAAAGGTTCTTCCATTGTCCGTAGGCTTTGCCGTGAGGAATGCTACCACGCTTGTCTCAGCTCACGTGAAGTCGCGTTCTCGGTAACTGGCTTTTGCCAAATTCCCAGTTACCGGAAATCCCGTTTCTCAGGACTTGGTGCTCGGAACTCCGCGATCCCCGCTGCAGGAAAGGCTCGGCGACCAAAGCTATCGTGCAAGTTCACTCGACTGCGCGGCACTCAAGGGTCTATATTTGACTCCATGACGACCATTGGACTCATCGGTGCCGGACACATCGGAAGCCAGATTGCGCGACTGGCTGTGGCACACGGGTACGACGTCGTAATCTGCAACTCGCGCGGACCGGAAACCTTGTATGCGCTCGTCGCCGAGCTTGGACCGAAAGCCCGCGCCGCGATGGCGTTTGACGCGGCAAAGGCCGGCGACATCGTAGTGGTCACCGTGCCGCTGAAGAATTACCGGTCGGTTCCGGTCGAGCCGCTGGCGGGCAAGGTGGTGATCGACACCAACAACTACTATCCCCAACGGGATGGCCACATTCTCGAACTCGACAACGAGTCGACAACGACTTCCGAACTCTTGCAGGCGCACCTGCCGACCTCGAAGGTAGTCAAGGCATTCAACCACATCTATGCCGCACAGCTCACCACCGACGGGCAGCCACCGGGCTCGAAAAACCGCCGCGCGCTGGTCATTGCCGGCGACGATCCTGGGGCCAAGACCACCGTCACGCGTCTGCTTGACCAGTTCGGTTTCGACACGGTCGATGCGGGGCCGCTGAGGGAGGGGTGGCGCATTCAGCGCGATACGCCCGGCTACGGTCCCCGTCGGACAGCGGAAGAATTGCGCAGAGACCTCGCGGCAGCCAAGCGGTACGCGGACTAAGCTAACCACAAAGGATCATGAAGAGAGCAAGGACTTGGTTTGAGAAACCTTGGGGCGGCCCCCTGGGCGACCAATGCCAGTGGGCCACATTCCGATAATCCCGTTTCACAGGCACTATCAAAGGTCTTTCATTTGCTTCCGTTAGCCACAATACGTCTGAAAACAACCGGCTAGAGCTGACCTCTACTGCAACAGTGCGCATCAGTTGCGTTGCATGGCCGCTGCGAGTCTGCAAGAATTTAATGAATGATCCTGCTTATCTACCTCACTGACGGGCTTTCGATAAGCGGCCTTGATGCTTATTTCGCCTACCTCTCGATATGCGTGGGGATCGGCACGACGCTATTATTTGTTGCGATCTGGGGGTTCCTATACGTTCCAACGGTGGGTAATCTTTTGCTCCGTTTGAATGTGAAATCGACACGTCTCCGGGTTGGCTGCTTTCTTCTGTCAGCGGGATTCTTTGCGGTAGCGATCTGGATGATTCGACATTTCTCATCTTTAGCACTCAACCTGCAAATGACGAAATGAAGCGAGTGCTTAGAGTGACGGTCGGTCTGTCCTGCCCCTAAGAGCCAGCTACCGATAATCCCGTTTATCGGGCACGATTCGACGCACAACAATTTGGTTCGCTCAGAAGAGCCTCGGGTGTATAAGGATTCCGTCCGGGAGGTCAAAACGGAAATCCCGACTGAAATTTCGATGAATACGACGGGGAAACCATGGGTCTTGACGGAGATGAAGAAGTGAGGCGGACATGACGCTCCAGACGGTGTTTCTGTGGCTCTACTCGGCGATGGCGTCCCTGGTGTTCGGTGCGACAGTGTATGAAGCCCTGGTCGTGCATCCCGCATGGAGCCGCAAGCCGCCGGAATCCTTCGTGGCGTTCATGGGCACACTGGTCGGCCGGATGAACCTTGCGGCGTTCTGGATCCGAGTAGCCCCGCTCTTCGCGCTGAGCGCGCTCGCCTCGGTGGCGGTTGCCGCCATGCAGGGAACGCCGAACCTGATTCTCATCGCTTCGGCGGCCTGCGCCGTCACTGCCGTCGCCTGGACGCTGACCTATTTCCGGCCGACGGTTGTCCGCTTTCTCGAACAGCAGGGGGACAATGCTCCCGCCGAGCGCCTTCAGGCGGAGGCGCGGCGGTGGATCGTGCTCAACTGGATCCGGGTCGCGCTGATTGCAGTCTCGTGGTTCGGAGTGCTCGCCGCGTCCCATTCGTAATACCCTGCCCTCGCTTCCAGAAGGCTGAAGTGTCACCCCATCGTGGCGGGGTTCCTTGCGTCCGAACTCCGTGCTTAATGCTAAGTTCAGTAGATCGTTCTAGGGAGTATTGGGATGCGCTTACCGATAACTCCTGATAAGTCGGCTCGCGATTATATACCTCACGCAAAGGATGTGCTAGGATGAGCACGTTCTTGCGGAGGTATGTGCAATGGTTCCGGATTCAATGGCTCAATATTGGCTTGCGGTTTTCATTAAGGGAATTAGAGATTCGCTTGATTTTGTCAAGGAAGATAAACAGGGAATCGCATTTGGCATACTCATCCTCGTGCTTACTGGTCTGTGGCTCGCAAAGAAGCACGGTTGGAGAGATGCTATGAAACATTGGTGGCGAACGGCGGGCGAGGCCGTTGTTATTGCCGTCATTGCGTGGTTTCTAGTATTCATCGTACATCTAATGTGGGAACCATTTCATCTACAGGATGATTTGGCTAAGAATCGGCAGACACTTCAAGGATTTTATGACCAGCGTGGAAATGAATTTGGATTGTGCAAGTCAGACCTATCAACTCAACGTGCCTCGGTAGAATTACTTAAGCAAAGAATAGATTCCCAGCAGCAAACCATTAACGTTCAACAAGCAACATTCAATACGTGTGTGGTTACCTTAGCGAAAAACGCGGCACTTGAACCACTTCATGTAGGAGTTTGGACTGTTGGACTAGGGATCGTCAAGACACCGATAGTCACAGAGATTGTTCTACTCACTAATCGTACGACTGTTGTACGGGGTGACCTGCAATGCGACGGTCCATTTAATATTTTTGATTGGACCCTAGCCAGTGGTGGAGCGCGTATGAATGTGGCGGCAAGACCGAAGAGTCAAAATGATTGGTATCTTCAAACCACAAGTCCACTATGGGAACCGCAGATTCCGGTTGTGGTAAATGTGACATCAAAAGACAACCTTCAAGGATGTAAATTTACACCTACAACCTAGGCTACATTTTGTTCTTTGGATGTTAGTCGTTTGTATTCAAGATTAGACGAAGCAATTAGTTTTAAAATCGTATCGCGGAATAGATAAGGGTTTTTGCGGTTATTGAATCGAAAACTCATTTCTTCGAGGTAGGACGCAAGATGTTTTGCACTGATATGATGCCACGTTCCGCGAACGCCACGCTTGAACAGGGAGAATGCGTTTTCGATGGTGTTTGTATGAGTATCCCCAATCACATAGACTCTCTTGGAGTGATTGATGGCCTTGTGTTTTCTAGAATCCATGCCCGCTCTTTTGACCGCCCCAGGATAGGATGGGTAATCATCCGTAAAGATCACTTCGGCGTCTTCACTGACGTTCTCTCGGATGTACTTGGCGAGCGTCTTAGCTCTCACGTCTTTGGAATGGAACAATCGAAGTTCTCCATTGCGCTGCCGAATTCCGACAACGATTTCCTTGTCGCTCCCGCGCCCTGTGATCCCTTGGGCCTTACCTCCTCTAGCCTTGCCGCCGATGTAAGTCTCATCCATTTCAATTTGCCCATTGAGTTTGGGTTTGTCGATTTCAATCATAGCCGCCCGGATGCGATGGCAGAGATACCATGCGGTCTTGTAACTCATTCCGACGGTTCGCTGAATCTGACAAGCCGACATTCCTTTTTTAGCTTCGCACAGCAGAGCTGTAGTCATAAACCACTTCCAAAGCGAGAGGTGGGAATCGTGGAAGATCGTGCCAGCTGTCACACTAAACTGATAATGGCATTTGTCGCAGTCATATTGAAAGCGATTCGCAATGGCAGTTGCCGAGGAATCGCAGCGCGGGCATTTTGCGCCATCTTTCCAACGCAGTTGTTCCAGAGCCTTGCGGCACTTTTCATCCGTCCCGAACTGCTCTGTGAGTTGAGTTAAATTGATATTAGGAGTGTTCATCGCGTCACCATGAAAAAGAAAAAGCATCCGAAGGATATGACCAGCGACGAACTCATGAAGCACTTGTTCCACCCGAAGGTGGTCAAGCACATCAAGAAGATTGCCGCCGGGGTCAAGAAGAAAAGCATGAAGAAAGCATAGCAGGAGAACTCTTTTGTGTCAAGTATATAATCGCGAGTCGGCTTATCGGAATGTGGCTTTTCGGCCCATACTGGCTTCGGACCATCCCAGTATGCGGAAACTCCAAAAAAGCCAATTTTCGAGAAGTCCGTTTGCCGGTAGCAGCACCTACGGGGAGTTACTGGAATGGCGCGGCACCAAGCAACAAAAGCGCTCCGGGCGCCTGCGTCAAAGAAAAAACCGGGAGAAGATGCCTTCTCCCGGCCTGCGAATGTTCTACGCTGCTCTACTTGGTCCAGGCCGCACGAACCGGCTGGCCGATCAACAACGCCGGGTCGGCGCCCTTGCGCGGGACGAACTTCTGCGGACGGCCGCCCCACACCTCTGCCGTATACAGGTTGCCGTCCTGATCGACTCCGAACTGGTGCGTTCCCCACAGTCCGCCCGCCTCGGGAGTCATCGTGCCCCAGGTATACAGCAGCTTTCCGTTCAAGTCGTATTTGTAGAACTTGAAGTTGCCGTGACCGTCCGACATCCAGAGATGCTGGTCCGCGGTCATGAAGATGTGATACGTCGCGGTAGGTCCGTCGCCGAGATACCACTGATTGAGGAATTTTCCATTCTCGTCGAAGATCTGGATGCGCCGGTTGCTCCGGTCGTTAATGTAAAGCCGGCGCTGGTTGTCGATTGCGATTCCGTGCACGGTATTGAAATAGTTTGGCCGCTTCTCTTTGCCGCCGGCCTCGCCCCTTTCGCCCCACGCCATCAGGAACTTGCCGTTCTTGTCAAATTTCACGACGCGCGTTTCCTCGTAGCCGTCGGTGACGAAGAAGGTGCCGTCCGGCAGCCACGCGATGTCAGTCTGGCGGCCGAAGGTTTCGCTCGGCGGACCAGTTTTCTGGATATACGATGGGCGACCCG
>DATNIO010000173.1:0-3185 GCA_035604385.1 Verrucomicrobiia bacterium | reverse complement strand
CCTGCGCTTTTTTGATTGAGCGGCTGACTGGCTCGCCGCTTCTCATTGCAGATGCGAATTCCTTGAAGTATCTCGCTGTACGGTTTGGACGGAAGTTCCAGTCGCACCGAGAGCATAATATCATCGGGAGCAAAAGATGTGTGCCGGTATTCAAAATTTATTTCAGCCCCTCGGAGGGTCTCGATCCGGCCTGTTCCCGCCCGGTACACCTGCACCTCGCGGACGAATGTTCCGATCTGCGTTCCATAGGCCCCCGCGTTCATCCGAAGCGCCCCTCCGATGGAGCCGGGTACGCCGATTAATCCCTCCATGCCCCCTAGATCGTGCTTCGCGCATGTCGTGACCGTGCGCCCGAGGTCGGCGGCGCAATCGACGAAGACGCTATTGCCTTCAAACCGCACGTCCGGGTCCTGCCGCGCAAGTTGCAGGATCACCCACGGAAGTTCGCCGTCGGGCAATAGCACGTTACTGCCCCCGCCGAGGAAGCGGTGAGGCACACCAGCCTGTCTCAGCATCTGAATCAGCTCCGGCAGGGATTCGTGCTTGTGGATAACCAGAACATCAGACGTGCCGCCAATCTCGAGAGAAGTTTTGGCCGCGAGCGACACGCCGGCCTTGTGCTCGACGCCCAGGGCGCCGATGGCCGCAATCAATTTGGTATCGCTAATCCGCATTTCGCTTCAAGCCTCTAGTGGCGCAGGCTTCAGCCTGTGGGGTTTGGTCCTTGCAAGCACTAACCCCCACAGGCTGAAGCCTGCGCCACTCGAACCGCCTGCATACATTCAACACATTCTCAATGACCATGATGCAATGACACCCTTGCTCCCAACAGAATCGCGAGCTCGCCCGGCGCGCGGCTCACATTGCCCGCGCCGATCGTGAGGATCGCGTCTCCGGGCCTCGCGGCGCGGAGCAATTCCTCGATTCCCTCCTGCATGGAGCTGTGAAAAACGACGTTCTTGTGGCCTGCGGCGCGAATCGCGTCCGCGAGAGCCTGCCCGGTCACGCCGGGAATGGGCTGCTCGCCCGCGGCGTAGATGTCCATCAGCACCACCATGTCGGCCTGATTGAAGGCGCAACAAAATTCATCCCACAGGTGCTTGGTGCGCGTGTACCGGTGCGGCTGGAACAGAACTAGGAGGCGCTCAAAGTGGCAGCCGCGCGCGGCTTCGAGCGTGGCGCGAATTTCGACGGGATGGTGGCCGTAATCGTCGATCAAGGTGATGTGATTGATGACGCCTTTGATGTCAAATCGGCGCCCTACTCCGGCGAATTCCTCGAGTCCCACGCGGATCAACTCGGAAGGCACATTCAAGTACAGCGCGACGGCCGCGGCGGCCGCGGCATTGCGGACGTTGTGGATACCCGGAGGCCCGTTCAAGTGAAATTTCCCGAGATCGTCGCCGCGATAGGTTAAGCGAAACTCGCTTTGTAGCCCTAGCAGCTCGATGTCGCTGATCACGAGGTCGGCCTGACTGGAGGTGCCGTAAGTTATGACGGGGCGCTTCACATTCGGAATAATGGCCTGCACGTTCGGTTCATCGAGGCACAGAACGGCGGCGCCATAGAACGGCACGCGATTGACGAACTGCGTGAAAATTTCCTGAATTTCCTCGAGAGTCTTGTACGTGTCCAGGTGCTCGCGGTCGATGGTCGTCACGACGGCCACGACGGGCGCGAGCAGCAGGAAAGTGCGGTCGCTCTCGTCGGCTTCAACGACCATGTATTCGCCGCGCCCCAGGCGTGCAGTCGAGCCGATATGATTCACGCGGCCGCCGACGACAAACGTGGGATCGAGCCCGGCCGCGGCCAGGACGCTCGCCGTCATCGACGTTGTAGTGGTCTTGCCATGCGCTCCAGCGATGGCGATTCCATATCTCAGGCGCATCAATTCGGCGAGCATTTCCGCGCGCGGAATGACCGGAATTTTCAACCGGTGCGCCTCGACGATTTCCGGGTTGTCCCCGCGGATGGCCGAGGAAACCACCACGACGTGCGCGCCTTGCACTTGTTCCGGCCGGTGGCCCTCAAAAATCTCGGCGCCCATGTTCATCAGGCGTTCGGTGATCGGCGAGGATTTCGCATCCGAGCCGGAAACCGAATACCCGAGCGTGAGCAAAACTTCGGCGATTCCGCTCATTCCGATCCCGCCGATGCCGACGAGGTGAATGCGCTTGAAATTGTGGAACGTCACCATCATGAGCGGGACACCCCTTCGATCAGGTTCACGATTTCCTGAACCGCGTGCGGCTTCGCGAGACGCCGCGCGTTCGCCGCCATCGATTCCAGCTCGCCGGGCCGGTCGAGCAAACTAAAAATTTCCTGCGTAAGACGTTCCGCGGTGAGCTGGGGCTCCGGGATGAGTCGCGCCGCGCCGGCTCGTTCCATTTCCTGGGCGTTGCGTAACTGGTGGCTGTCCGTGGATGCGCCGAAGGGGATGAAGATGGCGGCGCGTCCGGCGGCGGCGACTTCGGCGGCCGTGATGGCGCCCGCGCGGCAGACGATCAGATCGGCCTGGGCAAATCTCTCTGCCATGTTCCCGATGAAGGGCAGAACCTCCGCGTTAATTTCACGCCGTGCATAGGCCACGCGAACAGCATTATAGTCGCGTTCCCCGGTTTGGTGAACGATGGATATGCGATTCTGTTGCGCCGCCAGCAAATCGGCGGAGTCCACCAGAGTGCGGTTGATGATAAGCGCGCCCTGGCTGCCTCCGGTGATCAGGAGATGAAATGGCTCCGCGGGGGCGCGCGGAGGAATCGCGAAAAATTCCGCGCGCACGGGAATTCCCGTCAGGGTTGCCTTGCTTCCCCAAAGCTTCGTCGGCGTTTCGTAGGCCGTGGCGATGCGCGTCACCATGCGGGCGAGCACGCGATTGGTGAATCCAGGCTCCGCGTTCGGCTCGAACACGACGGTTGGCAATCCGCGCAGCACCGCGGCGAGCATCATCGGCCCGGCTGCGTAGCCTCCAACTCCGAGCGCCGCGGCAAACCGGTGCCTGCGGAGAATCGCAAACGAATCCCACATCGCGGGAGCTAGCTTCACGGTGTTGCGCGCGAGTTTCATCCCGCCAATGCCTTTGAGTCCCGCCGAACGAATCGTCTCCAGCGGATACCCGGCTTCGGGCACGAGGCGCGCTTCAATCCCGCGTTGCGTTCCGACGAACACGACTTCCCTTTCTCCTT
>DATNIO010000172.1:0-10072 GCA_035604385.1 Verrucomicrobiia bacterium | reverse complement strand
CGCTGAGTATTTCGCGGCGGCCCAGTTCCGCGACAGCTTCGACGAGATCGGGTTTCGCGCCGCGCCCGGCGAGGCGCACGACTTCAACCCCGGCGCGTCGCAGGGCGCGCGCTTTCGGAGAATTTTCTTTTGCGCGAGTGAAAACGAGTACATCGCCATCCGCTGAGCGCACCAGTTTTGAGCGCAGCGGCAAACGCAAGCGGGAGTCCAACACGACGCGCAACAGTTTGCGGCGGCGCGGCAGGGCCGTGCGGTCGGTGAGGAGCGGGTCGTCGACGAGCACTGTGCCGATGCCGGTGAGCAGAGCGTCGGAGGCGTGGCGCATTTGCTGTACCTCGGCGCGCGATTCGGGCGACGAAATCCAGCGGTCTTTTTGCGAAATGCGGGCGCCCTTGCCCGCGCCTCTTTTCGCATGAGGGAGGACAAGCTGGCCATCGAGAGTGAGCGCGGACTTGAGCGTCACCAAGGGTCTGCGGGAAACGATCCAGCGCGCGAAGGCTTCATTCAAGCGGCGCGCCTCGGCCTCGCGCAGGCCGGTGCTGACTTCGATTCCAGCGGCGCGCAATTGTTTGAAGCCGCGGCCGGACACCGCCGGATTCGGGTCCGGCATCGCCGCCACGACGCGCGCGACGCCCGCCGCAATCAACGCGTGCGTGCATGGTCCGGTGCGGCCCTTGTGGCAGCAGGGCTCCAGGTTGATATACAGCGTCGCGCTGCGCGCAGATTCGCCCGCAGATTCGAGTGCGATGATTTCCGCATGGCGCACGCCGTCGTAGGTGTGGAATCCTTCGCCTACGACGCGCCCATCACGCACAAGGACCGCGCCCACCAATGGGTTGGGGCTTGTAAGCGCAACGCCACGTGCCGCGAGCTCTAACGCGCGGTCCATGAAGACGGCGTCAGCCGCGGCAGCAGTGGCCATACCCGAAGATGCGGATGCGTCCATATCGTTACGAAACAACGGCCTGAGTGAGTTCGTCGGTTTTTGTGGCGCAGGCTTCAGCCTGTGGGTTTTGATCCCGGCAAGGACTAACCCCCACAGGCTGAAGCCTGCGCCACTTAAACCGAAGCCGCTGTACTTCAATCGAAAAGGGAAGATACAAAAGTCTCCGCGTCAAACGGGACCAGGTCTTCCATCGATTCGCCTGTGCCGACGTATTGCACGGGCAGGCCGAGTTCGCGCGTGATGGCCACGACGATGCCGCCCTTGGCCGTGCCGTCGAGCTTGGTCAAGACGATGCCGGTGACGCCTGCGGTCGCGGTGAATTCGCGCGCCTGGGAAAGCCCATTCTGTCCGGTCGTCGCATCCATCACCAGCAAAACCTCATGCGGCGCGCCGGGAATTATTTTTGTGGCCGTGCGTTTCATCTTGTCGAGCTCGGCCATCAGGTTCATTTTGGTGTGCAGGCGTCCCGCCGTGTCCACGATGACGACATCGGCGTTTCGCGCGCGCGCGGAAGCCAGCGCGTCATAGACGACCGCCGCGGGATCGCCGCCGGATTTTGTCTTCACGATTTCCGAGCCGGTGCGCGTGGCCCACACGCCGAGTTGTTCGATGGCGGCGGCACGAAACGTATCGCCGGCGGCGAGGACCACATTCTTGCCGCTCTGGCGCAGGCGGTGCGCGAGCTTGCCGATGGTCGTGGTTTTCCCCGTGCCGTTCACGCCAACGACAAAAATGACGTGAGGACGCGGCTCCTGCGCGGCCGCCGAAGTTCCATTCGGCGACGCCACGGTGCGCAGGGCATACAGCAGCTGGTTTTTCAGCTCCGCCTTGAGGTCCGCGACGCTGCTGAGGGCATGCCGTTCGAGTTTCTGCCGCACCGCTTCCAGAATTTGATGAGTCGTCCGCGGTCCGAGATCGGCGGCGAGAAGAGCGTTCTCAAGCTTCGTGAGCAGCTCGGGATCGATCTTTTTTTCGCCCGAGATCAGGTCTTCGACTTTGGCGGTAATCTGCGTGCGGGTCTTCGTGATCGACTGTTTCAGCCGGTCGAGGAGCGACCCGCCTTCCTTGGGCTTCTTGCGATCGTCATCCTTGTTGAAGATCGAAAACATAAGTGTTTCGCTTCGGTCCGCGGCGAATTCCTTATTCTAGCAGAAGAAAACCATCTCACATGCCGCGCCGGTCGCCGGGAAGCTTTGCCGGGGGCAAACTCGTTGTGTTTGTTGTATGATGGCGCCAACCGGCTGGGTTTCGGGCTGAGCCAGCCCTGCTATTAAATTCAATCCACAGGGGTGCGCGATGATTTCATTTACATCGAAGGCCGGGCTGGCGGTTTTGTTGTTCCTCACCTTTTCCGTCGCAAGTTCCCGGGCGCAGATGGCATCCAACCGGGACGCGGATACCGCCGCAATCAAGCAATTTGTCGCGAATTTTGCGGACGCCTGGAACAGCCACGACGCGCACGCCGTGGCCATGCATTACGTGGAGGACGGCGATTTTTCGAGCGTGAAAGCGGAGCCGAGCCACGGTCGGAAAGAACTCGAAGATCACTACACGACGATCTTCACGACGTTCCTCAAGAACGCGCACACCACCGATACGGTGAGAAGCATCCGCTTTCTCGCGCCGGACCTGGCCAACGTGGATATCGATTGGCTGGTGACGGAGCCGAGCGCGCCGGGCGGCGTTCTCCGAAAGGGATTGCTCACGTGGGTTTTGAGCAAGCGTAACGGCCAATGGATGATTGTGATTTACCACGAGCAATCGTTCTAATCTCTGAAGCGATGACACCGGTTGCAGGGCACCGAGGACCTTTGCGGGAGAGCTCGAAAATCTGGAGGATGCGATGATTTCATCTCGTTTGAAAGTAGCTCTGGCGGTTTCTGTTTTCCTTGCGTTTTCTTCGGCTCCCGCTTGGGCGCAGATGCCGTCCAAGATGGATGCGGATTCGGCCGCCATCAAGCAATGCGTGGCCGCGTGGGAAGATGCCTGGAATCGCCACGACGCGCACGCTACGGCGGCGGCCTACGTGGAAGACGGTGAATTCTCAAGCACGACCGGGATTCCCAGCAAAGGCTCGAAGGACCTGGAAGCCCACTACAATGAAATCTTCACGACGTTTCTCAAGGATGCGCACCGAACGGACTCCGTAAGGAGTATTCGCTTTCTGACTCCGGAGATTGCGTCTGTCGACATCGACTGGCAAATGACCGGTGCGAGGACGCGAGACGGCAAGGATGCTCCCAATCGCAAAGGGCTTCTCACCTGGATCGTGACCAAGCATAGCGGGCAGTGGATGATTACGATTTACCACGAGTCCGTGTTCTAAATTGTGTTTAGCGATTTTGTGGCGCGGGCTTCCAGCCTATGGGGGTTGGTCGGAGCAAGGGCGTCCTTGCTGTAACTAAACCCCACAGGCTGGAAGCCTGCGCCACTTTGTAGGAAGCAAATCCTTCAAACTTCAACCAGGGTGGCGCTCAGGCGGAGTTTTCCGGTGCGGACGGCGCGGTCGAGCGCGTCCACAACGGCGGCGTCGAATTTTGTATTCGCCAGCTCGAGAATGCGGTTCATGGCGAATTCCAGGTCCATGGCGGACTGATAGGGGCGGTTGGTGGTCATGGCGTCGAGCGTGTCGGCGACGGCGATGATGCGCGCCATCAGGGGAATCTCGTCGCCCGACAATCCGTGCGGATAGCCGCGGCCGTCGACGTGTTCGTGGTGCAGCTCGATTCCCGGCAACATTTCCTTCAACTGCGCGACCGGCCGCATGATATTCGCGCCTTTCAAGGGATGCTGCTTCATCAACGCGAACTCTTCGGTAGTCAGCGCGCCGGGCTTTTTTAGCACGCGGTCATCGACTCCGATTTTTCCCACGTCGTGCAGCAAGGCTGAAATCCGGATCTTTTCGAGCTCGGCCGAAACCAGCCCGAGCTGCTGCGCGATGATGATGGAATACTTGGCCACGCGTCCGGAATGGCCGCGCGTGTAGGGATCTTTTTCGTCGATGGCCGCCGCGAGCATGCGAATCGAGCCGAGGAACAGCTCGTGGTTCTGGTCCGCGGCCTGTTTGAGCTGCTCGACGAATTCCTCGAGGTCGCCGGCCATGTGGTTGAAGGTCTCGGCCAACTCGCTGATTTCCGCGGCGCCCTGGACGGGAGTTCGCTGGTGGAATTCTCCGCGGCTGATGGCGAGCGTCGACGCGGCGAGCGCGCGAATCGGGGTGCTGATGCCAACGGCAAACAGATAGCCAAGAATCAATGCTCCAAATGTGACGACGACTACGAACTTGAGCGCCTGCGCATTAAGTTCTGTGACGCCCGCATCCTCGCGCGCCTTGTCCAGGCTGCGCGTCGCCACTACCGCCCAATTCAGGTCCGGAATGGTGCTGTACGTTCCGACCATTTCCGATTTCTTACCATTGTCCGTCGAATCATAGCGGCGAAGCGTTTCGGTCGTGCGCAGCCCTTTCGGCAGCGCAACAACTTGAATGACGACGGGCGAGCTGGGTCTCGCGTCCGAGCCGGGCACGAACTGGCGCATGTCCGGGTGGGCCACGATATGTCCACTGTGGTCTACCACGAACACTACGCGGCCGCGCACGCTGGTGGTCTGAAGCCTCTTGAGAATCCCGTCCAGCGAAACTACTGCGGCAAGCATCCCCGAAAACTGATCGTTCACTTCCAGCGGCACCGCCATCACGAAAGCGGGGCGGTTCTCGGGCCCGATCGCCAGCGGGTCGCTGCGGAACACCAGGGATTGCAGCGTCGTCGTAAACGCCCGCTGCAATGCCTTGGCTACAAAGGGATCCTGGTTCGCCTGAAAATTGCCCGCTCCGCTGCCCTTGGCTTCCTTGCCCACCGCGGTCAGGTACAAAATGTTTGGATTGCTGGCGACGAAATTCTCGAGGACTCGTGACACTTGCGGGGCGCTCTGGGCGCTGTCGACCTTATCGATCAGTCCCGTGAGAGCCAGAATCTGACGTTCGCTGATGAGCTGCTGGTAGAGGTTCGCGTCGAATTGCTGAATTTCTTCGGCCAGGGATCGGGTCACTTCCGTTTGCTGAACGCTCTCCGTGTCGGTCAGCTTTCCCTGGCTAAGTTGAAGAACCTGACGGTGATAGAGCGCAAGGGGCAGCACGCTGACGAGCAGCATGGCGCCCAGCACCAGCCAGAGAATTCTGGGCCGGTGGAAGAGCACGGATTTGAAGTTACTGAGGTCCACGGTAGGGATGGTCCAATTCTATTTTACGGTCCAGACGGGCCGGGCAGAAGGGCGGAAACCTGTAGTGCTACGCATTAGCTAACGGGGTAGGTGAAAAATTACTCTTGTTTGAGGCGGCGTTCCATAAGTTCGCGGATGGCGTCACGCGTCACACGGCCAGCGGTCAGGACGCTGTGGACCTGTTCCGTTATGGGCATTTCGACTTTAGTGCGGCGAGCCAGTTCCAATGTGGCTGCGGCGCTTCCGACTCCTTCGGCGACACTGCGCGTCGAGCCGAGAATTTCCCTCAAGTCTCGGCCCTTGCCAAGTTCGATACCAACGGAGCGATTGCGGCTGAGCTCGCCCGTGGCCGTGAGGATGAGGTCGCCGACGCCTGCGAGGCCGGAAAGGGTTTCGCGGCGTCCGCCGAGAGCGACGGCAAGGCGCGTCATTTCGGCAAGCCCACGCGTGACGAGCGCCGCCACCGCGTTCGTGCCCAATTCCAGGCCCGTGCAGATTCCCGCGGCAATCGCGATTACGTTTTTCACCGCGCCGGCAATTTCCGTGCCGATGACGTCATCGTTGGTGTAGAGCCGGAATCGCGGGCCGGAGAATTCTTCCTGAACTTCGGAGGCGAGCGTCGCGTCGGCGGATGCGAGAACCACCGCCGTGGGGTCTCCGGCGGCGACTTCAAGAGCAAAACTCGGGCCGGAGAGAACGGCGATGCGCGAGGGCGAGTCCATGCCTATTTCTTGGGCGATCACTTCGCTGATGCGCGCGTAGGTGTCTGGTTCGAGGCCCTTGGTCGCGCTGACGAAAATGGAATCTGGTGCGACGTGAGGACGAATCGCGCGATAGAGCGCGCGCGCGTGAGCCGACGGCATCACGCCCAGCACGATGTCGGCGCCGGCGAGGGCCTTTTCGAGGCCGCCAGTGACTTCGACGTCAGCGGGCAACTCAAACCCGGAAAGATAAATCTCGTTGACGCGCCGGGCGCTGAGCATCTCGACGACATCGGCGCTGTGCGCCCACAGAGCCAGGCGGTGCGCGACCGAGGACTGCGTCAACGCAATGGCCAGCGCCGTGCCCCAGGCTCCGCCGCCGATGATGGCAATTTTCTTCATGATTTTTTGCGGCTCATGTCAAAGCGAGGCTCCGTGCCCGCGAGAAGACGCTCGATATTGTCACGATGTTTTACGATGACCACAACCGCAGCCAGCAGCGTGCAAACCGAGACCGCTGTCGGCGGCGCATGGCGGGGCGCGTAAAGCAAGTAGACGAGGAGCGGCAAGGAAGCCGCTGCAGAGATCGATGCCAGCGACACGTACCTCCAGAACAGGGCCACGAGAAGGAAAAGGAAGACGGCCGCGGCGAGGGCCGGCCAGCAGATGGCAAGGAAAACACCCAGCGCAGTGGCCACACCCTTGCCGCCAGTGAATCGGAGCCATACGGGGAAAATGTGTCCAAGGATCGCCGCGAGGCCCGCGTACATCATGAAGCGAATATTTCCTCCCGAGAAATGACCCGTGAGCCAGACGGCCAGGAAACCCTTCGCAGCGTCGAGGGCCAATGTGGCGACGCCGACGGACCAGCCTGACGTTCGCGCGACGTTGGTGGCGCCGATGTTTCCGCTTCCGATGAAACGGATGTCGCCGCCTCCCGTTGCGCGCACGAGCAGATAGCCGAACGGGATTGAGCCCAGGAGATATGCCAGGACAACCAATCCCCAAAGGGACGGGGCGCCGGCCGCGATTTCCAGATTCACTCCGATTTTCTCCCCGCAAACGAAACTGTTGCCAGCCGAGTATATTCCGCCCCGCCGGGTTTCAGAACGCTTTGATAGAGATGAAATTCCTTGGCGGTGGTGACGCCAAATTCAACGGGGCCGGCCTTCTCGATGGCGGCATGGAGGGCATTGAGTCCGCGGGGGGTGTCGAATCGCGCGAGCGTCAGGTGAGGAGAGAACGCTCGCTCTTCGCGCGCAATGCCAAGCGCAGCAAACGCTGTCTCGACGGCTTCGGCAAACGCAGCGAGATCCGTGCTGGCTTCAATCCCGGCCCAGAGCACGCGCGGGCGGCGCTCATTCGGAAAAAATCCAAGGCCACGAAATTCTATCGGGATGGGCGCGCGCGCAGGAATCGACGCCAGGGCCGTCTTGATCATTTCAGTCTTTTCCGCCGAAGTTTCGCCGATAAATTTCAGTGTGACGTGAAGGCCTTCGATTCGCACCCAGCGCGCATTCCGGCATTCTGGGCGCAGCTTGGCCACAATTGCGTGAATGGCGGTGCGCACGTCATCCGGAATGTCCAACGCGACGAATAAGCGCATGGATTAAATCCACATTTATTTCTAGAAGTGAATCTAAATCCTCTGCGCCCGCAAGATTGAATGGCGGCTTTGGTGGCGCAGGCTTCCAGCCTGTGGGGTTTGGTCCTTGCTTGGACTAACCCCCACAGGCTGGAAGCCTGCGCCACCTCGAGTCATACCCCAGATTTGGGTTGTGCTGCGTACAGGAAATATCGCCGCACGAGGTCCAGCGCCGTTTGCGAGGCTTGCCAGCGGATGCGGTCCCGCTCGCCGGGATAGTGGACGCCGCGCTCCTTGCTGCCCGACGCGTCGGCGATGGCCACGTGCACCGTGCCCACGGGTTTTTCCGGAGTGCCTCCGGTGGGGCCGGCCACGCCGGTGATTCCGACGCCCAGCGTGGCGCCGGTGCGGCGGCGGATTCCGTCGGCGAGAGCGATGGCAACTTCGCTGCTGACGGCGCCGCGCGATTCGATAATTTCCGCCGGGACGTCCACCCACGCGGACTTCAGCGTGTTGCTGTAGGAAACGACCCCGCCCAGAAAATACGCGGAGCTTCCCGAGATGCGCGTGAGCCGCTCCGCGAGGAGGCCCCCGGTGCAACTCTCCGCAGTGGCAATCGTCGCCTGGCGCATCGTGAGTTCACGCGCGACAACTTCTTCCATCGATTCGCCTGCGGTGGTGAACACCGCTTCGCCCAGCGCGAGGACGATACTCTCCTGTATTCCCTGGAGCTGGCGCTCGGCGGCGGCCGTGTCCTTAGACCAGATGCGCAGGTGAATTTGAATTTCACCGGGCGCGGTCAGGATCGTTGTCTGCACATCGTCGTGGCGCGTATAAATCGGAGCGATGCGCTGGTCGACGTCGGATTCGCCCATTCCCGCGACGCGCAGTTCGCGTGCCACAAGGCGCAAGCCCGTCGCAAGGCGCGAGAGGCGCGGTTCCACCTGCGCGGCGAACATGGCTTTCAATTCGTGCGGCGGGCCGGGAAGCAGAATGACGATGCGCCCGCTCGATTCAAGCCACAGACCCGGCGCCGTGCCGCGATCGTTTTCTAGAACGATCGCGCCCTCGGGGACCATGGCCTGGCGGGCATTCACTTCGGACATCACGCGGCCAATCTTGCGAAACCGCGCCTCGATCATCTTCATCACCGCGGGATCGCGCGAGAGTTTGCGCCCGAGCAAATCGGCCACGGCGTCGCGCGTGCGATCGTCTTCGGTGGGGCCGAGGCCTCCGCTGGCAATGACGAGTTCGACGCGCTTCGTCGCTTCCTCGAACGCATTGCGCAGAGGCGCGAGATCATCTCCGACTACCGTCTTGCGCGTGACCTCGATGCCGAGCTGATTGAGCCGTGCCGTGAGGAAAAGGGAATTGGTGTCGACCCGGTCCGGGGTCAGCAGTTCCGATCCGACTGCGATGATTTCAGCTTTCATTTTGAGTTAGCGTGGAAGCGGAAGGCCTTCCACTTCCCAATCGACGGTGAAGAGAGCGCTGCTGGTGGCCAGAATGGCGCGGTGGCCGGGCAGCAGCGCGAGGCCGACGAGGCCGCTGCCGCCGAGAACCAGTTCGGCGCGCGCGTCGGGAGAAATTCGCACGATGCCGCGGCGGCCTTGATACGACGCCGTCACGTAGAGATTTCCCTTGCGGTCGAAGGCGAGGCCTTGCGGCCGGCCGAGCCCTCGGAAGAAGGTGCTGACTTCACCCTTCTGGTTGATGCGCAGCACGCGGTCAAAACTCGAAGTGGTCGGGCCGGTAACGAACAATTCGCCGGTGGGGCTGAACGCCAGGTGATATGCCGCGACGGAGGGCTCGAGCGTGGCGAACACGAAAATCTGGCGGTCGGGGCTGATTTTGAAAATCGTGCCGCTGCGGTCTCCCACAAAAAGATTGCCGATGGTATCGAACGCGATTCCGGTCGCAACGCCCATGCCTTCGACCCAAAGCTGCGAGCGGCCGTCCGGCGCAACGCGATGGATGGTTCCGTCATCGCGGCAGGAAACGTAGAGGTATCCTTCGCGGTCCAGCGCCAGGCCTGTGGGATTTACGAGCTCGGTGACGAAAGGCTTTACCGCATAGTTGGGCGTGATTTTGTAGAGCGAGACGGCCACCTTCTGTCCGCGGTGGCCGCTATAGGTGACGTAGATGTTTCCTTCGGTGTCCACCGCAGGATTGGCCACGGGGTGAAGATTGTCGGCGATCTGCACGCCGAGGTGAAACGCGAAGGGTTGGCTCGCCGCCCGAGAAGTTTCCACGCTCACGATGCTGCCCGCCGCGCCTTCGGGCACGCGCGCGATCAGATAATTCTGCGTGGAGATCAGGAGGCTGGCTTCGGTTTCGCCGAAGCGCACATGCGGCCGCGTGTTGGGACGGGGAACGAAGCCCGCGCCGTAAATCGTGACGTCGCCGCCGGGGATGCCTGCACCCGGCTGGATGCGGTCAATGCGCGGAATGCCGTTGGTTTCCAAATTTAAATCTCAGTTATTCTTGAAACCGTTTCACCATATCCCAGCGATTCATGGCCTGCAGTTTTCTTGTAGCGCCCGTCCGCCGCGGCGGACGGGCATTTTTGGCCCAGCAAGATGCTCGCCTGAAGGCGAGCGCTACAAAAAGTCTTAAAGCCCG
>DATNIO010000171.1:0-6435 GCA_035604385.1 Verrucomicrobiia bacterium | reverse complement strand
GGAATTTTTCTTCGGGACTTGCGCGTCCTCGGATTCCGGCCGGGTCTTGGATTTCGCGGACGGAGGGCCGGCGGGCGTATCGAATCCCATCGGCACGCCGGCGGCGGCGCGCACTTTGGTGTCGTACTGGCTCCGCCCCAGCAAATAGCCGAGCGTGAAGACGACTCCGAAAATCACGACGAGCAGCATAAACAGTCCGACCAGGTGCCTGCTTTCCAGCACGAAATCGCCGCCGCTTTTTCTCTCTTTGGATGCCATCTACGTTTTTGAACCGAGTACCTTGACCCACTCATTGATGATATCAATCGGGAGCGGGAACACGATCGTGGTATTTTTTTCGACGCCGATTTCGGTCAGCGTCTGCAAGTAACGGAGTTGAATCGCGGCGGGCTGCGTTTCGAGCACTTTCGCGGCCTCGGCCAGCTTCGCCGACGCCTGCGCTTCACCCTCCGCGTGAATGACCTTGGCGCGCCGCTCGCGTTCCGCCTCCGCTTGCCGGCCGATGGCGCGCTGCATCTGCTCCGGGATATCGACCTGCTTGACTTCTACCTTCGTTACCTTAATACCCCAGGGCTCGGTATCCTGGTCAAGGATCACCTGCAGTTTGCTATTTACTTTTTCGCGCTCGGCGAGGATTTCGTCAAGTTCAAATTGCCCGACGATGCTGCGCAGGGTGGTTTGCGCCTTCTGCGACGTCGCGTACAGATAATTCTGCACCTGGGACAGCGCGAGATTCGCGTCCACCACGCGGAAATAGGCGACCGCGTTCACCTTCACGGATACGTTGTCGCGCGTGATGATGTCCTGCGAAGGCACGTCCAGCGTCTCGATTCGCAGCGAAATCCGATACAGCGTCTCGATCGGCCAGAAGACGAGCCGCAATCCCGCGCCCTTCGCGTCCGGCTGCATCCGCCCGAGGCGCAGCACCACACCGCGCTCCCATTCCTTGATCACATACAGTGAATTCCAGAACCAGATCAGGAAGATGAACACCGCGATCATGAGCCCGTACAGTGAGAAATCCATTTTCGCGCCCCCAAGAATTCCCTGGCTCAGTAATTTCGCTGACCGGTGGCGCAGGCTTCAGCCTGTGGGGTTTGGTCCTCGCTAGGTCGAACCCCCACAGGCTGAAGCCTGTGCCACTCTTGCGTGCCGTGCGTATCGTACTCTATCTGAAGCCGCCGTTCACGCGTTCGTCGCATGATGGCCGGGAAGAACCACGTGCAGAGTCAGCCCCTCAATGCGCGTGACCTGCACATGCGCGCCGGCCGGAATTTCTTCCCGTGACACGGCGCGCCACAATTCGCCGTGCAGACGCACCATTCCCTGGAAAAACTCGCCGTCCGCATGCCGCACGAGCGGCTCGGTCACTTCTCCCGGCGAGCCCACCAGTTGCTCGCGGCCCGTCGACGGCTTCCACGAACGCGAGTGCAGCACGAGACGCATCAGCAGAATCGTGAGCAGCGCAAACGGCAGCGTCACTCCGAACGCAACGCCCAGGCTCACCCCCGCATGCGTCAGCGGCGAACGCACCAGCATCAACGCGCCCAGCAGCATGGCCACAATGCCGCCGATCGCCAGCACGCCGTGGCTGGTGTACTTCGCCTCCAGAATGAATAACCCCAGCGCCAATAAAATCAAAACAATGCCCGCGGGAGCCACCGGCAAAATCTGCATCGCATACAGCGCCAGCACCAAAGCGATCCCGCCGATCACCCCCGGCGCAACCATTCCGGGGTGCGTGAATTCAGTGTAAAGTCCCAGCACTCCCACGATCAGCAAAATGAAAAACGCGTCGGGCTGCACGATCCGCGAAAGAAATCGCTGGCGGAACGACATGGAGAACGCAACGCTCTGCGAATTGCGCAAAGCAAGCTGGACCGTCGAACCGTCAAATCGCTTGACCGTGCGCCCATCCAATTTTGACAACAGATCTTCCGGAGAGTTCGCAATCAGATCGATCAGCTTGCCGTCGAGCGCTTCCGTTTCCGTCCAGGCCTTGCCGTCAACCACGGCCGATTCCGCAAGCTCTACATTTCGTCCGCGTTTCGCCGAGTAGCTGCGCAGGAACGCCGTGGCGTCATTCAATATTTTTTTCTTCAGCGTCTCATCCACCTGCAGCGGAACTCCTCCAATAGCAAGAAGCGGCGAGGCCGCGCCGGTGTGCGTTCCCGGAGACATGGCCGCGATGTCCGCCGAGAGCAAAATAAAAAATCCCGCGGAAGCGCCGCGCGATCCGACGGGCGAAATGAAAATCGCCACCGGCACGGGCGAGTCCAATATGTGGTGGATGATGTCCTCCATGGAGGTCGAGAGCCCTCCGGGAGTGTCCATCGTGATCAGGATGAGGCTCGCGTGGGTCCGGGCAGCTTCCTCGATGCCCCCAACGACGTACTCCGCCATCACCGGCTCAATTTCGTCGCCGATGCGAATTTCGAGCACTTGCGGCGGAGCTCCCGGCGCCGGAGAAATTTTTGTTTCTTGCCCCTGCGCTCGCAAAGTGAACGCGCCGGTCAGAGCCATCGCAAGCGTTGCCATCGCCAACATCCAGGCATAGCTCGCCGGAGAAATCATCACCGCGCGGCGATTGCCAGACTTCTTCAAGGATGCTCTCCCCTGCTGTCGATTTTGCGAGGTCCCTTCCCTGCCGCCGGCTGCCCTTCCGGAGCTTCGCCCCCAGGGCGCAGAAGCGTGCGATCCAAAGTTCTGGACACGCGCGCCAGCCGCGCAAGCCCATTGCCATCCTGGAGGTTCGGCTGCGGCGTCTTGTCGGCGCTATCCGTAGACTCGGCGCGAATCGCCGCCGCTTCCGGGTTTCGTCCAAGCGATTCCAATGTTGCAATGAGCAGCGCTTTCGCTCCCTTGTCGTCGGGAACAATTTTCCTCGCGTGTTCCAGCGGAGCGACCGCGGCGGACGCCTGCTTTCCAATAATTTTCACAATGGCGATGTTGATCAAGTAATCGGCTTCTTCGGGATCGAGCGCGGATGCACGATCGAATTCCGTCCCCGCCTCATTCCATTTCCCGAGCCGCAGGCGCGCCACGCCCAGGTTATTGTGCATTTCCGGCAGCTCCGGAAGCGAATCTTTCTCGCCGGGTTTGCGCGTGCGTTCGAGCAATCCGGAAAACGAGGCATCCGCGCGGCCGGCATCGTTGCGCGCCAGATGGCAAACTCCCGTCGAGAAACTTGCCACGGGCCCGTCCGGGCGATTGGGAGGCACGCGCGAATACCACACCAGCGCCGAGTCGCAATCGCGCCTCTTGAAATAAATCTGGCCGAGTTCAAACGCCGGCCGGTCCCAGGCGGGCTCCAGCCGCGCCGCTTCGCGCAGCAAGCGGAGACGTTCCTCGTCTTGCGATCCGGTAAGTCCGCGCACGAAATTTTCGAGCGCGTCCAGACGCAGCGACTGCGGCGGGTCGGAGAAACTCGATTCGTCCCTCGTTGCGCCCTGCTGCGGGCATTGCTTCGGATCGATGGCGCAAATAATTTTCCACGTCAGGCGCGCGTGCGCGCGGAGCAATTCTTGCATGCCGCTCGTCTCCGTGAGCGGCGGCGAAAGTGACGGTGGATTCAGGTGCAGCACACGGGCTTCCAGCGTTGCCGTCTTGCCGTCGGATTGGAAGCGTCCATAGACCACCGCGTCGGCGTCGGCTTCCCCCGCGATCTTTATGATCGTGGCGTGTGAAAAACGGGCGGAATCGGGCAAGCCTATTCGTTCCAGCGTCGCCAGCCGATCCTCCCGGGAAAGCACGTTGACACCCCGGTCCTCGAGACGTTCCGCCGTCAATTCGGATAAACCTTCATCAAGCCAGTCGAGATTGGCCATTCGGCTTGCGTTTTCAAAAGGAAAGACAAGAAGTATTTCGGAGTGGGGTCCGGCGGAAGGAGGGCGAGTCTCCCCCGTGGATTGCGCGGGGCGAGCGCGGCCCGCCATCACGGCTCCACAAAGAGCCGCACCCAGAACGAAAAGCCCGGATCGAAACATTCGCGGGGGCATCGCAGTCACATTGTAACAGAGGCCGCGCAGCGCTTGTTCGCGCATGTCGCGTGTGTCGGAAAACTTACGCGCCGGGGTGCGTCGCGGATCCCTTCTGCTCCGCGGGGGCTACGCGCGCCATCACTTCCTGCACGGCAGGGTCGTTGATGACATCTTTAAATGCGGGGTCCGTCGCGGCTTTGCCGACGTCCTTGTAACCCTCGTCCAGGGATTTGCGGAGGTATTCGGCGCAGTGCGCGGCGTCGCCCTTCTGCGCATATACCTTGGCCATCGTGAAGAAAAACAGGCCATGATTGCTAACCGAGCGGTCCTGCACCATGGTGCCCACCCGGTCATTGCGCTCGAATATGTTCGGGTCAAGTTCGAGCGCCTTTTGAAATTCCGCCGCGGCTTCGGGGTACTTGTTCGAATTGTAGAAGGCAAACCCAAGATTGGAATGAGTCCCCGCCTGGTTCGGATCGATAGCGACCGCTTTCTGGTATTGGCGGATGGCCCCGCCGAAATTCTTTTGGTGGTAATAAACCATACCCAGGTTGTTCACGGCGCTCGAATATTTCTTGTCGGCCTTGGCCGCGCGGGCAAAATACTTTTTGGCCTGGTCGTAATTGGACAGGTCCAAATACGCAATCCCAATCATGTTCATGAAGATGGCGTTCTTCGGATCGGCCTTCAATAAATCTTGATACGACTGAATGGCCGCCTCATACCGTTTTTCCGCCATTTGAACTTTTGCGCGCTCCTCCTGCATTTGTTTGGGGCTGAGCGCAGCGGGGGCGGGCTGTTGCGCGCCCAAAGGAAGTATTGCGGCAAACAGAAACAGGCCCAGGAAAATCCAATCAGGAGTTTTCCATTTCATGTTCATGGCGAACCCCTCCGAAAGACGCCGAATCAATGTTGCTGATCTTGTGAACCTGCCTGTGGCTTGTCGGCGTCTTTCTTGCCTCCAAAGATACCAAAAATCCGCCGCAAGACGCCTTTTTTGTTCTCATCCTCCGGCGGTTGACTATCGGCGGAGGCGGGCGGCGAGGGAGGACGGACGCTTGTGGGTCCGGTCACGGCCGGGTTCGCGGAATCGGTTCCCTTGTCCTTGTCTCCGCCAAAAACATGCGATAGCCAGGAACCCGGAGGAGAATCGTTGGCCATGTGCCCGCCATGCAAAGGGCAAAACTCGGTGGGTTCCGTGCCGTGGATGTAGACTTCCTCGCGCGTGACCGGACATTCCGGTGTCGCGAGCGCCAAAGACTCCGGGTCAATCGTGACTTTCGTGACCCCTTCCGGCATATCGAACGGTTTCACATCGCGATACGCGGGCAACGTCACCGCGCGCTTCATGAAATCCGCCCAGATCGGCGCCGGAGCATTCGCGCCGGAAAGGCCGAGGTCGCGGTTGTCGTCAAATCCCACCCACACGATGGCCAGCAGATTCGAGGTGTAGCCGGCAAACCATCCGTCGCGTGAAGTGCCGGTTTTCCCCGCCGCGGGCGCGGTGAATCCGCGCGCGCGAACGGTTGCGCCGGTGCCATGGTCGATGACGTCTTCGAGCATGCTGGTCACGAGATAAGCAACGCGTGGATCGAGCGCCCTCCTCGACCGGATCGAGTTTTGTTCCAGCGATTCTCCATCGGCGTTCACCACGTTGCGGATGAACATCGGCTCGGTGCGCACGCCTTCGTTGGCCAGAATCGTGTAACCGGTGGCAACCTCCATCGGCGTCATTTCATATGCCCCGAGCGCCACCGACGGCGTCGGCTGAATGGATGGATCGAGCCCGAATTGATGCGCCATGTCCGTAACGCGCGTGTATCCCACCATCTCGGCAACTTTCACCGTAGCGACGTTCAGTGAAAACGTCAGCGCTTCCCGCAGCGTGACCTGGCCGTGAAATTTTTCTCCGTAATTGTTGGGCGTATATTCCTTGCCATCAAAATCAAACGTGGTCGGCTCGTCCATCACCGTCGTCGCCGGAGTCACGATGGGCTTCACGCCGTCGACCGCGCCCTCAAAAGCCGCCGCATACACGAACGGCTTGAACGCGGAGCCGGGTTGCCGCCGCGCGAGAATGTGGTTGAGCTGGCTTTCGCCGTAATCGCGCCCCCCGATCAGCGCCTTGATTTCTCCGGAGTGCGGGTCCAGAACGACCATCGCGATCTGAGCCTGCGGCGCGGGCTGCCCTTCCTTTTTCCACCGCGCGTATCGTTTCGCTAGCTGCGTGTCGATGCTCTTCGCTCCAAGGTCTATGGCGTCGCTGGCCGCGCGCTGCAGTTCCGGATCGAGCGTCGTATAAACACGGAAACTTTGAGAGAGAAGATCCGATTCGGAAAAGCGGTCGAGCAGGTGGTCTTTAACCATATCCACGAAATACGGCGCCGTGCTGCCTTCGAGCCCGCCGGCCACGATTTGCAACGGGGTTTTCTTGGCGCCGAGCGCCTGCACGGGC
>DATNIO010000170.1:0-4249 GCA_035604385.1 Verrucomicrobiia bacterium | reverse complement strand
CTTCCAGCCTGTGGGTCTTGGTAGTAGCAAGGACTAACCCCCACAGGCTGGAAGCCTGCGCCACTGGACAGAATATCGTATGATTCCCCCTGACTTTCATGCCGTCGAGGAAAAATCCGATGAGACGTGCGATGACATTGCAAAAATTATGTTTTCCAATTGCCATTTTTGTGGCCTACGTTTGTGTAGTCCCGGTGGTTGAGGCTCAAAATTCCGCGCCCGCCTCTCCGTCGGCGCAGACCTCAGCATCGGGTGCCGATGTGTATCAAAAACGGTGCGCATCATGCCACGATCAGGCAGGTTCGCGCGCGCCCTCGCGGGACGCTTTGCAGAAACTATCCGCCGCGCGAATTCTTCGCACGCTCGATTTCGGTTTGATGATGGCCGTGGCTTATCCCATCAATCGCGCCGAACGCGAGGCCGTCGCAAATTTTCTGGGAACGAAGACGGAAGAATTGCCGCTGCCCGCCAGCGCATTTTGCTCCTCGAACATTTCCATCCTGTCCGGTCCAGCAAATGACACCTGGGCGGGATGGAGCCCTTCGACCTCCAATGCGCGCTACCAGACTGCCGAGCGCGCGGGTCTTGCGCCGGGACAGGTTCGGCGCCTCAAGTTGAAATGGGCGCTTGGTTTTCCGGGTGACGTCACGGCTTTCGCGGCGCCGAGCGTTGTGAACGGCACGCTCTTTGTCGGCAGCGCCAGCGGCGCGGTCGAGGCCGTGGATGCCAAGACCGGTTGCACGCACTGGGTGTTTCAAGCCAATGGGCCGGTGCGCGGCGCCATTCTTCCCGTCGCAAACGGTTCCGCAACTTCGCTCGTGCTTACGGACCTGATCGGCTGGGCCTACTCGCTCGACGCCAAGTCCGGCAAATTGCTTTGGAAAAAGCGCATCGATGATCACGAAGCCGCACGGCTGACGGGATCGTCCGTGGCGCTCGATGGCGTCGTATTCATTCCGGCTGCGTCGTGGGAGGAAACGCGCTCGCTTGATCCGCAATATGCGTGCTGCACGTTTCGCGGGAGCGTCACGGCGCTTCGTGTTCGCGACGGCTCCACGGTTTGGAAGACATACACGATAGACGCTCCGCAGAAGACTGAAACGAACAGCGCGGGATCGGCTCAGTGGGGACCTTCCGGCGCTCCGGTCTGGTCAGCGCCAACCGTGGACACCAAGCGAGGATTACTCTACGTCACCACCGGCGACAATTATTCAGTCCCCGCAACCACGACGAGTGATGCAGTGATGGCGCTCGACCTGAAGTCCGGACGCATCGTGTGGACGCAGCAGGTGCTCGCGAACGATGCCTATACGTCAGCATGCCGGACGAAAGGCGTGAATTGCCCGCCGACGAACGGGCCGGATTTCGATTTCGGTTCGTCGGCCATTTTGGTTCGCGCTCCGAACGGCAAGGAAATTCTGGTCGCGGGACAAAAGTCCGGCATGGTCTACGCGTTTGATCCGGACGCAAAGGGCAAAATTCTCTGGCAGACGCGAGTCGGAAAAGGCGGCCTCAACGGCGGCGTGCAGTGGGGCATGGCCAGCGACGGACAAAAAGTGTACGCGGCCGTAAACGACACGTCGGGCGTGATGAACACCGCCGGTCCCGTGGGTGGCGCGACATTCGATCCCGCCAAGGGTGGAGGGCTGACGGCGCTGCATCTCGAAGACGGCACGAAAGCCTGGTTTGCGCCGAGCCATCCGTGTGATCCGCCGCGGCCCGGTTGCAGTCCCGGCCAGTCCGCCGCGCTGACGCTGATTCCCGGCGTGGTATTTTCCGCTGCGCTCGATGGGCACGTGCGCGCGTTCAGCACCGAGGACGGCAAGATGCTTTGGGATTTCGATACGGCTCAGACCTATTCGACGGTGAACGGAGTGCCGGCCCACGGCGGCTCGATCGACGGCGCGGGGCCGGTCATTGCAGGCGGCATGATGTTCGTCAACTCCGGATATCCGCGCAACGGCGGCATGCCGGGCAATGTGCTGCTGGCATTTGCGCCGGAGCAGTAGTAGCACAGACTTCAAGTCTGTGGGGGTTAGTGCAAGCAAGGACCAAAACCCACAGACTTGAAGTCTGTGCTACTAAAAACCGTATTAATCCGTATTTACATAGCTGTTAAATACGTGTATAAATGTATTTTCTGGAGGTGTCCGTGCAATCCGACGAATTGCTCAGTCCCCGCGACGCCGCGCGCTCTCTGGGGATCAGCTATCCCACGCTCAAGCAGTGGATCTACAAAAAGAAATTGCGCAGCATCCGAACCGCCGGAGGACACCACCGCATCCCCGCATCCGAAATCGAACGCTTTCTGCCGCGCACGGAGGATAAGGATGTCCTGGCCGGGCGCCGCAATTTTCGCCGGATCAGCGGGCGCAATCAACTGGTCGGCAGGATCGTCGAGGTGCGCTACAGCGGTCTGCTCGCGCAGGTGAAGCTTTCGATCGGCGGGCAGCGCATCTCCTCGATCATCACGGCGGATGCCGCGCGCGAAATGCGCCTCGAAAAGGGCCAGACCGCGGCGGCCCTCATTAAAGCCACGGAAGTCATGATCGTGCGAATGTGATTCCGGACGGTGCAAAAATGAAAAGAATTCTCACAATATTTGCATTGGCCGCATTCGCTGCCCTCGGTCTGGTCGTACCGTTTCGTGCCACTCACGCAGGTAACGCAGCGCTGCCGCCACAAGCGGCGGCAAAACCGTGCGGCACCGTTACTGTCGCCGCGGCGTCCGACCTGACCTACGCGATGAACGAGATCGCCGCGAATTTCGAGAAGGCGACGGGTTGCACGGTTCGCCTCAGCCTGGGGTCGTCCGGAAATTTTTTGACGCAAATTGAAAATGGCGCGCCGTTTGACGTGTTTTTCTCGGCGGACATCGCCTATCCGAAAAAACTGGAGACCGAAGGGCTCTCCGCGCCGGGGAGCACCTACCTCTACGCGGTCGGCAAAATCGTGTTGTGGACGAGAAAAGATTCCCGCGTGGACATCAGCAAAGGGTTTGCCGCGCTGCGCGATCCCGCCGTGCAAAAAATCGCCATTGCCAATCCCGCGCATGCGCCGTACGGCCGCGCCGCGGAAGAAGCGCTGCGCAAAGCGGGAGTCTATGACGCCGTGAAGGACCGGCTCGTCCTCGGCGAAAATATTTCGCAGACGGCGGAGTTCGCGGAATCCGGAAACGCGGACGCCGGGATCCTCGCGCTTTCCATCGCTCTGGCGCCTGGACTTGAGAAAGAGGGACGTTACTGGAATATTCCGGAGCAGTTATACGCTCCGATCGAGCAAGGCGTCGTGCTCGTTCGCGCATCGCCAAATCCAAAAGGCGCGCGGCAATTTCTCGATTACATCAAGATGCCTGCAACGGCTGCCCTGCTCGAGCGATACGGATTTGTCCTTCCCAACAAGATTCCGGCCGGAGGTAAACATTGAACTGGCAGGCAATGGTCCTTTCCTTGAAGCTGGCGGTTTGTGTCGCGGGGATTCTTCTCGCCGCGGGAATGCCGATCGCGTATTGGGTTACGTTTTCGCGGTGGCGATGGAAGTTCCTAGTCGAAGCGATTGTCGCGCTGCCGCTCGTTCTGCCGCCTACCGTGCTCGGCTATTACGTTCTCGTCGGCCTTGGTCCGCGAAGCTTTCCCGGGAAGGTCTGGCAATCCTGGTTCGGCCATACGCTTCCTTTCACGTTTGGTGGTTTGCTCTTTGCCTCCGTGCTCTACAGCCTGCCGTTCGCGGTGCAACCTTTTTCGGCAAGTTTTGAAACAGTGGATCGCCGGCTGATTGAAGCCTCATGGACGCTCGGCGCTTCGCGCTTTGCAACATTTTTTCGAGTCATCCTGCCGCTCTCGGCCGCAGGCGCGGTTACGGGAGCGGCGCTAAGCTTCGCCCACACGATCGGCGAGTTTGGCGTGGTCCTGATGGTTGGCGGGAACATTCCCGGGGTGACGCGCACCGTTTCGATCGACATTTACGATCAGGTGCAGGCCGCGAATTACGATGCGGCGAATCGGACGGCGCTGGTTCTGCTCCTGTTTTCCTTTCTGGTCCTCACCATTATTTATGGGACGAATCGCCGGGCGTTGAGTTTGTGGCGGAGGTCTTAAGTAGCGCACGCTCCAGCTTGCGGGTTTTGAATCTGCCAGGCGATTGAAAACCCGCAAGCTGGAGCGTGCGCTACTAAAAGCGAGCATGTCACTCGAAGTCGCGATTGAAAAAAGAGTGCCGGGGTTCCGGCTCGCCGTCGAGTTTATAGCGG
>DATNIO010000169.1:0-22510 GCA_035604385.1 Verrucomicrobiia bacterium | reverse complement strand
TGGGGCGAAGAATTCCTCGAAGGCGTGGAAATGTTTCAGCCCGAACATGCGATGCTCAGCCTGCATTACGCGACGATGGAACCACCAAAATATCCTCTGGCAACAGGTGGCACGATTTCGACGTGCGAGGCCGCCATCCCTCCCAAACTCGATTATTACCTTGAGATGAATTATCTGGAGGCTAGCGGAGAGGTGAACCTGGACGAGCCACCAGGACTCCAAATTGTGTCTCCAAGCGTGGCCGACCCGAGCCGCGCCCCGGCCGGCTGTCACACCATAAAAATTGAAAGCAACCTGCCCTATGCGCTGAAAGAAGGCCCCAAACACTGGGACAACATTAAGGATCAGGTCGCGGACGCTCTCCTCAATCACTTGCGGCGATTTGCGCCGAATCTGACGCCAGACAAATTTCTGGGGAAATTCATCGAGAGCCCGCTTGATATTGAGCGAATGAACCCGTCGATGTGGCGGGGAAGCACGCATGGCGGCGCAATGAATCCCGCGCAAGTCGGAAATATGCGTCCGGTGCCCGGCTGGGCCAACTACCGGATGCCGATTGCCGGGCTCTATCAGACCGGAGCATGCACCGCTCCGGGCGGCGCCGTCACCGGCGTGCCGGGACGAAACGCCGCGACGGTAATCCTCAAGGATTTCGGGACGAGCCTTGAGGAAGTAGTGGCAAAGAAAGCAAGCAAGAAATCGTAGAAATTGGAAAAGAGTTCGTTGGCATCAGTCGCGAGTGAGGGAGGAGTGCTTGTGCGAAGTGAACGGATTGTTTTAATGGCTGGACTCGCGATTGCCTTAATGGCTGCGGCGTTGCTATTGCACGCACCCGACGCGAAGGCTCAACAATCGGCAGCAACCGCGAACGCGACGAAAGAAGTCCCGGACAATCCAGCCGAGCACTCGCCGCCCGCCCAGCCGGTCCCGTACAGCCACAAGACGCATCTGGCATTAGGTCTGGAGTGCGCTTTCTGCCACGCCAATCCTGAGCCAGGCAAGTTGATGACTTTTCCCCCGACAAGCACGTGCATGTCGTGCCACGATACCGTAGCGACGAAGAAACCCTCAATCCAGAAGCTCGCCTCCTTGGCCAAGTCGGAACAGCCCATCTCGTGGGTGCGCGTTTACGCTGTCACCGTGGGAGTGAATTGGACGCACCGCAAACACTTGGAGGTCGGCATAAAGTGTGAGACGTGTCACGGCCAAGTTGCCGACATGACGGTCATGTCCCAAGCGACGAGCGTGACCTCGATGGGCGTCTGCATCAATTGCCACAAACTCCGCGCCGCTCCGACCGTATGCCAGACTTGCCATTCGTGGCCTTCAAACTGAAGAATCGGGCTGCGACAATCTACGATCGATTACGCGGATATTTCCGTCCCGACTACTTGCCCCACAGCCGGTGAGGCAGCAAATACGTGAGCCCGGCGAAGGCTTCCCAGTGCGTGGACGTGCCGGTTAAACCTTTCTCGAAGCCGGCGTCGAAGACCAGATTTTTACGCACGGCATAGCTGGCGGCCCACAGATTTCCGATGGCGTTGCCATGCAGGAAGGGCTGGGAGAAGCGCCAAATCTCGCCGGAGAGGCCGAATCCTTTTCCGAGCGGGTGAGAAATCGAGAGCGTCTGGCCGAACTGGAGCCTGCGCACCGGGCCTTCGAGGACTTCGTTGAAGACGGCGTTGGCATCGTAGTGAAAACCCTTCACATCGGCGCTGGCGTACAAAACCGAGGAATTTAGCGGGCTGCCGATATCGAGCTCGGGCGCGCCGCCGTCATAGACGCGACGGGAATAGCTGGCAGAAAGGGTGGGCTTCGAGCCTTTGCCGTGTAGGAGCACGACTTGCGCGCCCAGAAAAACCTCCGCGATACCATTGGCTGAAACTCCGTTCAATGTGTAGTGGACGGCGGGCTCGGAAGCCTCGACGAATTCGAGGCGGCGGGTGACGGCAAGTTTTATGACCTCGTTGAATTCGTAGCGCGTGGAGAATTCGAGCGAGTTCGTGGCGCCCAGCGTGCCGGTTTCAAATTGCAGATAGCCGACGGGCGCGAGTGTGGCGGGATTGCTCACGGTGGGACGAGCGGGATTCGCTTCGGGCTCCTCCGATTGCGCGTCATGTTGCGTCGCCGATTGCTGAGATTGGCCGGCCGCCGGACAAGCGGCAATCATCGCAGCAAGAATCGCAGAGATAGAGACAAAGCGCGCGCAACGGCGCATTGCCGGGAAAGGACTTCGTTGCCGCAATGGATTTCCGATGCGCACCGCCCGCATGATATCGCATATTCCAAGTCAGCCCCTCACTGGTCTCGGAATGAAGCGTGGCTGTCCCGCCAAGCAATTTGACCCATTGCAAAATCGAAAAACGGTTTTCCCTCCCGCGCCAACCTTCGTTTAACGAAATACATAGGCAAGGAACTTTCGATGGGGTTTCAGTCTATTTGGCGTCTTGGTTGCACCTGTAAATGGTGTAAGCTTTGCCGGCATGAAGCATGAGTCCAGAGGCTGCAAGGCGTCCTCCCGGCCATGCTACAATCGCCGCCGTATCAATGACTTAGGAAGCAGGACGGGAAGTGTCAAAATAGATCACTATTTCCACAGGTACTCACAGGGCACTAAAGAGAAATCGTTTGTCCCCGTGAGCGAGTGACCTCAGAATGGCAGGCTGGCAATCATGACGGCGCGACGAAAAAGGGCATCTAAGTAGAGTAGATGGGATGCGGTTTTGAAGTGTGACGGGACGGAAATTGGGATGGTCCCGTAGGAAATTTTGAGCAAAAATGTCAGCAGAGACCACAGCTTCGGCAAGCACATCGGCAAGCGCCGCAACCTACGCAGGGGCGCTGATTGAGACGCGAGAATTGCGCAAGACTTATGGCGCAGGCGGGGCCGAAATCACGGTGCTTTCCGGCGTTAACGTGGCTGTCGAATCAGGCGAGTTAATCGCCGTAGTTGGCCCTTCGGGAGCGGGGAAAAGTACCTTTCTGCATTTGCTCGCTGCGCTAGACACGCCAACAAGCGGTACAGTATACTTCGAAGGGAAAGCGATAGATTCGTTTCGGGAAAATGAGCTTGCGAATTATCGCAACCGGTCGATTGGTTTTGTGTGGCAGAGGCATCACCTTTTGGCTGATTTTACGGCAGCCGAAAACGTGGCGATGCCGCTGCTGATGCGCGGCGCAGGGTACGATGAGGCGCTCGAAACCTCCGAACGCTGGCTCAAGGAAGTTGGCCTGGAAGCGCGAGTTAAACAGCGTGCGGGGGAGTTATCCGGGGGGGAGCAACAGCGCGTGGCGATCGCCCGCGCGCTCGTTCAACAACCGGCCCTTTTGCTGGCCGATGAACCCACCGGAGACCTCGACGAGCGAAACGCAATGGCCGTTTTTGAGCTGATGCAGCGGTTGCATCGCGAGCACCGGCTCACCTCCATCCTGGCAACGCACAACACAGTTCTGGCGGGGCGCGCGGATCGCGTGCTGCAATTAGAGCATGGAACGCTCCAGCCGGTTGAGAAGACGTAGACCATAGCCCTGGTTTTTGTACTGAGGGAGAAACGAGTTGACCCGTGTTTGAACGCTACACAGAGAAGGCACGACGCGTTATATTTTTCGCGCGCTACGAAGCCAGCCAGTACGGCTCCCCGTACATCGAGACCGAACATCTGCTGCTCGGACTGATGCGCGAGGACAAGGCGCTGGCTAATCGTTTCCTGCGTTCTCACGGCTCGATCGAATCGATCCGCAAAGAGATCGAACAGCGCATCACTATTCGCGAGCGCATCTCCACCTCGGTGGAAGTCCCGCTCAGCCAGGAATCCAAACGCATCCTGAATTTCGCCACGGAAGAAGCCGAGCGCCTCGGGCACCGGCACGTCGGCACGGAGCACCTGCTGCTCGGAATCCTGCGCGAAGAGAAATGCTTTGGCGCGGAAATCCTTCAGGAGCGCGGCCTGCGGCTCTCGACGCTGCGCGAAGAACTGGCTCGCAGCGCCGGTGAAAAAACGCCCGCGGCGCGTCCGAAAGAAACCTCGCTGCTCGCGGAGTTCAGCCGCGACCTGACGCAAGCCGCGCTCGAAGGCCAGCTCGATCCGCTCGTGGGCCGCGAACGCGAACTCGAACGCGTCATTCAGATTCTGTGCCGCCGCACGAAAAACAACCCCGTGCTGATCGGCGAGCCGGGCGTGGGGAAAACAGCCATCGTCGAAGGCCTGGCGCAGCGCATTTCCGATAGCGACGTGCCGCCCTTCCTGGCCGACAAGCGCATTCTGTCACTGGATCTTTCCTTGATCGTCGCCGGCACAAAATACCGCGGCCAATTCGAGGAGCGGCTCAAGACCATCATGAAGGAATTGATGGAGAGCCAGAACTCGATCGTCTTCATCGACGAGTTGCATACGCTGGTGGGCGCCGGATCGGCGGAAGGCTCGCTCGATGCCGCCAATATTCTGAAGCCCGCGCTTTCACGCGGCGAAATTCAGTGCATCGGCGCGACGACGCCGGGCGAATACCGCAAGTCCGTTGAAAAGGACCGCTCCCTCGAACGCCGTTTCCAGGCTGTGAAAGTGGGCGCGCCGTCCGAGGACGAAGCGATCCTGGTCATCGAGGGCGTGCGCGAACGCTACGAAAAATTTCACGCGGTCAGCTACACCGACGAAGCCATCCGCTACTCCGTCTATCTCTCGAGCCGTTACATTCCGGACCGCTTCCTGCCGGACAAGGCTATCGATCTGATCGACGAAGCGGGCGCGCGCGTCAAGCTGCGCCAGGCCACGTTGCCCGATGAAGTGGCCGAAGTCCAAAAGCGCGTGAAGTTCATCACGCACCGCATGGAAACCGCAATCGCCAATCACGAATTCGAGAAGGCGCGCTTTTATTCCGAGGAAGAGCGCAAGGAAAAAGAAAATCTCCGCGCTGTCCGCGAGCGCCTGAAGATGGATGACACCAATACCGGCATCGTCACGCGCGAAGACATCGAGGACGTCGTTGCGCGCTGGACCGGGATTGCCGTCACTTCGATCAAGGAAGACGAACAGCAAAAACTGCTGCGCATTGAAGTCGAACTGCACAAGCGCGTCATCAGCCAGGACAAGTCCATTACCGCACTGGCCCGCGCCATTCGCCGCAGCCGCGCCGGACTGAAAGCCCCGGGACGCCCCGTCGGATGCTTCCTGTTCCTCGGCCCGACCGGCGTCGGCAAGACGGAAGTCGCGCGACGCCTGGCGGAATTCCTGTTCGGCAGCGAGAAATCGCTGATCCGCTTCGACATGTCCGAGTACATGGAGAAGCATTCCGTCTCCAAACTGATCGGCGCGCCTCCAGGTTACGTGGGCTACGAAGAGGGCGGGCAATTGACCGAACGCGTGCGGCGCACGCCCTATTCGGTGATCCTGCTCGATGAAATCGAAAAGGCCCACCCGGACGTGTACAATATCCTGCTCCAAGTATTCGAAGACGGGCAATTGACCGACGGCCTGGGAAATACGGTCGATTTCCGGAACACGATTCTGATCATGACTTCGAATCTCGGCGCGCGGCACCTTCAGAAGCGGTCCACGATGGGTTTCCAATCGGCCGCGGAAGAGGGCACAGCAAAGAGCATGGACGAACTCGTGCTCAGCGAAGTGAAGCGCGTGTTCAATCCGGAGTTCCTGAATCGTCTGGATGAAATTATTCTGTTCAACCCGTTGGGCGATGAAGAACTGCTCCGCATCATCGATCTGTTGGTCGGCCAGACCAACGACACTCTGATCCACCGTCAGGTGCAGATTGTACTGACGCCGGAAGCACGCCAGTGGGTCCTCGACAAAACGTGCGGGGATCGCAGTTATGGCGCGCGTCCGCTGCGGCGGGCATTGCAAAAGTACGTCGAAGATCCGTTGTCGGAAGCGCTGATTCAGGGGGGCCTGCAGCGCCCGGCCACGCTGGAAGTCTACGTAACAAATGACGGGCTCGGATTCCGACCGGTGGTCGAAGCAACCCCGGTATCCCACTAGCGAATCCTACGCGCGCAGGCCGGGTTCATACTCTTGAGCCCGGTTGGGGGGAGCGTACAATATTGTTTCGGGGGGAGCGGCCTTGAGTATTTCCCTGGCCGCGAGAAACTACTCGTGTTTTATCATGGGGCTGCGCGCAAGCATGCTGTGTCTGCTTGCCGCAGTTGTAGTGTGTCTGGCGCCCGGCTCCCCCGCACGTTCCCTTACCGGGCAGGCGGCGCAGCAGGCGCCCGCCGTGGCACCCGGAACGCCCACCATCGAGCGCATCGAATTCCAGGGCAATCGAAGGATCCGCAGCGAGACCCTTCGAGCGCGCATTTTTTCCCGCCCCGGCGACGCAGTGAACGAGGATGCCCTCCGGCGCGATTTTCACGCCCTGTGGAACACGCAATACTTCGAGGACATGCGGCTTGAAATCGAGGACAGCGCGGACAAGCCGAACCAGAAAATCATCATTTTCTATTTGACCGAGCGCCCCATCGTCCGCCGCATTCAATACAAGGGCAACAAATCGGTCTCTGAATCCGATATCCTGGACCGGTTCAAGGACCGCAAGGTCGGCCTCTCGATTGAGAGCCAATTCGATCCCACGAAAATCAAGAAAGCGGAAGTCGTACTGAAAGAGTTGCTCGCCGAGCACGGCCGCCAGTACGCCACCGTCAAGCCCACCTTTGAACGGCTCCCCGGCACGAACGCCGTAACGCTCACCTTCAACATCGATGAAGGCCCCAAAGTGAAGGTCGGCAAAATTATCATCACGGGAAACACGGCGTTTTCCGCCCGCCAAATCATCCGCACCATGCGCAACTCTCGTCCCACTGCCATTCCGCTCGGGCCGGTGCCTCCGTACTACATCTCGGTGCTGGCCAAGACGTTTGACCGGCCCAAACTGGACGAGGACATGGAAATCGGAATCCGCGGGCTCTATCAGGACAACGGCTATTTCAAAGTGCTGGTGAAAGACCCGATCATCCAGAATGTGACGCTGAAACAAGGCGTTTTGCCGGGCAAGGTTCCTCTGGTGGGAGTCCACCAGGGCCGGGCTACCAACATCACGATTCCCATTGAAGAAGGCGAGCGGTACCGCATGGGCACGCTGCACGTGCGCAACGCGAATCCCGATGAAGGCCTCTTTTTCAAGGTTCCCTATCTCGAATCCGTATTCCCCATCAAGAAGGGCGAGATTTTCAGCGTGGCCAAAGTCCGCAAGGCCATCGAGGACTACACCAAGCTGTACGGAAATTTCGGCTTCATCGATTTCACCGCCGTTCCGGACACGGAAGTGCACGACGACACCAAGACCATCGACCTGACCTTCGCCTTCGACCAGCAAAAACAGTTCTTCGTCCGGCGCATCGATTTCACCGGCAATACCGGCACGCGCGACAAAGTCATCCGCCGCGAACTGCTGCTCAACGAAGGCGACATGTTCCGCAACAACTTGTGGGAGCTGAGCCTTCTGCGCCTGAACCAGCTGGATTATTTCGAGGCGGTGAAACCGGAGAACGCCGAGATCAAGCGCAACGTCAAGCAAGGCACCGTGGACATTCTTCTAAAGCTCAAGGAGAAAGGCAAACAATCCATCAGCTTGACCGGCGGCGTCAGCGGCTTCGCCGGCACCTATATCGGTTTGACCTATCAGACCAACAATTTCCTGGGGCTCGGAGAAACACTCACTCTTTCCGGGAACGTCGGCACCCTGCAACGCAACGTTTCCTTCGGATTCACCGAACCGTATCTGTTCGACCGGCCCATCAGCACGGGCTTCACCGTCTTCGGGAGCCGTTACAATTTCGATCAGGCGCGGCAGTATTCACTGGCGTTGGGCTATCAGGTGCAACTCAATCCCAACACCGTGCAAAACTACATTCAGAACAGCGATGGCTTCACTATTTTTGCCAGCTATCCGCTGAAGAAGCTCGGCTTCACCCGCCTGGGCTTGACGTATGGATATACCATCACGAGCATCACCGGATTGAGCACGGCATCCACGGCGTTATTCAACGTTTTGCAATTTCAACAGCTCGAGGGGCCGTCCTCGCTTTCCGGCATCCACGAAAGCAAGGTGACTCCGACCTTGAGCTACAACACCGTGGATAATCCGGTGAACCCCACGCACGGCAGGAGCCTTTTTCTTTCGAGTTCCTTCGAGGGTGGGCCCATCGGGGGCAACGTGAATACAGTTTCGGAAGTCGTCGAGGCCAAATACTTTCGCCCGAATTATCACAGGCGCAACGTAATCGCGGTGCGCTTCCTGGGAGCGTTCGAGACGGGATATAGCGGAAAAGTGATCCCTCCCTTCAGCCGGTTTTATCTGGGAGGCGAGCAGGACTTGCGCGGGTTTGATATCCGCACGGTCTCGCCGGTTGTGTTTGTGCCTACGCTCACTACGACTTCTGTTTCCTACACGAATCCAAGAGTACTCGATGGCAACGGGAATCCCACTCCCGGCGTCATCAATATCCCGACGCTGAGTTACCAGACTTCGTTTCCCGGCGGCGATACTCAGGCCGTCTTGAATTTCGAGTACCGCATCCCCATCGCACCGCACGTGGCCATGTCGATTTTCGGCGATGCGGGCGCGACCGGAGCCGCGCTGAAAAACCAGCTGGAGCTCAACTCGCAGGATTACTCGGCGCTCGCCCAACAGTTTCCAAACACGACGATAAGCCGCACGCTCCAGTTTCAGCCCGGGACGAATTTCAAGCCTCGTACCTCCGCGGGTCTGGAACTCGTTGTGCAGCTCCCCATCGTGCAGGCGCCGTTCCGGATTTATTGGGCGTACAACTTTAACCGGATGTCGCAAGTGATCACGGCGCCCCAGACGCAATTCCCGGGACCGGTTTCGTCGTTGACAACTGCTTGCACCCAGACGACCAACGATCCCAATCAGTGCCCATGGAATATCTACAAGGCCCAGGTGGGGGGAACGCAGGGGCTGACGGGCATATGGGATTCTCAGGTAGCGCCGCAGATTTTGAGCCAATTCAACAACCCGCAGCGGACGAATTTCTTTGATCCGATACGCACGTTCCGGTTCACGGTGAGCCGGACGTTTTGATTGCGGATTTTACAGGGCGGAATTTAGTATGTGTGATTGCTTGCTCGAGGGTCATGACGAGCGCCATGAGCAAACGCTTGTACTGCATGGGGGAATGTCGAGAAATCTTGGGAGGACTGGGATGAGGTGGTGGAAGTTTTCTACAATACTCACTCTGGCGACTGCGCTGGGCGCGCTCGGTTGCGGGGGAAGCAGTTCCTCCGGCGTTTCCATTACGATTTCGCCGACCACCGCCAGCGTGATTACCAATCGCACCCAGCCCTTCACTGGGACGGTGACGGGTAACAGCAATACGGCGATCACCTGGACCTTGACTTGCGCCACCGGAGTGACAGCGAACACGTGCGGCAGTATCGACGCAAATGGGCTCTACACCGCCCCCGCCACGATCCCAACGATCACCTCCAGCGGCACTACGACGATTGCGCCGGCCGTTACGATCACGGCCACCTCGCAAGCCGATACGACCAAAGCCGCGACGGCCACGCTGACCATCGTCACCGGAATCAGCATCTCCATAACGCCAACCACGGCAACCGTGGGCACCGGCGAGTTTTTCCTGTTTACCGCAACCGTCAACAATCCGGGGTGCAATCTCACCTCCAATCCCACCTGTCAGAATGTCACCTGGTCGCTTTCCACGACGCTGACTGGAATTGGTACCATCGGCGCGAATACCGGCGTCTACACTGCTCCCGCAACGGTTCCCTCGCCAAGCACGGTCATCATCACGGCCACGTCGGTGGCGGACACATCGGTCACGGCGACTGCAAGCGTCACCGTGGAGACCGCAACGACTCCCACAGTGACCTCGGTGAGCCCGAACGCAACGGCGTTGGGCGGGCTCTTCCAGGATATTTACATCACCGGGACCAATTTCATTTCGACGGAAAATGTTTATGTCAACGGCGTGCCGTTAGCTTCCACCTTCGTCACAAATGTATCCACCTCGGTGATCCGGGCGCGCATTCCGGACTTCCTGCTGGCCGTGCCGCCTCTCTCAAACCAGTTTGTGATCGGAGTTTCCGAACAGTCCGGACCGATTCAAACGTGCTCGGATGCCTCACTGTGCGAAGTGACAGTGACGGGAGCGCGCCCCGGCGTTGTTGGGCCCTCGCCGGAAAGCATCGCGCAAGGCACGGCGGGAGTCCTGTCTTTCAACGTGGATGGGGGATTCTTTGGAACGGCAACCGCGCCGGCCGTCACCGCAACCTACAACGGCCAACTCCGGGCGATACAGCTCCCTCCCAGCCAAACCAACAACAGCACGCGCCAATTACAAGTAACCATCGGAGGCGGCTCGAACTCGAATGATTTCACGGTGCCCGGCCTGTATCCCGTGGACGTAAAAAGCACTACGGACCCCACAAAATTCGCGGCCGCCAATCTCGCGGTCCAGACAAATTACAACAATACCAGTGCTTTGATTGCTCCTACGAATGTGAACCAAATCCCGGTCGGCTCGACAACCGCCTCGGCTCCCAGCGATGTGGCCATCAATCCTGCGACAGGCATGGCCGTCGTGGCCAATAAGGGATCGAACGACGTTAGTTTGATCGATCTCAGTTCGGTTACCTCCGCTCAGCTTGCCGCCGGCACCGTTCCCGCGGTTCTCGCTAACATTTGCACGGCTGCCGTCGGCGCTGTCCCTACGGGCGCGCCTCCGGCATGCCCACCCTCCGGGCCCTCGAGCGTTTCGGTCGACTACGTTCGAGATATCGCTTTGGTCGTGAACGCAACGTCGAAAACAATTGCCGTTGTGGACCTCAATACAATGGCGGTTACGTCCGTGGTCGCCGTCCCTCCCTCGGGCGTGGGGACTACGGACACTCCGGGGGCGATTGGCATCAACCCGATCACGGGCCGCGCCTTGGTGGCCATGCAAGGGAAAAATTACGGAGCTTTGTTGGATCTGACGCAGAATCCACCGGTCTTCGCGGGCATTGTGTCCATCAGTACCGGGTTGAATCCACGAGTTGCCGTTGAGCCGAACCTCAACTGGGCTTTGGCGACTCCCGGCAGTCTCGGCTCCCTGGGAATCGTGGACTTGAGCCAGCAGTCGAGCAACGTTATTACCGCTATCTCCCGGACGAATAACGGGACGACCAATGTTGTCACGGTCACCGTGGCAGCCACCCCGTCGCTCTCGGTGCAGGTCAATGACGCGGTCCAAATTCAGAATGTGGCCTTTCCCGCGGGCACGGATTCCTCGATTGCCATGCAAGCCCCCTCATTTAATGGATTCTACGCGGTGTCGTCCGTCGGGCCGGCGAACCAGTTCAGCTATACGCAGACTGGCGGGGCCCTGCCGAATGTGGCGACTCAGACGATCCCGCAGGCCGCCGCCGGATCCGTAAACTATGCCCAGCCGATAGCGACCGTCGGGGTGCCGATTTCGGTCCAGGGGATTGGAATCAATCCGGAGACGCAGCAAGCGGTATTGTTCGACCCCACGTCGACCGGCCTCGTTTCCTTCTTCAGTTTGATCGATCAATCCGTCACTTCCCTGGCACTGGAAAAAAACAATGCCGCGGACGTGGGGACCATCGCCGGGGCTTACAGTCCGCTTACCAATACCGTCGTCGCGGTCAATTTCTTTAACAACACTCTTTCGATGATCGATCCAACAACGCCCCGGCGTTTGAATGACGGGCAACCGTACCCTACACGGCCTGGCCCGATCGCTGTCGCCGTCGATCCCGGCACCAACATCGCTGTGGTTGCCAACCAGACGGACAACAGCGTCAGCGTCTTGAGTCTGGGGCCGATTCAAACATTCTCCATTACGGAGACGAACCCAAAAACGTTCGTGACGGCCTCATCGATCGGCAGCGGTCCGAACCCGGCCCCGCAACAGCTGACCGTTCTCGGCAAGGGACTTACTTGCACGAGCGGGACGACGGGCCTGATTGTCCGCCTCGACGGCCAGCCATTGCAGAACATCTCCTGCGTTGGTAATGGCGATCGCCAACTGACCGCGACTGTGCCGTCTACGATGCTGGGGGCGGCGCGGCGCTTCGCGCTGGACGTCGTGGATTTAAGCGGCAACGTTACGAATGCCGAGGGTTTCACCGTGGAGCAGAGCGTGGATGTCAGCAGCACCGGGTGCCCCTCCCCGCAGCCCTCGGGCGTCGCCATTGATCCGCAACAAAACATCGCCGCGGTCACTTTGTTTGGCTGCAACACTCTGGCGCTTATCAATATGACGCAAGGCAGAGGCAACACCGTGGCTGTGGGCACCAACCCGATCGGTGTCGCCGTGATCCCGCGGCTGCACGTCGCTGTAGTCGCCAATAACGGCGGGTCGGGAACCGCTTCGATCGTCGATGAAGAGCAGCAAACCGTGACGCAGACGGTTACGACGGGCACAGGGCCTATCGGCGCGGCCGCGGATGAGGCCACCGGCGAGTTCGCGATCGCCAATAGCGTGGCCAATACCGTTACGGTGGTGAATGCCGTTACCGGGGGCACCACCAGCATTTCGACGGGCCTGCGGCCAGTCGCGGTGGGTTTCAACTACGTCAACCATCAGGTGGCCGTGGCCGCCTCCGGCGGGAACAGCCTGGGAATTTCCAGCGGCGCGGCGGGCAGCACGTCTCAAACCTTCGGCGTCAGCGCCCCGACTTCCGTGATTTACGATCCTGTCACGACCGATTGCGGTTCCAACAGCAACGGCGCCACGACCAATACGACCGGATGCTTTATCGTAAATTCAAGCACGGGCAACTCGGTGAACGTGATCGACCCGGTCACCTCCATTCAAACGGCGTTCCGCGTCGGCATCAACCCGACCGCCATCGCCTACAACTTTCTGACCAGCACGCTGGCCAGCACCAATACCGCCAGCCATACCGTGACGGTAGCCGATTTCCTGGGCCAAAAGATCCGAGCGGTCCTGACTTTGCCGCCGGCCACTTCGGCGAATTCCAATCTGGCGCTCAGTTTGGCCTTTCAGGGAGCGCTGCAGTATGCGTTGGATATTCAGCCGTTTACGAATGTCGCGGTCATCGCCGACACGGCGAACGGGCGCGTGTTGTTCGTGCCCTTGCCGCGCTAGAATGATGGCGGCCAACTCCGGGGGCTTTCGAGCGCATCGCATCGAGGACCGGAAAAGGGTTTGCATTGCCGCGGGCTCGATCAGACCCGGGAAAGCAATTCCGATTGACGCCCGTGAATTCGGCCCGCTATAATCCGCGATTTGTGATTTTCTAGAGGGAAGAGAAGGAGTGAGGATGATCGTCAATTCACGCAATTTAGGCACTCTGGCCGCGCTGGCCCTGTTCTGTCTGGCTCCGGCTCGCGGCATCCATGCGCAAGCCGCCGCACCGGCCCCGTCGAAGATCGCCGTCATCAATATCCGGAACGCCATTGTGGCCACGGCGGAGGGCAAGCAGGCGCAAGCGCAATTGCAATCGCAATTCGCGCCGAAGCAAAACGAACTGCAAAACCTTCAAAAGCAGATCGAAGAACTTCAGCGCAAAATGACGGATGGGGCGCGCACGCTGAGCGACGACGAGAAGGCAAAATTGCAGCGCGAAGGCGAGTTGCTGTCGCGACGCCTGCAGCGGGGCAATGATGACTTGAACGAAGAGTTGAACGCCGCGCAAGGCGAAATCGTCGACGGCATCGGCCGCAAGATGCTCGAGGTCTTGGATCGATACTCCCGTGAGAACGGTTATACCGCCGTTTTGGACACGTCCGCGCAGGGCAGCCCCGTCGTCTACGGATCGTCCCAGTCCGACATCACCCAGGAAATCGTGCGGCTCTTCGACCAGGCCTATCCGATCAAGTCCGCGGCAGGCGCGGCGGCACCCGCAGCGCCGAAACCGGCAAGCCCCGCTCCCGCGCCGGCGAAGAAGCCGACTCCTTAGCCCAGCGGCTTGCACGCCCCTCCGCGTACGTTCGCGGATCATTGAATTTTTCCGGCCAGGGACGCCAATGGGCGTCCTTGGCGTTTTCGTCGGCCCGCCTGCAGGCATTGAATCCGCGCCTATCGTTTGCCAGCCGTTTGGAAAGTGTGTTTTGGAATATGGCAATCACATTCGGATTAAAAAAATCCGGCGGGTCACTCGGATATGTAAGCCTTCTGGGGTACTTTTTCGGCCTTTTTGCGGCAGTTATGATCGTCGCGACCTGCATAGATGCCTACCGGGAAAACATGCATGCGAAATGGCCCGTCGCGGTTGCCACTATCGCGCAGGAAACCGTTCAAAAAATTCCGGCGGGAAGCCGCAGCGAATGGTTCATCGAGCTTGTGCTGCTGTATCGCGGTGACGGCAGGGAGTTGGCGTCGAGCGCCCGCTCGCGCGGCGGCGCCTTCTGGGAAGAGTTCTCCATGCGCAGGTGGGCTTCCCGGCATCCGCCCGGCACGTCTCTGCAGATACGTTACGACCCCCAAAATCACAACTCCGTCGTGCCGGATGCAGGGGACATGCCGGAGGCCGGCCCGCAGGCGTTGGCCGATCTGACAGCGACTCTTTTTCTGTCGGCCCTGTCGTTCGTCTTGATATTCATCGGCCGATGGCGCCAGCGGAGGCAGGTGGAACCTCGCTAACGAGGGGCGGTTGTGGAAGTCCTTCAATGAGCCTGGCGTGAAGAATGCTCGTGTTCGCCGTCTTGAAGGCGGGGCCAGTGACCTGATCCCGCAGAGCTGAATTAACGAATCGGACCTATCGAAATGCTCGACATGTCAACTGATTCGCCGCGAATGCGAAATAGCAGCGCGACGCAGAGTATTGGCGTGGGACCGATCACGCCCCTTCCTTCTCTTCGGATTCAAATCTCCGAGCATGGTGTCTCGCAGCAGGGCATTGGCCCGGGTCTGGTAGCCTCTGCCTTGCCGCCGCAGCCAGGCGATAATGTCGGCGTCCAGGCGAAGAGTCAGTTGCCGCTTCACGGGCCGATAGAAGGGATTGCGGACCGCGTTCTGCCAGAACTTCTCGGTCAATTCCGGGATATCGGAAGTATCGATCTTTTCGTCAGGCAGACGGGCGAGTTTTTCCAGTCGGCGTTTGCGTCCAGCCGTGACGCGGCTATCCGGGAGACTCTTTCTTGCGATTTTCGTCATAGCGCTTGCGGCCCGGTGCCCCACCCTTTGAAAATCACAGAGGGTGGGGCACCCGGGGTAGCTTCAAAAGGGCGGTTTTGCAGTACCGGACTTCCAAATGAGTTTCAGAATTGAAGGATCTATTGATCGCTCGGCTTAAAGATCGTCGGAGGAACCTAAACGAAACTCAGATTTGTCTAATTTAAATCTTCGGCGTATGGTCTCGGCCTCGCCGGGTTCCAATTCAGGGTCAGGATGCCCTGGGTGAACCAAAATCTCATGAGTAATTCCGTTCCTTGGATAAGGTGCCTGTCCCTGCCCGAGGACTAAGTAGACATTCTTGTCCGTTTTCCAAGAACCAATAATTATTATTCCGACTTGCTTTATATCAGCTTGTTCCAACAGCTCACTAAGCAGCATGAGCGCCGCGAGTTTGGCGGCGCGCATCTATTCCTACCTGACTATCCTCAGAATCAAGCGCCGTAAGTTGACAGGTCTGAGGAATCCTCACATGAATAGTTCTTGGCTCCATCTCAACAGGCGTAGCCTTATAGTAATCCTTCCAATACTTAAGAGGGGCCTCGCTTGCGAGATTATCTGTGACTTGACCGGTCGCCAAGGAAACCTCAATGTGCGCTTTGACGAGATCATCGAGCTTTCGGCTAGCCTCGTTCAAGTCTTTTCCAAATGACAGCAGGTCCAGGTCTAGACAGTGGGCTTTATATCTGCCATCAGCCTCTGAAATTAGGTAATGCACAACCCTGAGCGGCCGCGTGGCTGCGGGAACGTTTAAGGTAGGCGATATGCCCTTAGTTGCTCGATCCATTTTCTTTCTCCCTTAAGAACATCCCACGCCGTTAAAGTACCCTCCACTGAAGCCCAACGTGTAAGGATGGCCGGGTGCCCCATCCTTGCGGTCTTTGCAAGGGTGGGGATTTTCGGACCGTTCACCCTCACATCCCCGATTATACCGGAATCTAAACCCCCACCCTTTGAAAATCACAAAGGGTGGCACCCGCCGGACTTTAACATTATAGTAGATTGACTATATATCGAAGAAAGGCATGGAGACGCCGAAGCGGGAGGTTGATCTGATCAGGAAGCGATACGCGGAGGCGCAGAGACTGGCATACGATCATGAAAAGACGAAAACCAATTCAGTTTGAGGAAGGTTCCGGCAACATCTTTGCCGATTTGGGGCTGGAGGATGCCGGCGAGCTTTATACCCGCGCGCAAATTGGAGTTCACGTTTTCAAAATTCTGAAAGACAGGAAACTGAAACAGCGCGAAATCGCGGGAGTTCTCGGGATTGCGCAGCCCGACGTGTCACACCTGATGAACGGTCATTTCAGCCGCTTCACCACAGACAAGCTGCTCGACTTTTTGAAGCGTCTGGACCAGAAAGTGAAGATCGAAGTGAGCCGTCATCACAAGGGGGAGCCTTACCAGCAGGTCACCTTCGCGTCGTGAGGGAGGGCAACCGCGGGAGGGTGGGCCACGCATTATTGAACCCGCCAACTCTCGAATGCGGAGGGAGAAGTATTCTTTCTTAACATCCCCCTTCATAAAATCCGGCCTTTACAATGTATAATCAAAATATGGCCAAGCACGTGATTCATTTCTCGGAAAAGGAAGCCTCCGCGACCAGCGTCGCGACGCTCCTGGCGCACGTCCGCGCAGGCGCGGAAGTGGTCATCGAAAACGGCAACCGGCCTGTTGCGGTGCTTCACGCCGCCGAGCCGGTGCGCCGCACCATCTCCGACTGCATCGCCCTCGCTAAAACACACGAAGAAGAAACCGGCAAGGCTCCGGTGCTCGACCCGGATTTCGCCGAAGACGTTGAAGAAATCCTGGGAAAACGCAAGCCGTGGAATCCGCCGGCATGGGATTGATCCTCGACTCCAGCATTATTATCGCTGCCGAACGCAGAGGGCTTACCGTTTTGCAAATCCTGGAACAGGTGCGTGCAGCCCAGGGCGAAATCGAGGTCGGCTTATCGGTGGTGACCATTGCCGAGCTGGTGCACGGGGCCTATCGGGCCAAAACACAAGAGCAGCGGGATCGACGGTTGGAGTTCATCGAGCGGCTGGCGAGCGATGTGCCGATGTATCCGGTAACGCTCGAAATCGCGCGGCTCGCCGGGCGCATCGAAGGCCAGGAAGAGGCGAAAGGCGTCCAACTTGCCTTTGAGGACCTGTTGATCGGAGTTACGGCCTTGCATCTCGGCTACAGCATTGCCACGTTGAACGTTCGAGACTTCCAGCGGGTACCGGGCCTGTCAGTCGTGAAACTCTAGCCACAGCCGCCGTCAAGAGAAAAAACACGAAATCGTTGGCCCCGAAATAGCCAAACAGTTCCACGGCGTTGACGTACTGGAGTGGTATGATCCGACCGTTCGAGTTCGCCAAAGGAAAAAATACGAAAGGGCAGCTTACCCGCCAAAGGAGTTAACGATGCCAAGGAAGAATGAGCGCCCTGCGCGACGAAGACGCAAGTCGGGAAGACCGCCATCCGGTGCGCCAGCGGCGCCGAAGCCTGGAGTCGGAACGCGTCTGCAAACCGTCGCCCTGTATCAGGCGCAGAAGAAGTTGCGCGATGAAATCAAAGGGGACCGCGCACAAAGATTCAAGGAGTTCCTTGCACAGACTCGGAAGCCAACGGAACCGCCCGCGCCTGGAGTCGCCCTGCGGGCCGTGGTTGCGGCAGCCGGAAAGCAAAACCTGCGCATCCTCGCGGAGGGTGATTCCTGGTTCGAATACCCCTTACCAGTGACCCACGGCGATGGAGTCGTCTATCAACTTCAAAAGCTTCTGGGCTATCAGATCGCCAATATGGCCCATCACGGGTTGGAAGTGGAACAGATGATGGGCCTTTCCATCCGGCAAGAGATCATCATGAGACTTAGCGATCAGAGAATAAGATTTGACGCCTTGCTTTTTTCCGGTGGTGGAAACGACATTGTCGGCGATCAGTTTTGCATTTGGCTAAAGGATTCTCCGCCGGTACCCGCCCCGGCGCAGATGTTGGACATGAACGCTGTGAATTCGGCGTTGGCAATTCTCGAAGCGGAATACCGCGAGCTAGTGGACATCCGGAACCAATGCAGTCCACAAACGGTGATTTTCGTGCACGCCTACGATTTTCCTCCGGTAACGGGCAAAGGTGTTTGCGGGGCGGGACCGTGGCTCAAGCCGTCACTGGACTATGCTTACCAGCATTTAGGCGTTCCCAACCCGGACCCGAATGACGAATTCGTGGTCGTGAAAACTCTTATGCAGATGTTCGGGGCCATGCTCGATCGGATCGCAGCAGATCCCGCCATTCAGAAATTCATCGTCGTGCCAACGCAGGGGACGCTGACGCCCAACGCATCGGACTGGCAGAACGAAATCCACCCGTCGTCGACCGGTTTCGCAAAGATTGCAAAGAAATTCCAGGCATCCCTGGCTACCGTTTTCCCATAGCGTCTTGGCGGGTGCCCCACCCTTGTCCGCCTCGGCGGACAAGGGTGGGGATTTTCGGACCCTCCACCTTCACATTCCCGATCGTATTGGAATCTAAACCCCCACCCTTTGAAGATCACAAAGGGTGGGGCACCCGCAAAAGCCAAACCAGTCCCTCGGCGTTGAGATATCGGAATGGTACAATCCGACCACGCGAATTCCTGAAGAGAAAAACGCGGAATGGTGGGCCGCCCGCCGACCCGACCAGCAAAAAGATGAAAGGATCAGCCACCCGCCAAAATGGAAATTCCAGCTAAATTGCCCCGCACGGTAGTATTATGCGGGACATCCGAGACCCCCGACCGCTCGGATTGGCAGGTGCGAAATGGGTGACATCCTCAAGGTACTTACCGAAGCGAGCCCTGACAACCTCTTCGTAATTGCCGGTCTACTTTTTCTACTGCTCGCAGTTGTTGGCAGTGTTTCCGGGAAATTCGAGATGCGTGGTAGTGCCCGCGTAATCTCTGGAGTTATTGGAGCAATGCTCTTGGTAAGCGGACTGTGGATGCATTCAAATCATCTGATCCGAGTGATTTCCGCTTCGGTGGAATCTCCTCAGAGTGCCTATGGGGGTCCTTGCCCAATCACTGTGAATCTGCAAGGCATCATAGAGGCCGCGGGCGCAGGCTCGGTATTATATGACTTTGAGTACAGCGATGGTACGGCCAGTCCGATTTCCAAGATCGATTTCGCCACCGGCGGCACTCAGCTTGTCAGTGCAAATTGGTCAGTACATCATCGTCTCGAAGGCGGCTGGGCACGAATGAGGATCGTTTCGCCACGTCCGATGGAAGCAAAGACACCCTCTCCAATCCAGGTAGAGTGCAACGCCGAGAAAAATGGAAACGACGGGAGTGAGAAGCAAACCCATATATCGCCTTCGCCTAAACAACTGGGGATACCGCCCCCGGCTATTATACGGATGGAAAGACCGATTCCAAACTTCGCGGGCACATGGGTCCCGTTCGAGCGGGATGGCCAACCTAACACAAGTTTAGCTAAACAGATCATCACGCAGAATGGAACCCAAATATATATCCGAGATCGTGCGCTGACAGTCTCAAGCGAAGGTAAGGCAACAGAGACAGTATTTGAAACATTGGACGCAACAAACCACGTCAAGATGGTAGAAACGGAAGCTGCAGCAGGTAGAGTACTCGTGAACACACTTAGTCTGGAAGGGTCGATCTTGATTATGGAGCAAGAAGATAGAGTTACTAACCCGGCATTTGGAATGCAGCGCGGTACTTACTACCACACTTATAAATTTCGGCGAGGTCAGTGATCAGCCCCACCATAAACCCCGACCCATCCAAGACCCGTCGGGTCGGCCACGCATTATAAGAGGGCACCCGAAATAACAGCTTGGGGGCCATGCTTCCGTGATGCGGAAGCGCGGCGCCTACCCAAACCAGTTCCTCGGCGTTGACGTACTGGAGTGGTATTATCCAAGCGCGTGGGTTCGTCAGCAGAAAAAACGCTAAGGGGCGAAACGCCCGACAAAAGCGATGTATAATGCGCGAGATTCTGATGATCTAGAAAACGAGCAGGATGCCTGATCGCGTACCCCCAAAGAATCAAGAACGAGAGCGCCTATAATTAGGAAGGGCGGTTTTGAGGGTTCCAGCGCATGACAGACAATCCCAATCCACAGAGTGAAGGAGATCGGAGCGGGCGTGCGGATAGAGAAAATTTTGCCGCCGGCGCGAACTTTTCTAAAAAATGGTTCAATATTCTCTTCAAGGATAAAGCAGGAATGTGGACCGCAATTTTTACTGGAGTCCTTTCTGTCTTCACTTATTTCTTGTGGACTGTGGCCAAGAGTACGGATGAGACCTCCCGAGCCAGTGAAAGAGCGTTCCTCAACTTTTCCCAGTTGGGATTGGGGGTCAAACTTATCGGGGCGGATGCTAGATGGGCTGGTCAAGAATTCTCGTTGAATTGGACCAACAGCGGCAACACGCCAGCTAGCGACGTTGTTATTGACGCCGGAGCTCAAGCGTGGCGAACTGACTTGCCCCCGGGCTATAACTTCCCGGAAAACAGGGCGAACACGCTTTCGGTAGTCGGCCCAAAGGGTGTTTATGGAACGATTGCCACAGTTTCCAATGTAGATCTCATGGATTCATGGAGTGGACGGTCTAGAATCTTTTTTTGGGGTTCAGTTGTATATAAAGATATTTTCCGCGAAGACCCCGACAGGCTCTCAGAGTTCTGCATAGAGATGACCCATGTAACCTTTGCAACTGGCGCACCGCCGCAAAGCCAAACTGTTCAGAGGGTACCCACTACTCCCTCGACTGCTGCAGGCATCGTTGCACCTACTTCCGACACAATGACTGCATTTCAGTGGCAAGCATGTCGCGAGCACAACTGCTATGACCAAGGTTGCGCAGACTATACCCAGCGAGTAAAAGACGCACGTGGCGCAAAGTGACCACCCTTAGCAAGGGTACTCATCCATAGCGCCAGCTACCGCCTTCTGCGGCTTGCTTTTGAAGGAACGGGTGACTATACTAGAAAAGCCTAAGCCGGACGCAATCCTCAGTGGGCGAGAGCCCACTTTTTTATTGGTACGAGGCCGGAACGCAAATTGCCGGCTCTGAGGGATCATTGCTCCGGGTTCGGGGGGCGACGGGAAGCGGGACATGGAACTGGAGCGCATCCGCGAGGCGGCCGAGCGCGTGGCGCGGTCGGTGGGCATAGACGTGGTGGACGTGGAATGGAAGGTTGGTAAGCAACGCTTCCTGCGCGTTTACATCGATAAGCCGGAAGGCATCAGCCACAGGGATTGCGAGACGGTCAGCAACCAGTTGAGCGTAATCCTCGACGTCGAGGATTTGGTCCCGGGGCCGCACTATATTCTGGAGGTAAGTTCTCCAGGCCTGGACCGGAAGCTCACGAGGCCGGCTGAATTCGAGCGGTTCGCGGGGCGGCTGGCAAGAATTTCCACGAACGAGCCGGTGGAGAACCAGAAATTTTTCGAGGGCCGTCTGGCGGGCGTCGCCGACGGCAAGGTCCAGATCGAAGTGAAAGGCCGGGTGATTGCTTTGCCGATGGAAGGAATTCGCAAAGCGAACCTGGTGGTTGAATTTTGAGATGAGGGACAGATGGCCAATCTGCTGTACCAGACCATTGAGCAGATCAGCCGGGAAAAGCACATTGAACCGGAGGTGATCGTCGCGGCGATTGAAGACGCGATGATCGTCGCCGCGCGCAAGTATTACAAGACCGAAGAAGATCTTCGCGCCAAGTTCAATCCAGATTCCGGGCAGGTCGACGTGTTTGCCGTGCGCCCGGTCGTCGAGGAAGTCACCGACCCGAAAAAGGAATTCACGCTGGCGGAAGCCAAGCGAATCGACCCGAACGCCGAAATCGGCAGCGAGGTCGTCATTCCCAAGCCCACCGACGTGCTGGGCCGCATCGCCGCGCAAACCGCAAAACAAGTGATCATGCAGAAGGTGCGCGAGGCCGAGCGCGACACCATCTTCAACGAATACAACGGCCGCGTCGGCGAGCTGGTGAACTGCGTCGTCAAGCGCACCGAGGGGCCGGACGTGATCGTCGATCTCGGACGCGCCGAAGCGCGCATGCCCAAGCGCGAGCAGTCGCGCCTGGAGACCTACAACATCGGCGACCGTTTGCGCGTCGTCATTCGCGCCGTGGACCGCTCCGCGAAGGGACCGCAGGTGATCGTCTCCCGCGCCGATCCCGTGTTAGTGCAGCGCCTCTTCGAGATGGAAGTTCCGGAAATTTACGACGGCACCGTGCAGATTCGCGCCGCCGCGCGCGAAGCCGGCGAGCGCACCAAGATCGCCGTGCAGAGCCGCGACAAGGACGTCGATCCGGTGGGCGCGTGCGTGGGCATGAAGGGCATGCGCGTGCAATCCATCATCCGCGAATTGCGCGG
>DATNIO010000168.1:0-4932 GCA_035604385.1 Verrucomicrobiia bacterium | reverse complement strand
TGCCAGCGCTGCTCGGAGCTTTGCTGGTTGTTGCGCTGCTGCTGGGCCAACTCTTCCTGGCGGCGCGCGAGCTGATCGAGTTTTTGCAGCGCTTCGTCGATTTCTTTTTGCTGCTGGCTGGCCGAACCGCCCGCGGTCTGCGCCGTTTCGTACTGATTCTTTTCGGTGTCCAGTTCCAGATCGAACAGGCTCGCGAGGTCGCGCCCGGCGCCGCCGCCCGCTCCTCCTCCTCCGCCGGAGCTGCCGAACGCCACTTGAATCTGGCGGAAGGTGGCCTCGGCGCGCAGCAGGTTCTGGAGCGCTTTCTGTTCGCTCGGCAATGCGTCCTTCCACTTCTGTTGCTGCAGTTGATCCGCGGCGGGACCCATGGCAGCGGCAGCCGCGTTCATATCCTTCACGAAACTGTTGAACTCTTCGTTTTCCTGCGACAATTCGCGGCTCTGCATGCGTCCGGCGAGAGACCTTGCCTGCTCGCCCAGCTTGGCTTGCACGCCGGAGAGGAATTTGGCGGCGTCGGCCGCTTCCTGCTGCGTTGCTTTCTTGTCCCCCTGATGCTTCCAGGTTTCGGCGATGATTTCTTTTTCGCGCTGGGAGATGTCGTTCTGCTCGCCCATGCCGCCGCCCCCGCCACCACCTCCACCGCCCGCTGCTTGGGACTGCGAGTATTCGCGCTCGAAAGGATCGGCCTGGATGAAGGAAATGTCGGTGCGCGATTCGGTGTGCGGGTCTTTGGCTATCGCGTAGAGGCTCACGACGTCGCCCGGCACAGCCTTGAAATCTTCCAGGGAAAGCGTGGTGGATCCGTCGGCCTGCTTCGCGCCCTTCTGCTTGAGCAAGTCGATCGTCTGTTCGGGCCCGCCATTCACCGAATAGTGCAGCGTCATTTCGGAGACGCCGAATTCGTCGTCGGCCTTCACGGCGACGGTAACTTCCTCGATGGGGCTGGCGCGGTAGTCGTGGCCGGGGCGCGCGATAATCACGTTCGGCGGCTCCGCCTTGCGCGCCTCGATGAAGAAATCGTTGGAGAGGCGCACGGGTTGCCCCTGATCGAGGGCGGCGACGTGGTACACGCCGTCCTTTTCCATGTGGACCGTGCCCTTGTACACATTTCCTTCGCCGGCCGTGAGGCGAATCTGCTGCTCGTCATCGAGCACCACGATGCCGTCGCGCATGGGCTTGTCGGTTTCTACTTCGAGATCGGCTTCCGTGCCTTCGACGGCGCGCAAATCGCCGCCGCGCTCCTCGGTCACGTTTTGCAGGTGTGTCCATGAGGGGTAGTGGTACGTCACGCGGACGTTTTTCACGTTCGGCAGGTCGAGCACGCGGATATTGAAGTGTTTCGAGTCCAGCGGCCCCGCTTCGACGTAATACTCAACGCTTTCCGGCAGCCCTCCGAAAATGAATTGAAAGCCCGAGCCTCCGGCCTGCGGTTTCATGGGCACCTGATCCCATTTGGATGCGCTCTGATAGCGCGCATACAGGCGCACATTCTGCGTTTGCAGGCCGATGAGCTGCGCCGTCACCATCAGATCGGAATTACGCCGGACGGAAATGTCGCCGGGGACAACTTGAATGTCATAAAAGGGAGCCGTCCCGCTGTGCGGCGTCGCCGCCCACAACAACGCGGCTCCTTCGCCCAAATAGCCCGGCCCGGCCAGGATCAGCCACACCAGCACGCACAGCGACGCGGCGCCGACTCCAAGAAACGTCGCCAGTTTCTTGTCAGGAACCAAGGATTTGGGCTCGGCGGCGCGCGCCACGTTCAGCGTATCGAGGGCCAGCAGGTCGAGAAACGGCTCGCGCTTTTCGACGTCGCGTTCGGCAAAAGTCACGAGGCGCTGCTTGAATTCGGGGAACATCTCCTCGGCCTGACGGGCGGCGCGGCGCCGGTTGAGCGCAACGAGAGGCAGCGCAATTCCGAACGTGACCGCCAGAACCAGCGCAAACAGCAGCGCTACACGCGCGCTGGTGATGCTCCAGCGGGAGAACGCCAAGGCATTGGTGATCAGAACGAGGACAACTGTCGCGGCCAGGGCAACCGAGGTGAGAATCGCGGCCCCGCGAAACATCGCGCCGAGGCGCAGCCGTCTCTCCAATTTTTGGATATAGGAGTTGAGCTGGTCCCTGAAGCTCATAAGTCCTCCTGCTGCTGGGCGCCTAGGTATCGGTCCGCAAGCAGGGATTCGGCGATGGCCGCGGCAAATACTAGAAGCATAATATACCACCATAAACGGTAAGGCTGGGTCTGTTCCTGAGCGGAACCTCCGGCCGCAGCCTGAGCGGCTCCCGTACCCGAGTTTCCGCGCCAGAGCGCCAAGACATCGTCCGGAATGACCTCGAGGTTGGATTCCCGGCGATCCGGATTAACGCCGATCACGTCGTGGCGGCCGTTCGCGAGTTGGAGCTCGTAAAATCCGGCGCTCGCCAGTTGGAAGGTTTGCGCGGATGTCGAATCTTTCAGCGAGAGAGGCCGGTGGCCTGCGGGATCGATCACCTGGACGCCGACCGATTGTTCCTTGGAGCTGCGAAGCTCGAGGTAGGAATCCACCACGCGGGCGCCGCTGCGGCGCTCGGTGCCGGACAGATACAAAGCGGTTTGCTCGACAAAGGGCACGAAAACCGGATGGAGCGGGAAATCATTGGTGAGATTGTCGAGGCCGGAGGCAAACAGCAAGACATTGCCTTCGCCGATTTTCTTTTCCAGCAGCAAGGGCGTCCCGTCGGTCAGGTGAGCGATCACGCGCGCGTCGCCCGGATCGACTCGGACGGCAAAATAAAATTTCACTCCGGACCAGTGGTCGGCTTTTTCCACGGATGGGTGCGAGGGATCGGCGTCTGCCACGTTCAAATAGCGTTCGCTCGTTCGGGAATAGTCGTGCGAGTCTAGAATGTTGCCGCCAAAGACGGGAACGCGCGTCGTGTGCGCCGCCGAGGTTCCCTCCGCGATCCACACGCTGCCACCGCCCTGGACGTATCTCAGGAGCGCGCTTTCAAACGGCGCTGCGACCGAGATCAAGTCTGAAAGGACGACGAACGCGAATTTCGAGAGCGGCTGATTCGCCGCCTCGCCGGCGCTGACCATGTCGAGCGTAAAGGCGGACTCCGCGGCCGAGCCGAGAGCCGAGCGAAAATAGAGCGGCGAACGCGAGTCACCTGCATCGGAAACGAAGAGCGCGCGTCGCGGATCGGAGCGCTCGACGGCGAAAAGGCTTACATCGTCCGCCGGAAAAGTATCCGCCGAATCGATTCGCACTTCGCAGCGCGTAAAGCCGTAGGGCACATCGAGCGATTGGAATTCCGCGGTGGCGCGGCCATTCGCGGGCACCGCCACAGTCTTCGTGGCGGCGGTCTTTCCGTTCACCACGAGCGAAACCGTGCGCGTGGCCGCCGGAGTGCCGAATCCCGCGACGACGGCTTGCACACGCGCTTTCTTCGGATCCCAGACTTGTCCCGGCGCGTTGACGCTTTCCACCGTCCAATTGGGCGCGGCTTCCTTGGCCACCGGGTGCAGTACGAGCGAAACGTTGGCGGGCAGCGCCAGTTCCGAAAAACTTCCGGGCATCGCGGATTTTTGCATGTCGCTGAAAAAGTGCAGCTCGATGGGCGTGTGCACGGAATCCGCAAGCGAGCGCACGGCGCGGGCAAGTTCCCCGTAACTGGCGCGCGAATCGCCCGGCTGAATATTGTCGACGGCGGCGCGCAGCGCCCCCGCATCGAGCGACGGCTGCGTCAGAACTTGAATCTGCGAACCGAGTGACATCACTTGCGCCTTGTCCGAGGGCCTTCGCGAAGAAAGGACGGAGAGCGCCTCGCGGCGCGCGTCGGCCAGGCGCGTTCCGGCGCGCATGCTGAACGAATTGTCGATCACCAGCAGCAGAAGTTTTTCGCTGTTCATGTTCGCGGCCGTGCGGTTGATGAACGGATTCGCAAACGCCAATATGAGCAGCAGGAACAGCAGAGTGCGAAGCGACAGCAAAAGTAAATAGCGCAGTCGCCGATGTTTGATCGAGCTCTGCGTGCGCCGCTCGAAGAACATCAGCGAGCTGAACGGCCGCGGGATAGTGGTGTGGCGCCGCAACAAGTGGACGTAGAACGGCAAAGCCACCGCGGCGATGCCCGCCAGAAACCAGGGAGCGAGGAGGCCCATCTAGTTCCTCCTCTGGCGAATCGAGAGATATTCGCGGAGGGCGTCGTCAAGCGGCCGGTCGGTCACGAGTAAGTGGTAATCCATCCCGGCGCCGCGCGCCTTGTCCCGCAGTGCCTCGACGTGCGCATCAAATTTCTTGCGATATTCATCGCGCACGTATTCCGGCGTGATTTCGATCCGGTCCTGCGTTTCGAGATCGATCAGCGTCGAGGGCTCGCCGATCTCCGGCCGGATTTCCTTGGGATCGAGGACATGAAACAGCACGACTTCGTTGCCGTGGAAGCGCAGCGGCTCGATCGTCCTCACGATGTGTTCCGGCGAATCGTAAAAATCGGAAATGAAGATGACGATTCCGCGGCGGCGCAGGAACTGCTGAAAATGATTCAGCGGCTTTGCGAAATCGGTGCGGGCATGAGGCTCCGCCTGTTCGAGGCCGCTCAGGAGGCGATGCAGCTGCCCTTGCCGCGTGGACGGCCGGATGTAGGTGCGAATTTCATCGTCAAAGACGATCAGGCCCGCCGCGTCGCGCTGGTTCTGAATTGCGAGGTAGAACAGCGACGCCGCCGTGAAGCGCGCGTAGTCCATCTTGCTTACCGAATGAGATGAAAATTTCATCGAGTTGCTGGCGTCGAGCAACACGGTGAGTATGCTGTTGGTTTCGCCGCGATAGCGTTTGAGGTAAGCACGCTCGGTGCGCGCGAAGACATTCCAGTCCACGTGCCGCAGATCGTCGCCTGGCGAGTACGCGCGGTATTCGGCGAATTCCTGGCTGAAACCGAAATCCG
>DATNIO010000167.1:0-9345 GCA_035604385.1 Verrucomicrobiia bacterium | reverse complement strand
CCACAGTTCGGTCGCCTGCGCGGTGAGCTGCGTGAACATCGCGCGGCGCGGCCCCCCGTGGCTGGTGGCATCGGAAAACACCGCGACGCCCAGCGGCAACGGAGCGAGCGCCCGCAGCGCGTCCAGCGCGTGGCGGAACGCCACGGCGGCGTCGCGATCGCGCACATCCTCGTCGAAGTACAGGTCCGGCAGCGCCGTCACAATCAGCGCGTCGGCGGCAAATTTTTCAATGAAGCGCGGTACGCGCACCAGCAGCTCGGTCAACTGAAAGCAAGTGAACGCCCGCGCCACGCGAATCCGCCGGTTGAATTCCGCCGCCGCAATTCCCCGCTGCCGCGCCAGACGCGCGATCAGCAACGGGTCAAACCGGTTCGCGCCGTCCAGGCACAGCACCTGCTTCCCTTCGGCCAGCAAGCGCGGCAAAAAATAGTGGAACAGCCGCGGCGTCTCCGGCCGCCCGTAAAACACCGCCAGGCCAGCCGGAGGCAGAGCCCAAGGCTTTCTAGGCGGTGACGGCGACGGCGCCACCGGCGCGGCCAGTACAACGGGAATAGGGTCTGAAGCCATAGCGCGTTCCGGGGGACCGGGGGTGAGCTACAGTATAGGCGAATAAAAAGCGAATGTATAGCAGAGCAAAAAAATGGTATCGGGCCAGTTTCCGATGATTCCGTTTATCAGACTCGGGGTATGTATAATCGCGTTGTCACAGCCTGCCTGTCAGGGGGTACGCGTTGCTGCCCAGCCAAAGAGTTTTTGTCAACTTGTTCATTCTGATAGCGCTCGTCTTGAGCAGTGTCGTTTCCAGAGGTCAGACTCCTATCTCGCAGCAGCCAAGCAAGCCCAATTCCCCCGACCGTGTTGCCTCTCAGCAATCAGTCGTTGTGGATGCTCACCTTACTCCAGAAGAGATCGAAGACGGGCAAATTAACGAGGTCTACCAGCCTATTTATAAGATTCAAGAGCAGCGCGATTATCAGAAGGCAATCGAACAGTATCGAACTCTCGTAATCCCAATGGCCGAAAAAGCGAAATTTGAGCGTCCTAGAAAGAAGTTTCTCTACCTTGCGTACAGTGCTATTGGTGCTTGCGAAATGGGGTTGGGGCAGTTCAAAGACGCTGAGGAAATGTACCAAAAAACATTTGAATACCTTCCAGCTTCACCCGGCGTGGAAGACTCCGAAAATGCGGTCATGTTCCGATCCGTAGGCGTTGCCCGGATGCGCCAGCAGCGATGGAAAGATGCCGAAGAGCCCTTGCAAAAAGCCATTTCTATATCTGACGAACAGATAATTCTCGCTGGCAAATTGAAAGAAGATTTCATGCGAAAGGCACTTACCGATGACTACGGGGAATCACAGAGTATAAGTCTCAATGTTCTGGCAATAGTGTACTTCCGAGAGCAGCGTTACTCTGAATCTCTCACCCTTCTTGAACGAGCGTACAACCAAGCCATTACGTTTCATACGTCCCCCACGGTGGTAAAGCAAATCGTGGAAAATGGAAAAGCTGTTTCAAAGGTTTCCGGCGATTCCGCAGCGAGTGCCACTTGGTTGCAACGTTCTGTGGCCCCGAATTGACAAATATGGGGTGAGAAGAGCGTCTATAGCAATAAGCCTTGAGAAGTCAGCTTATCGGAAACTAGCCCACACCGAAAAATAGGAGTGAACGCCTCGCGAGCCTAGAGAATCTTCTCGCGGTCAGGCGAAGCGGATAGTCAAGCGACCCTGGGCGCGCTGTTGGGGCGTCTGCTTCACGATGATCTGAACGTCGCGGCCCAAGCGCGTGAGGCATTGGAGCAGGCGACGCTCCGAGATGCCCCGAAACTCACCGCGGAGCATTCGTGAAATCTTGGTCTGGGTCAGCCGGAGGAGCTTCGCCGCCCGCACCTGCGTCAGATGCCGCTGATGGATAATCTCCGCGATTTTGGTGACAAGCTGCGCCTTAATCAGCATGTCCTCGCTATCGGGATAGCCCAGGTCGGCGTACACGTTCCCTGAACCTTTTTCGACCGGTATTCCTCGCGGTTTTGTAGGGTGCGGATTCCTCATCGGCATTCCCAGAATATCCCCACATTGGTATATGGACAAGCCGCGAGGAGCGATCCATTAATTGGAAACAGCAGCGGCTCGGCGGGAGGCTCGGACTTGCGGAAGACTAGAGCTAAAAGACTACGTCGCTGCTTTGTAGGTAGGCGCGGAAGGGCTCTTGACCAGCTTGCCTGCTGCGAGCGCGAATAGGCCGAGTATCACGCCTGAGATTAGCCCGACCACCGGCCCGGTAAGAGTCATCATCAGCCTCGGAGAACCGGGCATTGGCATGGATTGCATCATCGCCGCCTCCTGGGCATGGCGGGCGATGTAGGTGTCGAACAGCAAAACGTGCGCAGCGGTGATCCATACGGAGTTTGCCAATCCGAGCAGCAAACCGTGCAGGAAAAGCATGGCGGGGCGGCGCTTGGCGATCACGTAGGCGCAGAACAAGAAAATAACGAGCCAAAATCCCGGCTCGATCTTTGAGGGAATCAGGAACACTGTGGCGACGCCCATCGCCAGCCCAAAGAGCGAAAGCTGAAAGATCAATTTCCAGTTCATATCGGCAATCTCCAATTCCGGTAGGGGGCTGGAGCGGGAGTCTATCTCACAGGATTTGGAAAGTCATTGGATTTGAAAATGGGGTGCTGTCCTAATATGAGTGGCGCCGCCACGGCACAATTGCTTAGGAGGTCGGAACTTTAGTCCCGACGAAAAACTTCGTCGGGTCAGTGCTTTTAACCCCTGAAGCTTCAGGGGCTGAAGCCCCCAAGTAAATGCAGACCGAACGGCCGAGCTGAAGCTCGGCCCTCCAAGAGGGCAAAACTTTTCAAATTAGAACAGTGCCGAAAATAGCTTACTAGCGGTGCGGGGCTCCCTAAGTCGGAAACAGCAGAGGCTCCGCAGGTGGTTCTGTGGCGATGCGGTCGAGCTCTGGGTAACGCTGGCGAAGCGGCTCGGGGACTTTCACCTTTGCGCGGGTGAGGAGGTGGACGAGCTGCAGCGCGTTTACGATAGCTTTTCCTTCGAAATGATTGTTGGTGATGACGAAGGTGGAGTCGCCTCCTTCGGCGACGTGCTGGATGCGCGCGGCCCAGGGCTCGAGCTCCTGCTCGGTGTAGAGGTAGTTGTAGCGCTCCGAGGGCGGCGTGGCGGGATCGTCGCTGAACCAGGTGTCGTATCTGCGGCCATGCAGGCGGACGTAGGCGACGCGGGCCGTCGTGCGTTCGCTCGGCTTCATTGCGCGGCCGATCACCGGCTGGTCGATGTTGCAGAAACCGACTCCGCGCTCGTGCAGCATCGCGTAGAAGGCTTTATCGTTCCACGTGGCGTGGCGCACTTCCACCACTAGCGGATAGTCGGAAAACCGTTTCAGGAGTTTGCCCAGGTACGCGATGTTTTCCTCCGTCCGGTGGAATGAGAACGGGAACTGGAGCAGGACGGCGCCCAGTTTTCCGGCATCGCGCAGCGCATCGAATCCCGCGCGGACCGCGCGCTCGTCTTCCGCTCCCGCGTCCGCTTCGTGCGTGAATTTCTGCCACAGCTTCGCGGTGAACACGAACCGGGGATTGCCGGAGACTAGTTCCATCCAATGACGGCAATGCTCGGGCCGCAGCGGCTGGTAGAACGACGTATTGATTTCGATTGTGTCGAAAAACTCGGAAAGATAGGCGGCCTCGTGAAAGCCGGACGGCTTTCGTGCGGGGTACACGATGCCCACCCAGTCAGCGTAGGACCAGCCGGCGGGGCCGACACGGACCGTGCCCGCGCCCCCTTTTCGAATTTTATGAGATCCGGACATCACAATCGAAAGTTGCGCCCTCTACAATAGAGTGATGCTACTCTGGAAGCAGCGCAAGAGGGCTGGAGAAAATGTCCTGAAAACCGCCCTTTCGGGGTTCGCGTCCGAGTTTACCCATTCGAACGGGAACGCGGATTGCCTTCCCTCGCGGGGCACGTTCAGAGTATTTTATTTTTGGCTTGACCAATCCCAGCCGGGTCGTATGACGAACTATGAGCCGAATTTTTGAAACATTGAAACATGCACAGCTAGCTCGCGCCACCAAAACACCACCGGAACCGCCGGCAGAAGAGGCGGCGGAGTATCCTGACCGGCGAAGAAGCCGCCGCTGGGCGTTCGACATCTCCGTGTACGTGTACGGGCACGGACCGGAGAAGGAGCCCTTTCATGAAGAAGCGCACACGCTGAACGTGAATGCGAATGGCGCCCTGTTGCTGTTGAGCGTCCCGGTACAGAAGGGACAAACCTTATTGCTCACAAACCTATTGACGCAGCAAGAGCAGGACTGCCGCGTTGTTTTCCTGGGCACGCACTACAGCCGAACCGTTGAGACCGGCGTCGCGTTTCCGCGAACGAATCCCGCTTTCTGGCAATTGCACTCACCACCTGAAGATGAGCGCGCAGCCTGACAAGCCATGATTTGAAATTCTGGAGTTGAGCTTTCCTACTCTGCATTTCTGAGTGCATTAGGATCGCGATCAGGGTGGCCTTCCCGTCAAGACAGCTTTCCCGTATAGAGAGCCATACCGACGGCGGCATTCATTTTAATCCGCGCGAGGGCGCGAATTTCTTCGCGGCTGCGAATGCCGCCCGCGGCGGTGATGGGACGGCGGGTTGCGCGGCGCAGGGTGCGGAACCATTCGAGATTCGTGCCGCGCATCGTGCCTTCGGCGTCCACGTAGGTGCACAAAAATTCGGAGGCGTACTTTTCGAGTTCAGGGATTACTTCGTCGGGGCGCAAGCGGAGTTTATCCTGCCAGCCGCGCACCAGGATTTTTCCGCCCTCGGTGTCCAGCGCGATCATCACGCGACGCCGTCCAATCTTGCGGGCCAAACGATTTAGAAAAATGGCGTTTACGCGTCCGTCCTTGAACGCGGCGCTGCCGACGATAATTTTCTCCGCGCCCCAGGAGGCGATCCGCGCGGCATGCGCGACGGTGCGAATTCCGCCGCCCACGCGGACGCGCATCTTGCGCTTCTTCGCCGCCGCGCACAACTCGCGCACGAGCTTGGCGTTCGTTCCCTTTCGCATCGCGGCATCGAGATCGATGACATGGATCAGCGGATAGCCCCCGAAGCGGTCGAGCAGGCCAAATACGTCGTCGACCGCGAGTTTGCGCTCGCGGCCGTGGACAAGCTGGACGGCGCGTCCATCTTGCAGATCGATGCAAGGAATCATCATGCCCGGTGATCAGCCTGTCTGGCGAACCGATATTCCGTTTTCGCCGAGATAACGTTTGAGCGCGCCGAGCCCCTGGATGCTGTCGTGAAAAATCGACGCGGCCAGCGCGGCGTCCGCGCGGCCTTCGCGGAACACTTCGAGAAACGTTTCCGGAGTGTCCGCGCCGCCCGAAGCGATCACGGGAACCGAAACTGCGCGCGATATTGCGGCTGTGAGCGGGCAATCGAATCCGGAACGCGTGCCGTCCTTGTCCATGGAAGTGATCAGAATTTCTCCGGCGCCGCAATCAACTCCCTGGCGGGCCCACGCGACCGCATCGATTCCCGTGGGAACGCTGCCGCCGCGAACGAACGCTTCCCAACGATCGCCGGCGCGCTTGGCGTCAATCGCAAGCACAACCGCCTGCGAGCCGAATTCCGCGGCGAGCGCCGAAAGCAACGGCGGGTTGCGAATCGCCGCGGTATTTACTGTAAGTTTGTCCGCGCCGGCGCGGAGAATGGCGCGGCCCTCGTCGACATTCGCGACGCCGCCTCCAGCCGTCAGCGGAATTGCCAGTTCGGCGGCGACGCGGCGAATCGTTTCGAGAAACGTGGGGCGATGGTCGCGCGAAGCGGCAATGTCGAGAACTACGAGTTCATCCGCGCCTTCGATGTTGTACCGCGCCGCGAGCGCCGCCGGGTCTCCCGCGTCGCGCAAATTGACGAAGTTCACGCCTTTGACGACGCGCTCGCCGTCGGTATCAAGACATGGAATGATGCGGTGCGCGAGGCTCATCCCTTGCCGTCCGCTTGCCGTACAAAATTAGAAAGGATCTGCGCCCCGACCGGGCCCGATTTTTCAGGATGAAATTGCGTCGCGAAAATATTTCCCTGCTCGAGCACTGCGACGAACGAGGCGCAGTGATCGCAGAAAGCGACCCCCGCCTCACCCGCGTCGAGGGCGGCGTAAGAGTGCGCGAAGTAAAAATATGCGTCCTGCGGGACGCCTTCCAGCAATTTGCTGGGACGCGTGCGTCGCAATTGGTTCCATCCCATGTGTGGAAGGCGATCGGTTGGCGGCAGCGCGGAAACTTTCTGCGGAAACAACGCGAGGCCCGCGTCGCCGGGCGCTTCGTCGCTTGTGGCGAACATGGCCTGGAGCCCCAGACAAATTCCGAGCAGCGGCGTTCCGCGTGAAACTGCTTCGCGCAACGGCTTTACAAGCGATCGCTCGCCAAGCGAGCGCATGAGCGCGCCGAAATGTCCGACGCCGGGAAGGATCAAAGCATCGCAGCCCGCGAGAGCCTCCGGCGTGGATGCGCGGCGCGATTCGACACCAAGGCGCGAAAGGGCGCGCTCGACCGAAGGAAGATTCCCTGCTCCGTATTCCACGAGTGCGATATTCATAAGAGACCTTTCGTGCTCGGCAGCACGCGCTTCAATTGCGGATCGCGCGTGGCCGCAAAACGCAGCGCCCTGGCGAACGCCTTGAAGATCGCCTCCACTTGATGGTGCGAGGACCGGCCGTAGAGAAGGCGGAGGTGAACATTCGCGCCGGCAGCTTGCGCGAAGCCGCCGAAGAAATCCTCGAGCAATTCCGTTTGCAGGCCGCCAACGTGCTTCGCCGAGAATTTCCATTTACATACGAGGTGCGGACGGCCGCTGAAATCGATGGCCGCAGCAGCGAGAGTTTCGTCCATCGGCATCAGGAAATATCCGGCGCGCAAAATGCCGCGCTTGGAGCCGAGCGCCTTGCGCACTGCTTCGCCAAGAACGATGCCCGTGTCCTCGACCGTGTGGTGCTGATCGACTTCGAGATCGCCCCGCGCCGTGAGTTCCAAGTCCATGGCGCCGTGCCGCGCCACAAGAGTCAGCATATGATCGAGAAATGGAATGCCGGTAGAGATTTTTGCGCGGCCCTGGCCATCGAGGTTCAGGCTTACGCGAATGTCCGTTTCGGTCGTGGTGCGGCGCAGTTTTGCTTTTCTCATTCCCACAATTTCTCCAGATCGCAAACGCTGTGCAGGATTTCGAGTGCGCCCAATTCTCGCAGGCGTTTTGCGCGCGCCTGGTGCGCGTCGCTGCCATGCGGCAGAACGCCGAGGAACGGCACGCGAGCGCGCTTTGCGGAGAGCGCGTCGTCGATGTTGTCGCCAAGGTAGAGCGCTTCGCGGCGCGGCGTGCCATTGAGCAACAGGCGCAAACCTTCCGGGTCCGGCTTCCCTTTTTTTACGTCGTCCATGGTAACCGACCGGCGAAAAATATCGTTCGCGTCGGTGCCCTCCAGGGTGTGGCGCAATTCCTGGCGCGTGCGGCCGGTAAAAAGCGCAAGCTCGGCGCGGCGCGACCACCGCTCCAGGCGCTTATGCGTGACGAGCCAGCGTTCCCACGCCACATTCCCGGGGCGAGACTTCGTGCCCCAATAGAACTTCTGAAAGCGTGCTTTCACTTCCTCGTAAGGAATTGCGGGCCCGAGAGATGCAATCCAGTCCGTCGTCAATCGCCAGTCATCGTTGTAGCCGGAGCGATTTTTCCATTGGTGGATTTCGGCGTAAGTGACGCGCCTGCGCGTGAAAAAATGCACGGTGTCGACAATCGATTTGTGAAACGATCCGTGCACGTCCACCAGGACGCCGTCCACATCGAAAATAATGAGTTTTGGCGCCAGTTTCACAGGATTCCTTCCATGGCTCGGAGTACTTTGCGCGTATCGGCTCGCGTTCCTGCGCTGATGCGGACAAAACCCTCGCGCGGAAAATCTCTCCGCCCGCGCACGAGGATTCCACGCCGTTCGAGAGCGCTTACGAGTCGTTTTGCTACGGGGCCGAAATCCGCAAGCACAAAATTCGCGCTGCTCGGATAAATCCGCGCTCCAAGACGCACGAGGCCCTTTTCCAGCATCGTGCGGCTTTGCAAAACTTCGCGTGTGTAGTTGCGCAGAAAGCGCGGATCGCAAACCGCCGCTTCCGCCCCGACGAGCGCGGCCGAATTCACTGGATATGGCGTGCTTGCGCGGCGCATCGCCGCAAGGATTTCGGGCTTACCGAACAAGCAGCCGACGCGCAATGCCGCAAGCCCCGCGGATTTTGAAAACGTGCGCGCCACCAGGAGATTGGGATACCGGCGAATCCATGAAAGAATCGTGAGACCCGAAAAATCGAAGTAGGCTTCGTCCACCAGCACCAGCGTCCGTGAGGCGGCGCGCAATATCCGGCGCAACTCTTCGCGCTGCACCAAGGTGCCCGTGGGGTTGTTAGGATTCGCGATATAGAGGACGCGCGGGCAGCGCTTTGGCGGCTGCCGCAGTGCGCGAACCACGGCGTCGACGGGAAATCGCATCTCTTCGTCATAACGCAAGGCAACGACGCGCGCCCCCGCAAGTTCAGCGAAAAAGCGGTACATGTCAAAGGTGGGTTCGACGACTAGAACCGAATCACCGTCCTCAATAAACGTGTCCGCGATCAGATGAAGGGCATCGTCAATGCCGTTGGTGAGGTGCATCTCCGCCGGCCGGACGCCGAAGAAGCGAGCCAAGCGCTTGGTCGTCTCCTGATACTCGGGATAAATTGCCATTTCTTCCGCCGTCATGCGCGACAGAGCGCGCAGGACCGCGGGAGAACATCCCACTGTATTCTCATTGAAATCGAGTCGAAGTTTTTTGGCGCGCCCTTCCTCCGGAGCGTTGTAGGGCGCGAGGCCCAAGACCGCTTTGCGGACTGGGATTTTTGGGAGCTTTGCGCGTTTCACTGGCGCACCTCGACGGCGCGGGCGTGCGCCTCCAGACCTTCGGCGCGGGCCATGGCAGTGACGATCGGGGCGAGGCGCTTCAAGCCAATGCGCGAGATCTCTTGCGTGCTCGAACATTTCACGAAGTCCGCGACGCTCAAGCCGCCGCGCGCGCGCGCCCAGCCGGAAGTTGGCAGAACATGATTTGTGCCGCTGGTGTAGTCTCCGATTGGCTGCGCGCTCCACGGTCCTAGAAACACGCTTCCTGCTTCGGATAATTTCTCGACTAATTTCGTTTTCGCATCCGGGATGCTCAAGTGCTCGGGCGCTACACGGTTTGAGAATCGAATCGCGGCGGCAAGCGAAGGCGCTACCAGAATCGCGCTTGCGAGGCGCAGCGATTTCCAT
>DATNIO010000166.1:0-3316 GCA_035604385.1 Verrucomicrobiia bacterium | reverse complement strand
TAAGCGCTGTGCGGAACGGTCCAGAGCCAGTGGCGTTTTTCCGGACAGTATCAGCAACTGAGAAGAATTCTTGCGCGGGGCGTGCCCTAACTCCGGCGCTTCCTCGAACACCACGTACGCATTCGTTCCTCCCATGCCGGTAGACATGACTCCGGCTCTTCTGGGGCCATCGCTTGTCCATTTCTGCAATTGCGTATTGACGTAGAACGGAGTGCTCTTGAAATCGATTTCGGGGTTCGCTTGACTGAAGTTGACGCTGGGGGGAAGGGTTCGGTGCTTGAGGGCAAGGATGGTTTTTATCATGCCGGCAACCGCTGCCGCGGCATCGAGATGCCCCACGTTGGATTTCACGGAACCGATGGCGCAATAATTTGAACGTTGCGTAAAGGTGCGAAAGGCTTTGGTTAAAGCCCTGACTTCGACCGGGTCCCCGACTGGGGTTCCCGAACCGTGGGCTTCGAGGTACGTGATGCTTTCTGCCTCGACCCCTGCATTGGACAGCGCCTCTGCTACTACGTCGGCCTGGCCATCGACGCTGGGTGTGGTATAACCGGCTTTTTCCGCGCCGTCATTGTTGACGGCGGACCCTTTGATAATGGCATGAATGTTGTCACCGTCCGCGAGAGCGTCCGCCAGGCGCTTCAACACCAGAATGCCGGCCCCGCTTCCAAACACAGTTCCATTCGCTTTGGCGTCAAAGGGCCTTACATGCCCATCCGGGGAAACCACTCCCCCACCGTCACAGAAGTAGCCTGCCCGATGAGGAACGCGCACGGAGATAGCTCCCACCAGCGCCATGTCCGATTCCTCGCTCAGAAGGCTTTGGCGAGCCAGATGGACCGCGACCATCGATGTGGAGCAGGCAGTTTGAATCGTGAGACTGGGTCCCTTCAAATTGAGCTTGTAAGAGATGCGCGTGCTGAGAAAGTCCTTGTCCGAACTGATCAAGGTAGGGATGTAGTCTTGAGCAAATTCGCCACTCAGCCCGCTATCCACAAAATATGTGTTGAAAGCGGCTCCCGTGAAAACGCCGATGCGTCCCGGATAACGACCAGGATCATAGCCCGCATCCTCCATCGCCTCCTGCGCCACTTCCAGCAGAATGCGATGCTGCGGGTCCAGGGTCCTGGCTTCCAGGGGTAGGAAGCCAAAGAAATCAGCGTCAAAATGGCCGGGATCTTCCAGGACTGGTGCGGCCTTCACGTAGTTCGGGTTGCTCAGGCAGTCCGCAGGCACTCCCGATCGCAGCAATTCCTCATCGGAAAAGCGGGTGATCGATTCAATCCCGTCGGCAAGGTTGTGCCAGAACTCATCGAGGTTTCGCGCGCCGGGAAAGCGACCGGCCATACCGACGACCGCGATATCAAGTTCGTTGTTCATCTCAAGGGTGGGATTAGGCTCGAATGCCAGGTCAGCGGGCTCTTTGGGGGTAGAACCACTGCTAATGTGCCTTCTGTCAAGGCCTTCGGCTCAAATCACGGGCTCTGGAAGCGCCTTGCGATCAGCCTTCCCATTCGCTGTTAGGGGGATTTTATCAAGTATAACAAAATGGCTGGGAACTGAGTAGTCAGGAAGTTGCTTCTTCAAGTATTGCTTCAATTGGTGAACCGCCACTTCTGATCGGCAGACCAAATAAGCGATGATCAGAATCACGTTCTCGGAATACTTTCGGGTCACGCAAACGCAGTCGGCAATGGCGGGATATTCCCTGATCGTATTTTCGATTTCACCCAGTTCAATTCGCAAGCCCCGGATCTTTACCTGATGATCTTCCCGGCCCAGATACTCAACATTGCCGTCAGGCAGCCAGCGGGCAACATCCCCGGTTCGATAGATTCTTTCGCCGAGGTCGCTGCTATCGACAAACTTTTCATTGGTCAACTCCAGGTTATTCAAGTAGCCTCGCGCGAGTCCGACCCCGGCAATACATAGCTCTCCTGTCTCCCCGATCGCCACTTGCCGGCTATCCCTCATGATGTAGAACCTGAGGTTTTGGATTGGCTTGCCGATTGGAATCGATTCAAACTCATTGTGGGTTGGGCAATCGTAGTAACTGACATCAACCGTGGCCTCGGTCGGGCCATAGAGATTTGTTAGCCGCGCGCCAGTCCTCTTGCCCAGGATGTTGTTGAACTTCTTGACGTGACTCGGCGTCAGAGCTTCACCACTGACGAAAATCCGTCGAACCGATGCCAGGCCCTCGAAGACACGATCATCCTTTCCATCCAGATATTCCAAGAAGATGTTCAGCATCGACGGAACGAAATGCAGGACGGTAACGCGGTGCTTCCGGATTGCTTCAATGATGGCAAGCGGAAGTCCTTCGCCGCCCGGCATCAGGAAGCTGAGTTTCGCACCCTGCAGTGCCCACCAGAAAAGCTCCCAGACGGACACGTCGAAGTAATAGGGAGTCTTCTGCAAAATGACATCGTCGGCCCCGATGGGATAGGCGCGCTGCATCCAATGCAGGCGATTGACCACCGAGCGCTGCTCAATCATGACCCCCTTGGGTTTGCCGGTTGAGCCAGAGGTATAGATCACATAAGCGAGGTCGTGCGCCTGACTGACAATGACCGGATTTTCAATTGGCCCAACATAGATTCCGAGATCGTCGAGATTGACCATCCGTCCGTCAAAGGTTGTTTTTCCTGCCGTCTTGTTGTGCACCAGCAATACTTTGACGCCGGCATCCTTCAGCATGTATTCGGTGCGAGCCGCAGGATTGTCGGGCGAAAGAGGCAGATAGGCGGCTCCGGCTTTGATGATTCCCAAGATGCCGATCATCATCGCGAAAGATCGTTCCACCATCAAGGCAACGATGTGGCCGGGTCTCACACCCATGGCCCGCAACGAATGCGCCAGCTGATTGGCCCTTTCATTGAGCTCAGCAAAAGTGAGCGAGGACACGCCGAAGACCTTGTCGTGGTCACAGACCACAGCCGTCGCGGAACCGCTTTTGACGAACTGTGCTTCGATCAATTCTTGAAGGGTCGCTGGATCGGGGAAAGGCGCCTTGGTGCTATTGAATTCAGCGATCCTGTCGAGGTCTGCTTTGCCGACCTCTGCTTTGCCGACCTTTGAGAAAGGAGACGATTCCATAGCAGAAGTGATCGAAGGGTTCACTGTAGAGGCGGGTGGGCCTGTCCGAGAAACATCCCTCCGAGAAGGTGCTCATGGACCTGGGTTGTGCCTTCAATGATCTCCATGATCTTGGAGTCACGATAGAAGCGCGAAACCGGCGAAGACGCATGACATCCAGCGGCTCCTCGGATCTGAACTGCGTCCGACGCTGCCTTGACCGCGGCTCTGGACGTGA
>DATNIO010000165.1:0-21062 GCA_035604385.1 Verrucomicrobiia bacterium | reverse complement strand
TCGCCCAGCGGGCAGAACGTGCGGCCCAGCATGTTTTTCGCCAGATCGCCCACAAGAGTAATGTCTTCCGGGCGGCCGAGGCCGGAATGGAAACGATCCAGCATCTTGCGCAGCCAGCCCGTTCCCTCGCGGCAGGGAATGCACCAGCCGCAGGATTCGTGCGCGTAGAAATGCATGATGCGCCGAGCGAGATCCACCATGCATGTGTCTTCGTCGATCACGACGAGGCCACCCGAGCCGAGCATCGAACCGGCTTTGGCGACGGAATCGTAATCCATATTGATGTCGATTTCCTCGGCCGTCAGCAGCGGGCACGAACTCCCGCCGGGAATGATGGCCTTGAGTTTTCTGCCGTTCCGCATTCCGCCGGCGACGTCTTCGATGATCCGGCGCAACGGGAAACCCATCGGCAATTCATAGATCCCCGGCTTGTTGACGTGTCCGGAAACGCAGAACAGGCGCGTCCCTCCGTTCTTCGGCGACCCGATGCCCGCGTACCATTCGCCTCCGCGCCGCAGAATTTCCGGGGCCGAGGAGAGAGTCTCGACGTTGTTTATCACGGTTGGCGATCCATAAAGACCGACGACGGCAGGAAAGGGAGGCCGGATGCGCGGATAGCCGCGCTTGCCTTCGAGCGATTCCATCAGCGCCGATTCCTCGCCGCACTCGTACGCGCCCGCTCCGGTATGCGTGACGAGGTCGAAATCGAATCCGCTGCCGAGAATATTCTTGCCGAGGTAGCCAGCCTTGTAAGCTTCCTCGACGGCCCCGTCGAGGATGTCCAGGACGTAGCGATATTCGCCGCGAACGTAAATGTATCCCTGATGCGAGCCGACCGCGCGTCCGGCAATCACGACTCCTTCGATCAGCTGATGCGGCATCATTTCCATCAGCGGGCGGTCCTTGCACGTGCCGGGCTCGCTCTCATCCGCGTTGCACAGAACGTATTTGGGCTTGGCCGATTCCTTGGGCACAAAGCTCCACTTCATGCCGGTGGGAAATCCCGCGCCGCCGCGCCCGCGCAGATTCGACTTCTTTACTTCATCGATGACCTGCTCGGGAGTCAGTTCCTTGAGCGCGCGCTCCATTCCTTTATAGCCGTCATGCGCGAGGTAGACTTCCAGTTTGTGCGAATCCTTGACGCCGAAGAGCCGGCTGATGACAGGGACCTCGGCTGGATGCCGCTCTTTCACGGAGCCCGTAATCGGCGTGGAAGTTTGCGGCTTTCGTCCTGTTTCGAGCGCCTCGAAAATTTGCGTGGTGCGTTCGATGGTGAGATTTTCGTAGAAGTCGTAATTCACCTGCATGGCCGGAGCGCCGGTGCAGGCGCCGATACATTCCACTTCTTCGAGAGAAAATACGCCGTCCTCGGTGGTTTCCTTGTGGCCGATCTCCAGTTTTTTCTGAACGAATTCGTAGAGCTTGTTGCCGCCGCGAAGCATGCAGGACACGTTCGTGCAGACCTGGACGTGGAATTTTCCGGCGCGCTGGCGGCGAAGCATCGAGTAATACGCCATCGTCTCGGTCACCTGCAGAGTATTCAGGCCGAGCCGCCCGGCGATTTCCCCGATCATTTCATCGCTGACGTAGCCGAACTGATCCTGCGCGTAGAGCAGCATGGGGATGAGCGCCGAACGCTTCACCGGGTAGCGGCTTTCGAGCGTTTGGAATTTGGTTTCCAGTTGCGGGGGCAAATTCATCAGCGGTCAATCTCCCCGAGAACGATATCCAGCGTCCCGATGCTGGCGATCGCATCGGCCACCAGGTGGCCCACCACCATCTTCTGGAGCGCTTGCAGATTCACGAACGAGGGCGCGCGCATTCGCATGCGATACGGCTTCGGCGAACCGTCGCTCGCGAGGAAACAGCCCAGCTCGCCGCGGGGCGATTCGACGCGCTGGTAGACTTCGCCGGGCGGAGGCGCGAACCCTTCCGTGAAAATCTTGAAGTGGTAAATCAGCGCTTCCATTTCCGTCTTCATTTTTTCGCGTTGCGGCGGAACGATTCCGGGCGCATCGGCTTTCACGGGGCCGTCGGGCGGAATTTTTTCGAGGGCCTGGCGCACGATCTTCAGGCTCTCGCGCATTTCTGCAACGCGGCACAAGTAGCGGGCGTAGCAATCACCTTCGGTGCGTACGGGCACCTGGAAATCGAATTCGTCGTAACTCGAGTAGGGGAAATATTTCCGGACATCGTAATCCACGCCGGAGCCGCGCAGCGACGGGCCAGAGACTCCCATCGCGATCGCATCTTTCGCGTTCAGCACGCCCACGCCCTGCGTGCGCCCGATCCAGATCCGGTTCTTGGTTAGCAATTCCTCGTATTCATCGAAGCGAGATGGGAAAGTCTGGACGATTTTCTGGACGTGATCGGTCCAGCCGACCGGCGGCTCAAGCGCGAGCCCGCCAATGCGGAAATAGCTGGTCATCATCCGCTGGCCGCTGACGAGTTCAAAGATTTTTAGAATTTCCTCGCGCTCGCGGAAACAGTAGAGGAACACTGACATCGCGCCCAAGTCGATCGCGTGCGTTCCCAGCCAGACCAGGTGCGAGCCGATGCGCGTGAGTTCGGTCAGCAGCACGCGGATGTATTGCGCGCGCTTGGGGACTTCCAGGCCAAGCAATTTTTCGACCGCCAGGCAATAGACCAGATTGTTCGACAGCGGCGCGAGGTAATCCATGCGGTCGGTGATCGTGATGGCCTGCGAATAGGTCAGCGCCTCGGCGGTTTTTTCGATGCCGGTGTGCAGATAACCGATATCCACGTCCGCCTTGATAATATTTTCTCCGTCCAGTTCCAGGAGCACGCGCAAGACGCCGTGCGTTGACGGGTGCTGCGGCCCCATGTTGAGGACCATGGTTTGTTCGGGGCCGGTAGCGGTTTGCACGGTGGTCATGGCGCAGGTTTTCTCGTTTCAGAAACGGAAATCAGCGAGGACCCTCCACGGGATAATCCTTGCGAAGGGGATAGCCTTCCCAATCGTCCGGCAGCAACATGCGCCGCAGATTGGGATGTCCTTCAAAACGAATGCCCAGCAGGTCGAAGATCTCGCGCTCATGCCAATTTGCCGTGGGCCAAACGGGCACGACCGACTCGATGACGGGATCTTCGCCCGGCAAGCGGACCCGGAGGCGAATCGTTTCGCGCCGGGAGAGGGATAACAGATGATAATTCAGCTCGAAACGCGGCTCGATGGGAAACCGGTCCACGCCGGTCACATCGGAAAGGTAGGTAAACGCGAGATGGGCGTCGGAATTCATAAGTTCTGCAAGGGGCCGCAAATGCTCTCGATAAACAACTACGGTAATCTCGCCGCGAAAGGAATTCACTCCCGCGACGGCTTCGGGCCGCCAGCCGCGGATTTTCGCGATGATGGGGTTTTGCTCGAGGTCAGGTGTCTCCGTCACGAAGTCCGGTCCCGGCGTGCGGCTGGGCGGTTCCAGTCCAACGCCCCTTTCTTCCAGAGATAGAAGTAACCCACCAGCAGGATCCCGATGTAGAGGAGCATTTCCACGAACCCAAACCACCGCAACGATCTGAAGATAAAGGCCCATGGATACAGGAAGATGGCTTCCACGTCGAACAAAATAAATATGATTCCGACCAGATAGAACTTTACGGAAAACGGCTCGCGGGCATCGCCCGTTGGCGTGATGCCGCATTCATAGGCTTGCGATTTTACTTTGGAAGGGCGCCGCCAACCCACGACCGAGGAAAGCGTAAGGAGAATGCCCGAAAGCGCCATCGCCAGGATGAGGTGTAAAAGTAGCGGCGCGTAGGCTTGGAGGTCGTTTCCTGTCATCGGAGCACAAGCTATAATAGCGATGAAGCGCCAAGCGGTCAAATGCACCAATAAGATATATCGGTATTTTTTTTGAACCAGTTACGGATAAGAAATGAGTGTGTCACCATTCGTATACGGGAAAGGCTGGCGGTCCTATGAACTTCGGCTTCAACTCGAACGTGCGCGTCGGAGAGGCTATCTATCACGTCCAAACGGAGGACCGCGGCCCTTCGCATCCCTTTCTCGATACGGTTGTGTATATGGCCGGCCGGGTGGTCTACAAGCGCAGTACCAATTACGAGAAGTTTGTTCGCGGGATGGAAGCAGGGACCCTGGCGCAGAAGCTGCATGAGCGCTTGGCGCAGCAACATCGCGAAGTGATTGCCGAACTCGAGGGCGAAACCCTGCCGTTTCAATCGAAGGCAAAAGCGCCACCGGCTGCGGAGAATGCCGGCGCGAGCGACAGTCTCGATCTGCGCCTCACGAATCCGAAAAGCTGGTTTGCCGCGGGAAATGTGACTCTCGAAGTCGAATTGTGCGAAAAGAATTCGGAGCAAGCAGTCGCCGATGCCGATGTTCAGGCTTGCCTGGAACATGAAAACCATCGGATCCGTTGTGCCGACGTGCACACGGACGTCGATGGCTGCGCGACGCTGAGATTTCCCATGCCCGCGAATGTGGCCGAAGGGTCGTCCCTCGTGGTTTGCGCCACCGACGGCTCCCGCCACGGCGAATTACGATTCCGCCTAAAATCGAAGCCCCGCAAAAAGACTCCTGCCCCGGTATCGTAAATGAATGCGGGAATCCAAATTGTAGTAAACGGCGAAGCGCGCGAAGTGCCCGAAGGCCTCAGCGTTTCCGCACTGCTTTTACACCTGGGCCTGCCTGCTGACCGTGTTGCCATCGAACGTAATCTGGAGATTCTTCCGCGATCACAGTGGATTGCAACCGCCGTGCAACCTGGGGACCGGTATGAAATTGTTCACCTCGTCGGCGGAGGGTAGATAGGTGTCTCCCGACCGCTCGCGGACAATCGCCGCTATGCGGCAATGTGCTTTACCGCAGCTCGCTTGACGCTACTCATCGGAATGATAGGGTGTAGACTATAATGGCGGCTCTAGATCGAAGGAGGAAAAAGTGAAGTCCTACGTTTTTCGCGTTGTCTTGGAGCAGGATGAGGATGTCTGGCGGGCCTTTATCCCTGAACTGGAGGCCAAAGGCGCGGCTACGTGGGGGAACACGAAAGAAGAGGCATTGAGAAACATCCATGAAGTTGCGCAGATGGTGATCGAGGCCTTACTTGAAGACGGTGAGTCGCTGCCGCCTCGTATTACTGAAATCGATCAGCCAGTCGTTGCCGTCACTGTATGACGGTGGATTATTCAAAGCTTCATTCTGTTACTGCCCGCCAGTTAGCCTCAGCTTTACTCGCAGATGGTTTTCAATTGCAAAGGTAAAAGGGTAGTCACCGGCACTATCGTCATGCCGATGGCCGCCGCGTTACCCTGTCCTTCCACCATTCCTCCGATACGTTTCGCCTCGGCACACTCAAAAGCATCATCGAAATTCAAGCCCGTTGGACTGAACAGGATCTCGCCAGGCTGGAATTGATTGACTAACACTATTTTTCTTCGGGTCGGGAGATAAGGCTAGAGCGCGCTTCTTCAATCGCTGCTATGGCCAGTTCGCGGCTTACGCTTGGATATTGTTCCAGGAACTGGTCCAAAGTCTCGCCGCCTTCCAAATATTCGATCAAGATTTTGAACGGAACACGAGTTCCGCGAAAAACCGGTTCACCACCGAGAATACTTTGATCCCTAATGATTGCGTGTTGCATCTGCGGCTTCTCTCTGCTTACCGCTTGCGAGAGCCGAGATACGCCTTCCACGGCTCCCAGTAAAACTTCACCCAGCCCTTCGTGACGCCATCCTGGTCGTATTCCGGGACGCCAACGTGGGCCAACTCCACTTGGGCGCCGCCACTGGCGGATTTTTCAAAAGTGACGATGAGGATGGAATCGGGATCGGCCTTCTTCCATTCCGAGGAGCGCCATGTTTGCACGATCATCCGATTCGGGATCAGCACGAGATTTTTTCCGAGAATCATCCCACCGAAGGCGGACCATTTTCCGCCGACTTTGGGGCTGATCCTGGCAGGCATGCCCGTGGCGGCCGTGTGTTTGGCCGAATTCATGAAGAGTCCGTAGAGTTTCGCGGGAGTCGCATTGTGAAAAATTGCGCCGGAATGGACGACGGGCGGCATAGCATTCCTCCGTGAACGTCACAATCAAATTACAAACGATCGAGCAGGTGTCCGAGTTTCGTCCTTTTGGTCTCCATATAGGCGCGCGAAGTGCGCGACGTGCGAGGCCGGCACGGCACTCGCTCTACGACATGAATGCCCGAGCTTTCCAACTGCTGCACTTTATCCGGATTGTTGGAAAGCAATCGCACTCGGCGCACGCCCAGCAGATGCAATGCAGCAGCGGAAAATCCATAATCCCGCGAATCGGCGGCAAAGCCGAGCTCCTCGTTGGCTTCCACCGTGTCCATGCCGCGGTCCTGCAATTCGTAGGCGCGCAGCTTGTTCATCAGGCCGATGCCGCGTCCCTCCTGCGGCAGATACAGCAGGATGCCGGAAGGCGCTGCGGCAATCCGGCGCAGGGAGAGTTCAAGCTGGGCGCGGCAATCGCAACGTTCGGAGGCGAGGACATCTCCAGTGAGGCACTGCGAGTGGATGCGCACGAGCGGTGTTTGGCCGCGAATTCGACCGTGAACGAGCGCCACGGCGCTTTCCCGCCCGTTTTTCCCCTCGATGCCGAGAATTTCAAAGGGACCGAATCGCGTCGGCAGCTTGGCGCGGGCGACGATTCGGATGGCGTCACTCTTCCCCTTGCGCGAAGCGCGTACTCGTCGTCCTGTTTTGCGTGGCATGAAGGCCCCGTATTATATCAGGCGACCGCCGCAAGCGGCGCTTTACATCGGCGCGGTGATTGGCTAACGTAGCCGCAGCGAGCCTGGCTCATGAAAACTCTTACCTTCGGCGGAGACTTGCTGCTCACGCTCCTGCTCCACGTCGGGGCGGCGGCGTCGATTTGCGCGTGGCTGGCGCGCTCGGCCACTTTCCGAAAGGTGCTCTTCACTGAACTCCGCGATTCGGACCAAAAATTGAAGTTGATGCTGTTTGTCACGCCCCCTCTTTTGTTCGGCGTGTTTCTGCGAATATTGGGGCAACCTTATCGCGCTGCGGACTTGATGCTCGAGGGTTCGTTCCTGCTGGGATTGCTTGGCGGGCGCGTCGTTGGGCCGATCGGTGGATCGATCATCAGCCTGCCGGCGTTCGTGCATCATGAATGGCTTTCGATGCCCGTCGCGGCAACGGCGGGGCTGGTGGGCGGCTTGATTCGCCAGGGCATGCCGAACACGGAAGAGATTTGGAGGCTTGGACCTTACACGTTCATGAGCACGCCTCGCTGGCTGGTGCGGTTATTCCGGGGAAAGAAAGTCACTTGGGAAATGTTGCCGCTGGGCGCTTGCGTGGTTCTGGAACTGGGCCGCCAGGCGCTCGGGCACGCCACCAAACCGCAATGGCTCTTTTATGTGAATGCCGGAAAGAGCTGGGGGATCGCGCTGGTCTTGTTGTCCACGGTCATGGCTGTCGCCGTGCCCATGAAGATTTGGAGCAACACGCGTCTTGAAATGAATCTCGAACAACACCGGCAGTTGCTGCTGAAAGCGCGCATGGACGCGCTGACGGCGCAGATCAACCCTCATTTTTTGTTTAACACCCTAAATACGGTGTCCTCGCTGATCCGGTACGATCCGGACACGGCGCGAGGCGTGGTCATCAAGCTGAGCAATATTTTGCGGCGACTGTTGCGGAAGCACGAAACGTTCGTGCCCCTGCAAGAGGAACTCGACTTCATCGACGACTATCTGGACATCGAGGTCGCGCGGTTCGGGCGCGACAACCTCGTGATTCACAAACAGATTGACGAGAGCACGCTCGACGCGTTCGTGCCGAGCATGCTTCTGCAGCCGATTGTCGAAAATGCCCTGAAGCACGGCCTTGCCGCCAAGCTCGGCGGCGGCGAACTCACCATCCGCACCGAATCGCAGGATGGCCGCCTGATCATCGCGATCGAGGACAACGGCGTCGGAATTTCCGAAGAGCGCATGGCGCAAGTGTTTGAGGACGGAATCGGCATCAGCAACGTTCACGAACGCTTGCGTGTGCTCTACGGCGCGGATTTCCGGATGGATATCTCCAGCCGCGAAGGTGAGGGAACGCGCACGCGCATTGAAATTCCGGAGCTTGTGCCCACATCGTCCGAGCCTTCCATCATTCTTCCCGCGACGAAAATATAAGTAGCACAGGCTTCAGCCTGTGGGGTTCTGCCAATGCGCTCAGACCGCTCGCGCCAGCCAAGATCAAATGGAACCCCACAGGCTGAAGCCCGTGCTACTAAACCCCTAGAAAATCAGCTTCAGGCCCAATTGGATTTGGCGTGGAAAAGTTGCGGTCGATGTGATGAGGCCGGCGGAAGGGCTAATTGCTGGAGGCGCACCCGGCGTAATCGAAAAAATAGTTGTACTGGGCGGGCCATAATTCGAGCGATTCAAGATGTTGAAGAACTCGGCGCGAAATTGCAGGTTGGTTTTTTCCGTGATGCCGGTGTTCTTGAAGAGCGAAAAGTCGACATCCGCCAGTCCCGGCCCGGTCAACGTTTCTCTCCCCAAGTTCCCGTAAGTCCCGGGCGTCGGCAATACGAAGGCGGCCGGATTGAACCATTGATTCGGATTTCCGGTCACGATCGATCCGGTAAAGGACGGATTGATCGAAGGCCGGTCCGGATTTCTGGTGTCGCCGTCGCCGGAGCGATTCGATCCAATTAGTGGAGTAAATGGGAAACCGGAGAGGAATGTTCCGATGCCGTTGAGTTGCCAACCGGAGACAAATTTGCTTTCCACGCGAGAGACGTCATTCAGCCAGCGCTGACTGTGGCCGAAGGGGAGTTCGTAACTGGCTGAAACGCTGGCCTGGCTGGCGGGATTCAACGCCGACGGGCCCCAGTCCCTCCGCAGATCGTTGCGGTCGAGGACCATTTGCGCCTGATTGTTGGCCTGCGCTCCGGTCAGCCCGGAATTGATATCCAGATTTTTCGACCAGGTATAGTTGCCGCGAAACTCAAGTCCCTTGCTGATGCGATGCGTTACGTCCACCTCCAGCGCGTTGTAGCTGCTGTTACCCTCGGTAAGCCAAAAAAATCCTGCCGAGAGAAAAGGGTTCGGCCGCTTTGTTCCAATGCCCGGGATGTATTCGGCGTTTTGCGCGACGTTTCCTTGCACGGCGCCGTTGCCTCCGGATTTGCAACCTGCCGCTAAGGTGCAAATTTGCGCGGGAATCGTATTGGGATCGACGCTAAGAAGTTCATGCACGCCGAAGGAGCCGATATAGGCGACGCGTAGCGAAGTGTTATGGCTCAGCTGCTGCTCCACCGTAAGATTCCATTCCTGAACGGCGGGCGTTTTCGGGTTCGCTTGTATTCCCACGGGTGCAAAAATCGTGCAGGGGGAGGGAACTCCCGGGCCGCAGGAGGGTGGGGGAGCCACTCCTGGAGTAAAGGGAAAATCAGGAATCTTGAATAGGGAAATGTTCGCAAACGAAGCAGAGCCATTAAAGGGCGTAATTGAATTCATCTGAAAAGCGAGATCGTCAATCAACGAGTAGTACGTTCCGTATCCGGCGCGGACGGCGGTCTTTCCATTTCCGAAGACATCCCAAGCGAGGCCGACGCGTGGGCTAAACAATCGAATAGCGTTATTCGCTGTGTAGGCCGAATTACCCACGAGGGGAGTCGTTACGAGCACGCCCTGGGAATTAGTAACGTAATTCGCAGCCCTGCCATTGGCTTCATTCCAGCCCGTGGTGAATTCCTGGCGGAGGCCGCCCTCGAGAGTCAAATTGCGCAGCACCTTGATCGAATCTTCGATGTACCACGCGCCAAAAAGGCTTCTCCAACCCAATTCCGTGTGGAGCGGCACGACTTGAAATGGAGTATTGCCAATCTGTCCCTGAAGAAAAGTCGTCAAGCTGGCAAACGTGGCCTGCCCTAGTTGGCGTGAAGCGCTGTCCTCGTTGTCCTGAAGCCGTTGAAACCAGACGCCCATACTGATTTGGTGCATTCCGTGACTGATCCGCAGGTCGTCTTGATACGTGAAAAGATTCCTGTGATTGGATACGCCTGCCGCGTTGTTTGGACCCGCGGAAGTGATCGTGCCGTTAGCGGTAGTGGTTGCTCCGCCCCCGACGACAATGCCTCCTGGGCCCGCCCCGGTCACGAACGAGAGATTGGCAGGGATTGAAGTCAGAGGGACTGATCCGAGCGCGAAGGAGGCTCGTGAAAATCCAACCGTGGCTGTATTGAGGATAGCAGGAGAAAAGACATGTGTTTCGGTCAGGCTCAGCACCTGCATGCGCAGCGGTGTGAACGATGCAAAGAGTGGATCGGCCAACGGAATCAGGCTCGTTCCGTCGTCGATCGTGTACGCGCTCGAAAGTGTATCCTTCTTTCCGACGTTGTAATCGACCCGGAGAGTTCCGAAATCCTCGCGGATGTGTTCGTTCGGATTGTAAAAGGCTTTCGCCGTCCCACTCGGAACGGAGGCCGGGGGATTGGCACAAGCTCCTGTCGAGGGAACCATCAATTCCGGGCCGTTGGGTTGCGGCCAAAAGAGCGACGCGTACTGCTCCATGGTTGTATTTGCATTCTTCACAGGTGTGGGAATGCCTGTGCAGGGATCTGGCAAGAAGCCCGCCCTTGCACCTTGCGTGGCATTGCCGTCCGGGACAACGCTCACACTGCTCACGTCCAAGGACTGACGAAACCCCTCAAAGTTGCCGAACAGAAACAAGCGATCTTTCTTGAGGGGGCCACCAGCCGCGCCTCCGAATTGGTTCCTGCGGAAGGGAGGAACGGTTCCCTGGTCGAACAGTCCCGGCGAGTCGAGAGCACTATTGCGCAAGAACTCAAAAATGGTGCCATGGAACTGATTCGTTCCGGATTGCGTGACGGCGCTGACTTGCGCTCCGGCGCGCTTCCCGTACTCGGCTGAGTAGGTGTCGGTGAGCACGTTGAATTCGCGGACGGCGTCGATTCCCAGCAATAGTCCGCTCGTGCCGCCGGGAGTGACGGCAAGCTGGCTGGACCCCATGTACTCGATTCCGTTCAACAGAAATAAATTTTCGCTGGTGCGTCGCCCGGCTACGGAGAACGTATTCCCGTTGCTGGTGCTTGTATTGGGGCTTTTAGCGGTGTAATTGATCGCGCCGGGGTTGAGAGCGATCAGGTCGTCAAAGCTACGGCCGTTCAGCGGCAATTCCTTGATCTGGCGTTCGTCGACCATTCCGGAAACCGATGCGGTAGTGACATTGACGACAGGCGCCTCTCCAGAAACGGAAATTCTCTGGACGAATTCGCCAACCTCCAGACGGAAGTTGACGACAGCTTCTTGGCCCACTTCCAGGCTCACGCCCGTACGAACGATTGACTTGAAGCCCTGCTTTTCCGCTTTGAGTTCCTGAGGTCCGAGAGGGAGAGAAAGGACCCGGTAGAGCCCAGATTCATCCGTGGTGACCGTCCGCGTCGCTCCAGTTTCCTTACTTCTTACAGTGATAGTTGCATCTCGAACGACGGCGCCGGTGGCATCTTCCACGTTTCCGGTAATCGAGGCGGTAACCTGGGCTCGGCCGGACGTGGGCATCCCTACAAATCCGAGCAGCCCGAAAATCAAAATGCAGAGGCAATATCTCCTACGAATACACAGATTTCCGCACCCGTTGTACACACATTCCCCCTGGGTAGTGTGAGTTTGTTTCCGAATCTCGTTCACGCATGCGTTGCGGACAAGACCCCGATAGTCTCACGATAATATGCGTCGTATAGAGGGATCATGTTATCGGTGCAATATTTCTTCCGCAATGAATTTCTGACGCCGCACAAAAAAGTGTCTTTGTGCATTGGCCTGATCCATGGTCCGCAAACATTGGAGGAATCCTAGGGGTTTCGCAAAGGCGCCAATTTTAGGATTGTCTTGTTTTCGGCTTCCGTGCTAAAGTCACCGAGTGGTTGAAAGTCCTTTTCAATCTAAGGAGAAACGACTATGGAATGGACAACGCCTCAGCACGAAGATATCTGCTTGAACTGTGAAATCAGTTCGTACGCGAACGCTGAACTCTAATTCTGAGTTCGCATGCGCGTTACGGTCCTCGGCTCCGCAGCCGGGGGTGGTTTTCCCCAGTGGAATTGTGCTTGTCCTAATTGCTCTCGCCTGAGAGCAGGGCGAATGCCTTCTCAAGCGCGTTCACAGGCGCAGGTGTTTGTGTGTCCACTCGAGGGAGAGTGTTATCTTCTTAATGCCTCCCCCGACCTCCGCACTCAGATTCTATCAGCGTCACTTCTCAATCCCGCACATCCTCCGCGACACACACCTATCGCCGGAGTTTTGCTCACGAGTGCCGACGTCGATTCCGTCGTCGGACTGCTTCATCTGCGCGAATTCCAGCCCTTGCAAATTTATTCCACGCCGTCGATCCAACGCATCTTGCTTGAGGACAACCACATTTTCCGTGTACTGGACCGCGCAAGTCCCCCTGCCGTCTGGCACGACGTTCCGGTCAATACTTGGTTTCCGCTGGGAACAGGCAAATCTTCAACTGGGGAATCCTCGGTTCGTTCCCGCATGGTACCGCTTGGCAGCGCATATCCCGACTATGTGAGCGAGGATCTGCGGCGCGCGCTTGCTCCGGGTGAAGCCGTCACGGGGCTCGTGTTGGCGCAGGGAGGCAAGCAGATCTTTTATGCCCCCGCTCTTCCCGGGCGGTCGGAGGAATGGAAAGACTGGGCGCGATCGAGCGACCTTTGTCTCCTTGACGGAACGTTCTGGGACGAGAACGAATTGATTTCTGCTGGAGTCGGGTCGAAGACGGCGCGCGAAATTGGACATGTTCCTCTTTCCGGAGCGGATGGTCTGCTCGCGCAGTGTGACTTTGCAAGGCGAGGCCGTCGGGTCCTAATCCACATAAACAACACGAATCCGATCCTGGATGAAGAAAGTCCTGAACATCGCGCGGTGCGAGACGCAGGCTGGGAAATTGCGTATGATGGGATGAGCTTCGAAGTGTAACTTCGACAGGAGAGACTCTTTGCTCTCGGAATCAGAATTCATCGCCGGCTTTCAGGCCATCGGCGAAGAGCGCTATCACCACAAACACCCATTTCATCTTCTCATGCATGAGGGCAAGCTCACGCGAGGGCAGCTCCAATCCTGGGCCCTCAATCGCTACTACTACCAAAGCCGAATCCCGATCAAAGACGCAGCCATTCTCGGGCGGACGGAAGATCCGGAATTCCGGCGTGCCTGGCGCAAACGCATCATCGATCACGATGGAGACGGCACGAGCCCCGGAGGCATCGAGAAGTGGCTTCGCCTTGTGGAAGCGACAGGTCTCTCGCGCCAGGACGCCATCCGCGGGGAAGGCATCTTGCCCGCCACGCGGTATGCCGTGCAGGCGTACGTGGACTTTGTTTCCACGCGCCCATTTCTGGAAGCAGTTGCCTCGTCGCTTACCGAGCTCTTCTCAGGAAAACTCATCGCCCTTCGCATCGATGCTCTACGCAAACACTATCCATGGCTCTCCAGCGGCCTCGAATATTTCACCGGGCGCCTTTCGCAGGCGCCCGAAGACGCCAACTTCGCTCTCGCCTGGGTTGTGGAACACGCGCGCACGCGCGAGGAACAAGACAAAGCCTATGCCGCGCTGCGAGCCAAGTGTGACATCCTTTGGGCGCAGCTCGATGCGCTGTACTTCGCCTACGTCAACCCGGGCTGGCCGCCACCGGGCGCCTTCCGGCCAAACGGATCCAGCCAGGAAGGTAAACGGAATGATGCCTGAACTCATGAGCCGTCCGCGCCTCGCCGTAGGTTGCCGCCTAAATGAAAAAAGCCAGCCCTCGCGCGTTCTGCACATGCCGGAACGGGCGCTGCGATTGAACGGCCCGAGCCTTGAAATCGTCGAACGTTGCGACGGCAGCCGCACAGTTCAAGAGATTATCTCCGAATTGCAGAAGCTCTACTCCAAGGCCGAGCCAAAGAAAGTCGAAACAGACATCCTCGGCTACCTCGCGCTCCTCCACGACCAGCGAGCGCTCGATTTCAATTCCGACCAGACTGATAGGAGCGCCGAAGCAAAATGACTCCCGCGGCCCAGTCGCCGCTCGCCCTCATCGCCGAACTAACCCATCGGTGCCCGCTGCATTGTGTTTACTGCTCGAATCCCCTTGAATTGAAAACTCGAGCGGACGAACTTTCTACCGAGGTTTGGTCGCGCGTGTTCCGCGAAGCCGCCGAAGCGGGAGTTCTCCAGATTGATTTTACAGGCGGCGAGCCTCTGGCCCGGCCCGATCTTGTGGATCTCATTCGCTCCGCCCGCGGGACCGGACTGTACGTCAACTTGATCACGTCGGGGCTCCCCCTCGATGAGGCGCGGCTCGACGAGATCGTCCAGGCGGGACTCGATCACATTCAACTGAGTTTTCAGGGCGCTACGGAAGATTCCGCCAATGAATTCTCCGGCACGAAGGCACACGCACACAAACTCCGCGTCCTGGAATGGCTCAAGCGGCGCCGCGTGGCCTTGACTCTGAATTTCGTCATCCATCGCCGCAACATCGATCACCTTCCGGAAATGCTGGCGCTCGGCGAATCTTCCAGCGCCGCCCGGATCGAATTTGCCAACGTGCAGTATTACGGGTGGGCGTTTGCCAACCGCGAGAACCTGCTTCCCACGCGCGACCAGCTCGATCGTTCCGTCGAACTTCTGAAACGCGCCGAAGAACGCCTGGTCGGAAAGATCCGCATCGAATACGTTGTGCCCGATTACTACGCGAAGTATCCGAAGGCATGTATGGGCGGATGGGGACGAAAGATGATGCTCGTCGCGCCAAACGGCGACGCGCTCCCTTGCCATGCGGCCCAGATCATTCCAGGCATGCAGTTCGACAATTTGAAGGACTACAGCCTGCGTGATATTTGGGAAAAATCAGAAGCATTCCAGAAATTCCGCGGCGAAGCATGGATGCCCGAACCCTGCAAGAGCTGCGACCGCCGCACGCGAGACTTTGGCGGTTGCCGCTGCCAGGCGTTTCTTCTGACCGGTGATGCACCGGCGACGGACCCTGTCTGTTCCCTTGCGCCGCAGCGTTCCAAAGTGGACGCCGTTCTTGCCGCCGCGAATGGGCCTTCCGCGGAATCCTTTGTAAAACCAAACTGGCTCTATCGTCCCAATCCCGCCTGAGGTTCCGGCGAGCTTCGCTCGTGCCCCAGCCGCATGGCTACACGGAACACGAAGAACAGGCACCCGAGCAAGCAGATCGATCCAAACGCAGTAAGAGCGTACGGCGCGCCGATCCGCTTGGCCACGCCTCCAGCGACCAAGGCGCCGAGCGGCTGGACGCCCATGAACATCGTGGCATACACCGCCATGATGCGGCTGCGCAGTTCGTCTGGCACGCGGTCCTGCACGATGGTATTGGTGGCTGCCAGTTGCGACGTAGCCGAAAAACCGACGGCCAGGAGCATCACCGCCGACAACCAGAAAATGCGCGACTGTGAAAACAGGATAAGTCCCAGAGCGCACGTCGTGGAAGTCGCGGCAATCCATTCCACGAGGCCCTTGTAGTCCGTCCGCGCGGCAAAGTGCAACGCGCCGATGACTGCTCCCACCCCTGCAAAGCTCATCAGCAGCCCCAGCAGGCTCGGCCCTCCGTGAAGGACGTCACGGGCGAAGATGGGCAAAAACACGGAATACTGCAGGCCGAACATGCTCATCAAGCTCACGAGCAGCAGCGCCGAGCGAATCGGCCGGTCGCTCATCGCGAAGTGGAATCCCTGAACGAAGTTTTGCAGCGGCGAACCCTTGCGGGCGCGGACCTCGACCTTCTCGATCCGCATCATCAGCAGGGCAACGATCACAGCCAGAAAACTCACGGCGTTCAGGAAAAAACACCAGCCCTCGCCGATCCACGCGATAGCGAAGCCGGCAATGGCCGGGCCCACGACGCGCGCCCCGTTGAAGATGGACGAGTTCAGCGCGATCGCGTTGGGCAAGTCTTCTTTCCCCACCATCTGAACGAGAAACGCCTGGCGGATCGGCACATCAAACGCATTCACGATGCCGGCAAGAAATCCAATCAGAACGATCTCCCAGACGCGTACGACGCCGAGCAGTGTTAGCGCCGCCAACAGGAACGCCAGGATCAAAGCCGCGGTTTGCGACCAGATCACGCCCCGGTGGCGGTTGTACCGGTCGCCCACATATCCGCCGAGAGAAGCCAGAAAGAGAATTGGAATTTGGCTGGCGAATCCGAAAAAACCAAGCAGCGCCGCCGAGTTCGTCATCCTGTAGACCAGCCAGAGTTGCGCGGTCGACTGCATCCACGTCCCGATGAGCGAGACCAACTGGCCCGCAAAGAAGAGCTGAAAATTTCGGTGTTTTAGGGCGCGGAAGCGATTGGACACGACCTGGATGTTGCCACACTGGATCGGCGCAGACAATCGGAGGCGAATTTCCGTGTACTCACGCCCATATGTTCGCCGTGATGGTTAAATTCAAAACACCGGGAAGGGATTGCAGTGCGTCGGTTCGTCCATGCGTTCGGGGTTCCTCAGGCGTGCGTCGCGGCCAAGGCTCCGATGACTTGGCGATAGTACGCTTCGTATATCGGAATCACGTCATTGGCGCAATATTTTTTCTTGGCGTTGACGCGCGCGGTTTGTCCCATGGCGCGGCCGCGATCGGCTTGCGACAATATTTCCAGGGCGTATCTTGCGCCAATTTCCACTTCGCGCGGCGTAAAAAGATAGCCGTCGACTCCGTGCTCGACCACTTCCGGCAAGCCGCCCACGTTGGTTGCCACGACCGGGACTTCGCAAGCCATCGCTTCCAGCGCCGCCAGGCCGAACGATTCCATGTCCGAAGGCAGCAGAAACAAGTCAGCCTGGGATAGGAACTGGTAGACCCGGTCCTGCTTGCCGAGGAAATGGACGTCGCGCGCGAGCTTCTTCTTGCGGATCAGGTATTCGGCAGCGCCGCGGTCAGGGCCGTCTCCAATGAGCACGAGCTTGGCGCGCATTTTCTCGCGCACCTTGGCGAACATTTCGACGACGTCCGTGAGCCGCTTCACGGGCCGGAAATTCGACAGGTGCATCAGGATGGGCTCCCCGTCCGGGGCCCATTCGGCGCGCAGGGCTGCATCCGGTGTGCGGCGATACAGATCGCAGTTCACAAAATTGGGAATCACTTCGATGGGTCGCTTGATGTCAAATTCCTCGATCGTGCGCTGCTTCAGATAATGCGAGATGGCTGTGACCCCGTCGGATTGTTCGATCGAAAATTTAGTGATCGGCAGAAAACTTCGGTCGTTTCCGACCAGAGTAATATCGGTGCCGTGCAGCGTGGTGATGAAGGGCAACGGTTTCGGCGCCGCCATCATGCGCGCCAGCAGGGCGCTGACGGAATGTGGTATCGCGTAATGAACATGGAGCAAATCAAGGCCTTCCACTTCGGCCACCTGCATCATTTTTACGGCCAGGGCCAGCGCGTAGGGCGCGTGATCGAAGAGCGGATAGCTCGAAATCTCCACTTCATGGAATTGAATGCGATCATTGGTATCCGTCAACCGGATAGGAGGCGCGTAGCTGATGAAGTGGATTTCATGGCCGCGCGCGGCGAGTTCCATCCCCAGTTCCGTGGCAACCACGCCCGAGCCGCCATAGGTTGGGTAACATGTGATCCCAATCTTCATCTCAGTCCCGGCAAAATGCCCGTTAGCTCCTCAGAGTTGCGTCAATAGAATAGCCGCCCCGCGAAATTCCAGCCCGGCAAAGTCTAACAAACACAGCCTCAAACAAGACAGAGAATCTATTGCACCCATCCCGGCGGAATGCTAGATTCCCGAACCTTGGACCCGCCCGGATGTTCGGCTTATTGGACGCGTGGCAAGGCTCTGCGGTGACAGCATATTAATGCGTTGAGAGAGAAGAACTTAAGTGCTGGGAAAGGACGCGCTGGATCATGAAGCTGCGAGGAAAATTGTCCAAAGCCGACCTGGCGCGAGCGGCCGAACGCTTGCGCCACAGCAATCCGGTCAACCACTTTGGATTCCAATTGGTGAAGGCCGAGCGCGGCAGGGCCGTGTTCCGTATGCCGGTACTCGAACTGCACAAGCAGGTTCACCGCGTGGTGCACGGCGGAGTCATGGCGATGCTGGCGGACACGGCAGGAGGCTTCGCGGCGTTCCTGGCGGCCCCGCGAGGGGCGCGCGTCGCCACGATTGAGATGAAGATCAACTTTCTCGAGGCCGTCGAGCACGGTGAAGTCAAGGCCGACGCGCGCGTTCTGCGGCAGGGAAGAACCACCAGCGTCGTGGATTGCGATGTGACCGACCAGGACGGGCGCCTGGTCAGCAAAGCCCTCATGACGTTTTCTATCTATTTGCCGAAGCCGGAGTAGCGCAAGCCCGAAGTTCTTCCTGGGAACGCCAATCTCTCCGCCGCGGCGGACGGGTTGCCAAACGCCAACCGGGAGATTGGCGTTCCCAGGGCAAATCACGAGGTAAGTCAAACAGACGTTCAGACTCTTGCGCTGCAGAGGGCGCGTTGACTGGGGTGAATGTTAGAATTTAGCCAGGTCCTTAGACCAATGAAAAATTATTGCCCGTTGGCTCCGCCGAGGGCGGCATCCGGGCCATCCTTGTAAATATACTTTACGAATTGTTTATAAATTAACAAGTTTGGGCTGCCCGTCCGCGTCAGCTTGATGCAATCTCTGTCATACCATTCCACAACGCCGTGGAGAGTCTCCCCATCCGACAGCACGATGACCACGGGTGTGCGGGCCTGCATCTGCTTGATCCAATAGAAATTCTCCGCGTGCGTCTGCTCGGGCGGAGCCGGTTTCTTGTGCGGCTGCGGACCGTTCGAGGCGGAATGCGGCCGGCTCGAACTGGGATGAGGTTCTTTCATTTCCGTCAGAGTAGGGCGAAACAGCTTACGATTCACGATGACAACTCCTTAAATTATGATATTCGACAGACAAGATGAGATTTCTCACCACCTATGATGCACGATAGACGAATCAGGGTACGTTTCCGTTACCGAGAAATTGATTTTTTCGTGCCCGTCGTGGGGCGGGTCAGGGAAATGGCCACTGCGTCCAGTCCCAATGACCGGTTGATGTTCCGTCGCGTCCTGGCGTGAAGCACGTCAAATCCATCGACGGCTTTACTGATCCACGCCACATCTACTTTCTTACTAAATGTCTCGAGTTCCTTGCGTAACGCCGGATTTCGCAACACCTTCTTCGCGGAAGAACTGGACAGATCGAGCAGGTCCGTGAGCAGACTATAGAACACTTCCAAAATATTTTCAAACGCGATTTCTTGGCTCTTCGCGAGCGCGGCCGTGCCGGCGAATAAATCGGAGACGCCGCGCAGTTCCACGGAGCGTTCCAGGACCGTCAGGGCATCGCGATGCAGCTTCGCGACGGCGTTGAGATCCAGTCCGATCGCGGCGCCGGGACAGCCCTCTGCATATTGCGCGGCGAGTTTGCGCTCTTCCGGTTTGATTTCCGTGCGCGCGGCCAGAATCTTTTCGACCTCAGCCGTCTCGAGCGGCGTGAAGGAAAACTGCAGGCAGCGCGACCTGATCGTGGGCAACAGTTGATAGGGATTGGGCGCAAGCAAGATCAAAGTCGCTGACTCGGGCGGCTCTTCGAGAATTTTCAGGAAAATATTGGCGAAATCCCAGCGCATCGTTTCCGCGCCATCGATCAGGAAGACGCGGCGGCGTCCCTGCGGTTTGAAATACGCGGCGCGTTGAACGGCGCGGAGCTGCCCCACGTGCAGCACGGGACGCGCCACGGGCTCTTTCAGCCGCACCGGGTCGGGAACGATGGCCCACACGTCGGGATACGTTTCCAGCAGAAGCGGCACGCGCTCGACGGTCGCGGCATCGGGCCGTTCGCCGCGCTGCGCGAGCCCCTGCTCGACGAGGGGGTGAAGATCGGTGAGCAGCCCGATCTTGCGGCAAGGTTTGCATTCGCCGCAAAAATCATCGGGCAACCGCTGGCAGTTGGCCGCTTGAGCGAACATTCGCGCGAGCGTGAATTTTCCAACGCCCCGCGGGCCGGAGAAGAGCATCGCGTGCGGGACACGTTCGGAGGCCAGCATGCCGCGCAACGCGGTAACGACGCGCGGGTTGCCGAGAAAATCCGAGAAACTCACGGGGTTCCTTTTCTTTTTACCGCCCGGCCGAAGCCTGGGACAGGACGCGGGTTTCCACGGCCTGGAGTACGGCTCGGTGGATTTCCTCAGGCGCATACAAAACGCCGGAAGACGTATTGATACAGTCGATGCGCGCCCAGATCGCTTCGGTTGCCAGCCGATCGTAAATTATCGCAGTTTGTTCGAGGTGTTTGATGTCCGCCTCTTGAATATCGTGTTTCAGGCTCGTGTACGCGCGCGCGGATTTCAGGCCGACCAGTCGCTGCGCCTCCGCAACCGGCACGCGCAAATAAACTACCAGGTCTTCCTCCGGAAGGGCATACAGCCCATACTCGAGGCGCTTCAACCAGGCAAGAAATTCTTCGCGCTGGGCCGGTGGGACGCGTGCGCTCTGGTGCGCCAGATTCGAGCCGATGTACCGGTCGGCCAGCACAATTTTCCCCGAGGAGAACGCCGCTTCGATCTCCGGCTTCGCTTCCAGTCGGTCACCCGCGTAGAGCAGCGCGGACAAATGCGGGTCAACCGCGCCCAAGGCGCCAAATTCTCCGTTGAGATAACGCCCGACAAGCTTTCCAAAGAACGATTCATAGCGTGGAAAGCTGATGCGAAACGTAGCCAGTCCCCGCGCATCGAGTTCGCGCGCCAGCAAATCAAGCTGCGTCAGCTTTCCCGATCCGTCGATCCCTTCCAGAGCAATTAATTTTCCGCGGTTCGCCATATTGGTTTCGTCAGTCTAGCGTGAGCGCCGTAATGCCGCAAGGAAGTCGCTCACGAACGTCTTAAGTTTTGCGCTTGTCTGGCTCTGTTGACATCCTCGTTACGACAATGAAAATTCGAGATACCAGATCGGTTGAAATTGTTGTTTGCTACATAGGCAGGAGGGACGATGGCCGAAGTCGGACTCCTGCCTTTTGCTCGCATCGCCCTGCATGTCTG
>DATNIO010000164.1:0-5993 GCA_035604385.1 Verrucomicrobiia bacterium | reverse complement strand
GGACGAGTTCCGGCACGCCATCTTCTTCGCGGATGAAATCGAATACTCTACGCGACAGGATGACTTGTGCCTGCATCTCATGCTCCAGACCGCCGGGTATTTTCTATCGCGGCACCCAAATCTGATTGTCTTTCTCGACGGCCGCACCTTCTCGCGTCGCTACCAGATCGACAACGTGATCGCGGCTGCCACGCGCATGCAGCAGGCCTGGCGGATCATCGAATGCAGATGCTCGGAAGAATGCGCCCGGCGCAGGCTTGAGCAGGACGCCACTTCCGGCGATCATCCGGCGGGAAACCGCGACTGGCGGCTCTACCTGGAGGTAAAATCCCGCTTCGAAACGATCACTCTGGCCAAAGTCGTAATCGACACGGATCAGCCCGTAGAAGCTTGTATTGAGCAGGCTCTCAGGGCTCTCCACTGACCTGTTTTGTCGGTCCTCGTTTTGTAGGTTCTGCGTTTTGTACGTTCTGCCTCTCAGCTATACAATCAAAGCCTTCCCGCCATCTTTAGTTGGGACCAACTATGAGAACAAAACCGCTCTTGCTCTTGCTATCCCTTTTTCTTTTTGCGGTATTCTGCTCGTGGGCCGGCGCGCAAAGTTCGACCCAACCGGCGAATGCGTCCGGTCCGGCGGTCAGTGACCGCGCCCGCGCCATTCAAGCGTCGGCAATCGTCGTCGACACCCATGCCGACACGCCGCAGCGCTTCCTCGATGAAGGTTTCGACATCGGCTCAACCGACCCCAACGATCTCGGCCACATCAGCCTCGACAAAGTGCATCGCGGGGGCCTGGGCGCCGAGTTTTTTTCCATCTGGGTGGAACCGGAGACCAACGAAGGCCGCTTCGCCCGCCACACCTCCGATCTGATCGATTCTGTATACGAGCAAGCGGCTCGGCATCCCGATCGCATGATGATGGCATTCTCAGTCTCCGACATCGAACGCGCCCGCGCCGAACATAAGCTCGCCGCCCTCATGGGCATCGAAGGGGGGCACTCGATCGAAAACGATATGCATCTGCTGCGCGACTACTACCGCCTGGGCGTGCGCTATATGACACTGTCCTGGTCGAACACGAACGAGTGGGCGGATTCTTCGGGCGACATCAACGATCCGAAGGTGCAGCATCACAATGGACTGACGGATTTCGGCAAGCAGGTGGTGCTGGAGATGAACCGGCTGGGCATGATGGTCGACATCTCGCACGTGGCCGACAAGACGTTCTGGGACGCGGTTGCCGTCAGTAAGGCGCCGGTTATCGCTTCCCACTCTTCCGCGCGCGCCCTGTGCGATGCTCCGCGCAATATGACCGACGACATGCTGCGCGCCGTTGCGAAAAACGGCGGGGTGGTCGACGTCAATTTCTTCTCTGGTTTTCTCGATCAGAAATACTGGGACGCGTCGCGAGCCCAGGCCAAGGAGCGAGACGCGGCGGTGCAGGCCATGCTCGCCAGGATGCGAGCTGAGGGAAAGGCCGTCACCTACATGGATGAAGACCGGTTGCAACGGGAGTGGATCGGGAAGATTCCCCGCCCGCCGTTCAGCGTGCTCATCGACCATATCGATCACATTGCGAAAGTAGCCGGAGTCGATCACGTGGGCCTCGGCTCGGATTTCGACGGGGTCAGCGGGGCGACGCCCGAAGGTATGGATTCAGCCGCCGACCTGCCGAAGATCACGCAAGCGTTGCTGGATCGCGGCTACGGTGAAGAGGACATCAAGAAGATTCTTGGTGGGAATCTGCTGCGCGTGTTTGGCGAAGTGGAACGGGTCAGCCGCGAAATGCCGGCACAAATTACGCCAGCCCCGCAAAAATGAGGATTCTGTTTCTAATGCCTGTCAGGAAGCGACGGCCCGCCCTGTCGTACAATGCAACGTTATCCCGAATGTGAGGCACATCCAGCCTGCAAGGAGTACCCATGCGTAAGGCGATGTTTTTCATTCTGGCGGCCGCCCTGGGAACGATGGCGCAGTCGAGCAGCGCAACCCAGTCTGGGGCGACAGTCAAACCTTCCGCCGCGGCAAAGCCTGCAGTGCATGCCGCCGCCGAGCCCACGGCCATCATCGACACCACCGCCGGCAAAATGACCTGCACCTTGTTTCCCAACAAGGCGCCGATCGGGGTCGAGAATTTCATCGGCCTGGCAACGGGGACGAAGGACTGGAAAAATCCGGTAAGCGGAGCGACCAAACATGGGGTGCCTCTGTACGACGGAACCGTGTTCCACCGCGTGATTCCCAACTTCATGATTCAGGGAGGAGATCCTGCAGGCAACGGGTCGGGCGATCCCGGCTACAAGTTCAAGAACGAAGTTTCTGACGATCTGCCGTTTGACCGGCCGGGACGGCTCGCCTACGCCAACGCAGGACCCAACACGAATGGTTCGCAGTTTTTCATCACCGAGGTAGCCACGCCGCACCTCAACGGAAACTACACGATCTTCGGGCAGTGTGACGAAGCGACCGTCGAACTGGTGAAACAGATTGCGCGCATGGCGACTGATCCGCAGAACGACCAGCCATTTCGTCCGGTGAAAATTAACCACATTACCATCGTGAAGGGTGGAGCGGCAGCCAGGCCAGCGGGAACGGCAGTGAGGAAACCGGCGGTGACCGCGGCCCCGAAAGCCGCTCCGAGTTCGAACTAGCTGCAAAGTGCCACGCTTGCTGCGCACGCTGGACAGCCGAGGCGGCTGTCCCTACATGAGCGGTTCTGGCTATTACTCACGACTCACGACTAACGACCCGATCCTGAAAGGAACTCATGACTCGTCAACCCGGACTCTACGCCACGTTTGAAACCACGGAAGGAACCGTCGTCTGCCGTTTGTTTGAAAAGGACGCCCCCAAAACCGTCGCCAATTTCGTTGACCTTGCCGAAGGCAAGCGGGAGTGGAAGCATCCTTCGACCGGAAGGAAATCGAGTGATCGGCTCTACGATGGGACGATTTTTCACCGCGTCATCCCTGACTTCATGGTTCAAGGCGGAGACCCGCAGGGGACCGGCATGGGCGGCCCAGGATATCAGTTCGAAGACGAGACCAAGGGCTCGCCGCACAAATTCGACAAGCCCGGCAAGCTGGCCATGGCTAACGCCGGGCCGAACACGAACGGATCGCAGTTTTTCATTACGGTCGTGCCGTGCTCGTGGCTGACCGGGAAACACACCATCTTTGGCGAAGTCGTCGAAGGGCAGGACGTGGTCGATAAAATCACCAAGCTGCCCCGGGGACGTAACGATCGACCGAACAAGGATGTGGTGCTGAAGAAGGTGGCGATCGAGAAGGTCTAAACGGCTTACTTCTCATTTATCTCCCAGCCCCTGGTTGCGGCGTCATCCCGAAGCCTCACGCTTTCTCCAGCGAGGCGAGGGATCTCGCGGGGCTGCTCGCAAATGCGTTCCCTTAAAAGGCGGGCGAACATCCACAAACGGCTTCCCGTAGCGCGTGACGCGAAGAGGACGCCGCGTCTTTCGGACGCGCTCGAGAATCTCACAGCATTTTGCGCGAAACACCGAGATCGGTATCTGTTTCATGGTCAGGATGTTCTATCGGCGTATCTTATCGTCTCGTTGAGCCCTCGGTGGTATGACGATCGCCGCTCTCCATGCGAGTGAAGAGACTGGCGAACATGTCGGGCAGCAGTCGGTTCCACTGGTTCCAATCGTGGCCCCCAGGGCCGGAGTGGAACTCGAACTGAAAACTATGTTGGGCCAGCAGTGCGGCAAACTGGCGGTTGGATGGGAGGAGACCTTCTTGTTCTCCGCAGGTGGCAAAAATATAGGGGACCTTTCGTGGATCGACCTTACGCGCGAGAACGAACGGATCGTTGTCAAGCCGCGTTTGACTTCCCCACGCGCCAAAAACTGAGGCGTGATAGCGGTATTGTGAAATTCGCTTGATAGAAAATGGCCGCCGTGGCACGTCTATTGCCGGGCTGAGTGCCCCAACGAAGCGGTACAGCTCGGGATACTTCAAGGCCAGCTTAATTGCGCCAAAGCCGCCCATGGAAACACCCGCAATTGCGCGACGAGAAGGATCGGCAGGAAACCGGGTTTCCACGTCCCCGATGAGATCCTTGACGACGTAGTCCTCAAACCGATCCTTTGGACGATCTACTGAATTCGTGTAGTAAGACGACTCCCCCTCGGGCATGACAAGAACCAATCCTTTTTCCGCAAAACGGGCGACATCGGAATCGTTACTCCATTCGTGGAAGTCTCCGCCCCCGCCGTGGAGCAGGTAGACCACTGGGAACTTCTTCCCGCTCTGCACAATTGATGGGAGGACCCACGCGGTAGCTGATCTCGCGCTCAAGCGAGGCGCTGTGAAAGGTGACGTCTTGCATTGTGACGTCGCCAGTCAGGCGCGGATGGTCAGGCCTTGAAGCGGGATGGTGATTGCACGCCGTGAGCCCAAGAAGTGCAAGCCACAGTGCAGCGTGAGTCAAGATGTTGCTCGTCGGCATTGTGGAAGCAAAATGGCGCGGCCCAGAAGCCGCGCCGCACTCAAATCCGATGAAGGGCTCTACACTCCGATCACGCCGCACAACTCCTTCACCGCCGCAGCACTCTTGTCGAGGCCAGCTTTCTCTTCCGGCGTCAGCTTGATCTGGATGATCTGCTCGATACCCTTCGCTCCCAGCTTGACCGGAACACCGACGTAGAGGCCGTTGATGCCGTACTCTCCTTGCAGATACGCAGCGCAGGGCAGGATTTTCTTTTTGTCTTTGAGAATCGCCTCGACCATCTCGGTGGCTGCGGCTGAGGGCGCGTAGTAAGCCGATCCGGTCTTGAGGTACTTCACGATTTCGGCGCCGCCGTCGCGGGTGCGCTTGACCAGAGCTTCCAGCTTCGCCGGTTCAATCAGTTCGGTGATCGGAATGCCCGCGACCGTCGAATAGCGCGGCAAGGGCACCATGGTGTCGCCGTGGCCGCCGAGCACGAAAGCGGTCACATTCTCTACGCTGACTTTCAGTTCGTCGGCGATGAAAGCGCGGAAGCGCGCCGAGTCGAGCACGCCGGCCATGCCGATCACGCGCTCTCGCGGGAATCCGCTCAACTTGTACGCGGTCTGCGCCATGGCGTCGAGCGGGTTCGAAACGATAATCAGAATGCAGTTCGGCGAGTATTTCACCACCTCGCTGACCACCGATTTCATGATGTTGTAGTTGGTGTTGAGCAGGTCATCGCGGCTCATGCCGGGTTTTCGCGGAATGCCGGCGGTGATCACGACGATGTCGGAATTTGCGGTGTCTTTGTAGTCGTTGGTGCCGCTGACGTACGAATCACGCTTCTCGATGGGCATGGCCTCGAGCAGGTCGAGTCCTTTGCCCTGCGGAACGCCTTCGATGATGTCGATGAGCACGACGTCGGCCAGTTCTTTGGAAGCGATCCAGTGAGCCGCAGTCGCGCCTACGTTGCCTGAACCTACGATAGTTACTTTGTTGCGCATAAAAAAGCCTTTCTGGCCACGGATTTTCGCGGATTCACACGGATCAAATCTCTTTAAGATCTATCCGTGAAGATCCGTGAAATCCGTGGCGAATGAATTTGAAACTCACACCAGCACCCCGGCGCCCATGTTTTCGATCATGTACCCGGCGAACTCGCTGGTCTTGACCTTGGTTGCGCCGGGCATCAGGCGCTCGAAATCATATGTGACTTTCTTCTGCTCGATCGTGCGTTCCATGCTCTGCTCAATCAGATCGGCGGCTTCATTCCAGCCCAGGTGCCGGAACATCATCACCCCCGACAGGATCACCGAGCCGGGATTGATGACGTCCTTGTCGGCATACTTGGGCGCCGTGCCGTGCGTCGCCTCGAAAATGGCATAGCCGTCGCCGATATTGGCGCCCGGCGCGATGCCCAGTCCCCCAACCTGCGCCGCGCAGGCGTCGGAGATGTAGTCGCCGTTCAAGTTCGGCGTGGCCAGCACAGAATACTCGTCGGCGCGAGTGACCACCTGTTGAAAGATCGAGTCGGCGATGCG
>DATNIO010000163.1:0-33391 GCA_035604385.1 Verrucomicrobiia bacterium | reverse complement strand
AAAGTTTCTTCAATGCGAGACTCCTTCTGGCCGTGGCAATACGGACCCACGGAACCGGGGACTGAAGAGAGTAGGTTCGAGATCGGGGAACTTGGGCTGGGGCCCAGAACAATCCGACAAGAGACGCACTTCAGCACCGGGCGAATCTTGCTCCAAATTTGAACGTCCGTCAACAGAAAGATTGAAGTATAACTACTTGTTAAATATGTGGACCATCAACTGGCGTGGGACGATATGTGCCGAGCGAAATCCGTGAAATTTGGTGATAGGATGCGGCATCCTTCCCGGGAGAAAGATCGGAGAAATGGGGCCTATGCGCGGATTGATGATGGATTTTCCGCTTACCGTGCCGGCGCTGCTGGAACGCGCGGGCCATATTTTCGGCAACGTCGAAATCGTCACCCGGCGGCCGGACCGGAGGCTGGCGCGGTCCACCTGGCGGGACCTTTACCGGCGCTCGCGGCGACTGGCGAACGCGCTCACCGGCCTCGGCCTGCGGCGCGGCGACCGCGTGGCCACGCTCCTGTGGAATCAAACCGAACATATGGAGGCTTATTTCGGCGTGCCGGTGGCGGGCGGCGTGCTGCACGCGCTGAATTTGCGCCTGCATCCCGATGAGATTTCCTTCATCGCGAACCATGCGGGCGACCGCTTTCTGATCGTCGACGACGTGCTGCTGCCCGTTTACGAGAAATTCCGCGACCGCGTGAAATTTGAGCGCGTGATCGTCGTGCCGTTCGGAGGCGGCGAGACCCCGGCTGGCTGCGACGGTTACGAAGACCTGCTGGCCGGCGCGAGCGAGGATTTCACCTACCCGCAACTGGACGAAAACGAAGCGGCGGCAATGTGCTACACCTCAGGAACGACGGGGCGCTCGAAGGGCGTCGTCTACTCGCATCGCGCCCTGGTGCTTCATTCGCTCGATTGTTGCGGCGTCAACTCGTTCGCCATTTCCGCGCGGGACACGGTATTGCAAGTCGCGTCGCTGTTTCATGCAAATGGGTGGGGCATCCCGTTTACTGCCGCCCTGGCCGGCGCAAAAGTGGTCCTACCGGGGCCGTTCGCCGACGCCGAAGGAATCCTCGATCTGATGGAACAGGAGAAGGTAACAGCCTCGCTCGGGGTGCCGACGATTTTTTTCGGCGTCCTCGATGCGCTCGACAAATATCCGGGACGCTGGAGATTTTCCTGGCCCATACGCCTGATGGTGGGCGGCGCGGCTTCGTCCGAAGCGCTGATGCGCGGCTTTGACCGCCACGGCATCACGCTGATCTGCTTGTTCGGCATGACCGAGACGACGCCGCACGCCACATGTTCTCAACTGCGCCCCCACATGGATTCGTGGAGCGAAGACAAGAGATACGCGCAACGCCTGAAACAGGGCATCCCCGCGTCGATCGTGGAAGCGCGGATTATGCGGCCCGACAGCACGCCCGCGCCGCACGATGGCTCGACCGTCGGCGAGATCGAATTGCGCGGACCGTGGATCGCCGCGGCCTACTACAATCTTCCGGAAGAATCGTGGAAGTGGTCGCCCGACGGCTGGCTGCGCACCGGCGACATGGGCCACATCGACGAAGACGGCTACCTCAAGCTGGTCGATCGCAGCAAGGACTTGATCAAGTCCGGCGGCGAGTGGATCAGTTCGCTCGACCTCGAAAACGCACTGATGGGGCACCCCGCCGTGAAGGAAGCCGCCGTCATCGGCGTGCCGCATCCGAAATGGCAGGAGCGCCCGCTCGCCGTGGTCGTGCTGAATGAAGGCGCGAAAGCGGACGCCGCGGAATTGCGCGAATTCCTGGCCGCCAAGTTCGCGAAATGGCAATTGCCCGACGCGTTTGTATTCGCCAAGGAAATTCCGCGCACATCGGTCGGGAAATTCCGAAAGACGGCCCTGCGCGAACAATTTGTGGATTGGAAGTGGGAGGGCTGAATCGATTTGGGATTTAAGTAGCACAGGCTTCAGCCTGTGGGTTTCTGCCAATGCGCCCAGGCCGCTCGCGCCAGCCAAGATCAAATCGAACCCCACAGGCTGAAGCCTGTGCTACTTAAAATCTAAGTTCGGTAGCTGGCGTTAATGTGGACGTATTCCTGGGTGAAATCGCAGGTCCACATGCGCGCGGCACCGCTGCCGGCGTGCAAATCGACGACGATCGAAATATTTTTTTTGAGCAGGCGGCGATGCGCGGCGCGCTCGTCGAACGGCAACGCGATCGCGTAGGACGCGCCCTTCGGCGGGCCGTACATTTTCATTCCTCCCAGCCAAATTTCCGCATGGTCCGGATTGAAAGGCACGCCGGAACGGCCGGCAGCGGCAAGGATGCGGCCCCAGTTTGGATCGGCCCCGGCGATGGCTGTCTTCACGAGCGAGGAGAGGGCGATGGTCTGGGCGACTTGCTTCGCGGCGGCGTCACTGGGCGCGCCGCGCACTTCGATTTCGACCACGTGCGTTGCGCCTTCGCCGTCTTCGACAATCCCAATCGCAAGAGTTTTGCAAACGTGTTCGAGCGCGGCGACGAATTTCGCGTAGTCCGCGCCGGCCGCTTCGGTAATTTTCTTCGCGCCGCTCGCGCCGTTGGCGAGCACGAGCAGCGTGTCGTTGGTGGAACTGTCCCCATCGACCGTGATGCAATTGAACGTGCGGCCCACAACGTCGCGCAACGCGACGTCGAGGACGCCGGGCTCTATCGCAGCGTCGGTGACGACGAACGAAAGCATCGTCGCCATGTTCGGGTGAATCATCCCGGCGCCCTTGGCGCATCCTGCGACACGCACGGTTTTCCCGCCGACGCGGCAGGTAGCGGCGGCGCGCTTCGGGCGCGTGTCCGTGGTCATGATCGCGCGGGTCAGGCCGTCGAAGGCGCGTGGCGAAAATGCGAGCGTCTTGGCGAGACCCGGCGCGGCTTTCAAAATACGCTCGACGGGCAGCGGCACGCCGATCACTCCGGTCGAGCAGACCACCACTTGCTGCGCGCCGCACCCGAGGAGTTCGCCGACCCGTTCGGCGGTTGCGCGAGAAGCGACCATGCCGCCCGGCCCGACCGAGCAGTTGGCGTTTCCGGAATTGATGATGACGGCGCGCATCGCGCCCGCCGACGCGCGCACGTGCTCGCGCGAGAGAACGACCGGCGGCGCCTGCACGAGATTCTGCGTGAATACGGCGGCGGCCGACGCGGGAGGATCGGAAACGATCAGCGCGACGTCCAGCGTCCCCGTGTGGCCGCGCTTCTTGAGGCCGCAGGACGCCGAAGCAAAACGAAACCCGCGCGGCAGGGCGCGGGCCGATGGAAGTTCGCTCATCTCTTAGATCACCATGAAAAATTTCAGATTCTCAAGTGGCGCAGGCTTCCAGCCTGTGGGGGTTGGTCGGAGCATGATCGTCATTGCCGCAACCAAAACCCACAGGCTGGAAGCCTGCGCCACTCAAGCCGTAGACTGCATCATTTCTCCTAAACGAGAAATGGATCAGACCCGAAGATGTTGATTTCACTATTAAAAATCGTCGCGCCTGTTGCTGAGCAGCGTCCTCGCACTACACCATTGAGAGCGCCTTTCCCGCTCCGCTCAGGACAGGGAGCAATTCGCGCTCGGGGCAGACGACCGCGACCGTGGCGATCAGATTGCACGTCCGCTCCTTGGGGCACGTGACGCAATCGCGCTCGATCTTTTCAGGCACGATTTGCCGCGGGCCGGGCGTGAAGCCGTAACGCGAGAAAAACTCGGGCCGGTGCGTCACGGCAAACAGGCGCGCGATCTTGCGGCGCCGCGCCGTGACCATCGCGGCTTTCATTAGACGGTCGCCCACGTTGCGGCCTTGCCCGCGCGCGTCGGGTGCTACGGCGAGCGAGCGAATTTCGGCGAGGTCCGGGCCGTACGGTTCGAGCGCCACGCAGCCGAGTACTTTTTCTTCTTTGCCGCGCTTTTCCACGAGCACGAGGAACCGTGCGATGTGTTCGCGAATTTCCGCCTCGGTGCGCGGAAGCAAAAGGCCCTCCCCTGCATAGTGCGCGATCACGCGGTGCACCGCGGCCGCGTCGCTCATTCGAGCCTTGCGCGCTCTCATGATCTTTTCTCCAGCGCGGCCAGGCGTTCTTTCGCGGCGCCGATCGCGCCGCGGACTCGCTCGGGGGCGGTGCCGCCTTCCACGTCGGGACCCGCCAACGCGGATTCGAGTTTCAACGCGTCGTAAAAATCCTTGCCGAACAGCGGCGAAAACTTTTGCAGCGTCTCATAGGGCAGCGCGGAAAACGGTTTTCCGGCGCGCTCGGCCTCGCGAACAATCTGCCCGACAATTTCGTGCGCCTGGCGGAACGGCGCGCCCTGCCGAACAAGATAATGCGCGGCTTCCGTGGCGAGGAGCGCGGGATCGGAGGCCGCTTGGCGCAGGCGCGCTTCGTTCGGGCGCGTGGCAGCCACGGCGCCGGCGGCGACATCCAGCATCGCGAGCGCCTGATCGTGCGCGGCAAAGACAGGTTCTTTGTCTTCCTGCAAATCGCGCTGATAGCTCGACGGCAGTCCTTTCAAAATCGTCAGCAGCGTGTGCAGCGACGCGGTGACGCGGCCCGTCTTGCCGCGCAGAAGTTCCCACGCGTCTGGATTTTTCTTCTGCGGCATCAGGCTGCTGCCCGTCGAAAATTCGTCGGCAAGCACGATGAAACCGAACTCCTGCGACGCAAACAAAACGAAATCCTCGGCGAGGCGTGAGAGATGCGTCGCGATCACGGCCAGCGCGTAAAGGTAATCGAGCGCGAAGTCGCGGTCGCTCGCGGCGTCCAGGCTGTTCGCCGTCGGCCGCGCAAAACCCAGTTCGCGCGCGATGGCTCCGCGATCGACATCGAGCGCGCACCCCGCGAGCGCGCCCGAGCCCATCGGGCAGGCGTCCGCCATCGCTTCGGCCGCATCGAGGCGCACCGTATCGCGGAAGAACGCTTCGGCATGCGCGAGCAGGAAGTGCGAAAACAGAATCGGCTGCGCGTGCTGCATGTGCGTCATGCCGGGCATCGGAATTCCCAGCGTTTTTTCGGCCTGTCCCACGAGCGCCGAAATCAAGCGCGCCACGGCCACCCGCATCTCGCCCGCGGACTCCATCACGAACATGCGGAAATCGGTGGCGACGAGTTCATTGCGGCTGCGGCCGGTATGCAGCTTGTAGCCGACGGAACCGAGATATTCGACGAGCGCGGTCTCGACGAAATGGTGCACGTCCTCGGCGGGCGATCCGCCCAGCCACGCGTAATCGTTCTCCGCGCGGTCGGCGATTTTGTCGAGCGCGGTCAGCGTGTCGCGCATTTCCTCGACGGTAAGTATGCCCGCCGATTCGAGCGCGCCGGCCCACACCCGGTCCACGGCCAGCTCGTACGGCAGCAAGCGGCGGTCGAACGAGAACGACCGTTGAAACTGGTAGAACAGTTCGTCGGGAGCGCGGTCAAACCGCCCGCCCCACAATTTTCCTGACGGCTGCTCTTTGGGCGCGGCGGTCACTTTACTTTCGCTTCCTCCGGAATAGTCACCGGCAGCGCGAACAAATTGATAAAACCTTCGGCGTCCTTCGGGTTGTAGCCCGTCATGGCAAAGCTCGCGAGACCTTTTCTATAGAGCGAATAGGGCGACACGCGTTTGGTGACGGAGACATTTCCTTTGTAAAGCTTGAGGCCCACCGTGCCGGTCACGCGCTTCTGCGCCTCGGTGAAATAGGCGTCGAGCGCTTCGCGCTGCGGCGTAAACCACGCGCCGTAGTAAACGAGTTCGGCGTAACGCAGCGATAGCGCCTCGGAATAGTGTGCCGTTTCGCGGTCCAGACAAAGTGTTTCAAGCTCGCGATGCGCTGTGACGAGCAGCGTGCCGCCAGGCGTTTCATACGCGCCTCTTGATTTGATGCCGACCAGCCGATTTTCAACGAGGTCGATACGGCCGACACCATGTTCCGCCGCGATTTCGTTCAACTCATCGAGCAGCGCAACCGCGGAACGCTTCTTGCCGTTGACGGAAACCGGCGTGCCCGCATCGAATCCGATCTCGACGACGGCCGGCTTGTTCGGCGCTTTTTCCGGAGACGCGATCCACTGCCACATTGCCTCTTCGGGCTCGTTCGCGGGATCTTCGAGCACGCCGCCTTCGTGGCTCAGATGCCAGATATTGCGGTCGCGCGAATAAATGTTCGCCTTGGTCTGCTCGACGGGCACCTTGTGCGCATTCGCGTAGGTGATGGCGTCCTCGCGCGAGTTGATGGTCCACTCGCGCCACGGCGCGATAATTTTTACTTTCGGCGCAATAGCCTTGTACGCCAGCTCGAAGCGCACCTGATCGTTGCCCTTGCCCGTGCAGCCATGCGCGACGGCGTCGGCGCCGGTTTCGAGGGCGATTTCCGCCTGGCGCTTGGCGAGCACCGGACGCGCCATCGAAGTGCCGAGCAGATACTTGTGTTCGTACACAGCGCCCGCGCGCAGCGTCGGCCAGACGTACTCAGTCAGAAATTCCTCGCGCAAATCCTCGATCGTCGCCGAAGAAGCGCCCGTCGCGAGCGCTTTCTTCTTCGCGGCTTTCAAATCTTCCTGCTGGCCGACGTCCCCGATCATGGCGATCACTTCACAGCCATAGGTTTCCTTCAGCCAGGGAATAATGATCGACGTATCCAGTCCGCCCGAATAGGCGAGAACTACTTTCTTTGGCACCGGTTGTCCTTTCAGCTTAGGAGCATCAACAGGATGGCTTTCTGCACGTGCAGACGGTTTTCCGCCTCGTCGAAGACGATGGAGCGCGGCGATTCCATGACCTCGTCGGTCACTTCGGAGCCGCGATGCGCGGGAAGGCAGTGGAGAAACACGGCGTCGGGCGCGGCCTGGGACATGAGTTTGGCGTTGACCTGGTACGGCGCGAATATGGCGGCGCGCGCTTCGGCCTCGTTCTCCTGGCCCATGCTGGCCCAAACATCCGTGTAAACGGCCTGCGCGCACGAGACAGCTTCTTCGGGAGCGCGGAACAATTCGATGGTGCTCTCGGTGGCGGCCGCATCGCGCCGCGCCGCCGCGAGGATTTCCGCGTCCGGCTCGTAGCCCGCCGGCGTCGCGATTCGCACGTGCGCTCCGACGCGCGCTCCGGCAACCATCAAGGAATTGCAGACGTTGTTGCCGTCGCCGACGTAGGCGAGTTTCAACCCGCGCGCGGAACCGAATTTTTCCTCGATCGTGAAGAAATCGCACAGCGTCTGGCACGGATGATACACATCCGAGAGCGCGTTGATGACCGGCACGGTCGCGTGCGCCGCGAGAACCTCGAGCGCCTCCTGCGAAAATACGCGCCCGACAATTCCGTGCACCCACCGCGAAAGGCACCGCCCCACGTCCGGGACAGATTCGCGGTCGCCCAGGTGCGTATCGGCGTGGTCGAGGTAAACCGCCGTGCCGCCCATGCTGGCGATGCCGACTTCAAACGTGACGCGCGTGCGGAGCGACGGCTTCTCAAAAATCATCGCGAGAAAACGGCCCGCGAGGGCGGACTTGTAGCGTTCCGGATGCGCCTTGACGTGCGTGGCCAAGCGAAACAGTTCCTGAACCTGCGCGGCACTCCACTCTGTGCCGGTCAGAAGATCGGAAGAGAAAGTCAATGTTGGACTCTGGGGTTGGCTCTTGGCCTGGGCCTGCGCATTCATGGTTACCTCACGGCCGCAAGCGTCAAGGCTTCGGCGGGAGTAGAGGGTACGGCCGTCGACTTGGCGGGCCGCTCGGTCCTGGCAAGGACCGATTCGATTTTCGAGAGACCTTCCTTCATCTGCTGCGCCGTCAAAATAAACGGCGGCAGAAAGCGCAGGATGTGGTCGTGCGTGCAGTTGATGAGCAGGCCCTGCTTCAGCGCTTCGGCAACGTACGGTGTGCCCTCGACGTCCAGATCGACGCCGATCATGAGGCCTTCGCCGCGCACTTCGCGGATGAAATCGAATTTTGCGGCCATTTTTTTCAGGCCGGCTTTTAGCTCGGCGCCGCGCGCGCGGACGTTGGCGAGCAAATGCTTCCGTTCGACGGTGTCGAGGAACGTCAAGCCCGTGGCGCAGGTGAGCGGCCCGCCGCCAAACGTGGAGCCGTGCAGGCCGGCCGAAAACGACGCGGCAAATTCCTCGCGCGCGAGGAACGCGCCCAGCGGGAGGCCGCCCGCGAGCGGTTTCGCGACAACGACGATGTCCGGCAGGCCCGCGAGGCGCTGGTAGGCGAACGCTTTGCCGGTGCGCCCGAGGCCGCACTGAATTTCGTCGGCGATAAGCGCGGCGCCGTGCTCGGTCGCAAGTTCGCGCGCGCGGTTCCAGAATTCATTGCTGACTGGATAAATCCCGCCCTCGCCCTGAATCGGCTCGATGATGATGGCGCACACATCGTCCGTGAATTTAGCTTCGAGGTCCGCGACATCGTTGAGGCGGACAAAATCCACACCCGGCACCAGCGGCTCGAATGGCTCCCGGTATTTTAACGTATGCGTGATCGAAACCGCGCCGAACGTGCGCCCATGAAAGGAATTTTCGAGCGCCAGGAAGCGAGTCTTGGTTGCGCCGCCGGGCTTTTTCTTTGCGGCGATGCGCGCGAGTTTTAACGCGCCCTCCACCGCTTCGGAACCGCTGTTGGTGAAAAAGACGCGGTCCATCCCCGACCACTTCGCGAGCTTCGCCGCGAGCGGCCCTTGAAACGGGTTGTGAAACAGGTTCGAGACGTGAACTGCGCGGCCCGCCTCGCGACGGATCGTTTTCACCAGGTCCGGGTAGGAATACCCGAGCGCGTTCACCGCGATCCCGCCCAGAAAATCGAGATACTTTTTCCCGTTTTGATCGAACACGTAGCAGCCGCGACCATGAGTGAAAATCATGTCGGAGCGCTTGTACGTGTTCATCAAGTGCCGCGAAGCGTCCTTCAGGACGGAATTCGGCGCAGCAAAAGAGGAACCCGCTTTCTTTCCCGGTTTTTTGGAATGCGATTTCAATGCACCACTCCGGTGGTGCTTGCGGGGAACTCTGAAGTCACGCGCGTGCCGGGAAACTTCGCGCCGTTGGCCGCGGTCAGCAGTCCCTTGGGCACCGAGCCGCCGACGATGCGCACTTCAGCAACACCTGCGCTGAGCGCGCGCTTGCACGCTTCGAGCTTCAGGATCATTCCGCCCGAAACCTTATTCTGGCGGATCATGTCCTCGGCATCGGCCGTCGAAACGACCTTGAGCACTTTCGAGCCGTCGAGGACGCCCGCTACGTCGGTGAGATAAATCAGCCGGTCGGCATGAATGTACTCGGCGCATGCGGCCGCCATGTGATCGGCATTAATATTGTAGAGTTCGCCGTCAGCGCCCAGGCCCATGCACGACGCCACGGGCACAACGCCCGCCTTCCAAAACGATTCGAGGATTTCCAGGTTCACTCCGGTCAAGTAGCCGACGAAACCGAGGCCCCCAATCACTTCGTCATGCATCATCGGCTCGGCCAGGAAGCAGCTGGCGTCGGCAGCGCAGACGCCGATGGCAGGCTGTCCTGCGGCCGAAATCGCGCCGGCGAGGCGCTTGTTCAGCAGGCCGCCGAGAACCATCACGGCAACGTCGCGCGTCTCGCGATCCGTCACGCGCAGTCCATTGACGAATTTGCTTTCAATTCCCATGCGCTTGAGCGTGGAGGTGAAAATCTTTCCGCCGCCGTGCACCACCAGAATTTCGTTGCCCTGGTGAGCAAGCTGCGCCACCTGACGCGCCAGCGTTTCCATCGCCGCCGCATCATCGAGTAATGCTCCCGCAACTTTGACCACTAATCTCATCGCAGTCCTGTAGCCTCCGCAATTCCCATCATCAAGTTCATGTTCTGTACGGCCTGGCCCGCGGCGCCCTTACCCAGATTGTCGAGACAGCTTACGACCGCGAGGCGCCGCCCCGTGGCATCGAGCGCAAACCCGATATCGCAAAAATTCGTGTGCGCCACGTGCTGCAACTCCGGCAGCTTTCCGGCCGGCCAGATCCGCATCATCGGGCGATCCGCATAGAACGAGCGGTAGAGCGATTCGACTTCCTCCGCGGTATGCGGCTCGGCAAACCACACGTAAAGTGTGGAGAGGATGCCGCGCGCCACCGGCAGAAGATGCGTCGTGAAGACGATGTCTTCGCTCGCGATGCCCGTGTGGTCGGTCACTTCCGGCGTGTGCCGGTGCGAGAAGAGGCCGTAGGCGCGGAAATTTTCGTCCACTTCGGCAAAGTGTAGTTCCTTCTTCGGTTCCTTGCCCGCGCCCGTTGCGCCGGACTTGCAATCGGCGACGATGCCGCGCTCGGCCGCGATCCAGCCCGATTCCACGAGCGGCCGCAACCCGAGAATCACGCTCGTCGGGTAGCAGCCGGGATTGGCGACGAGGCGCGCGTCCGGCAATCGATCGGCATAAAGCTCCGGCAAACCGTACACGGCCTCTTCCGCCAAATCTTTCGGCGGCGCCGGCAACTTGTACCAGTTCGCGAACGTTTCCGGATCGTGGAAGCGGAACGCGCCGCTCAGGTCCACCACGCGCAGGCCCGCGTTCAAAAGTTGCGGCACGATTTCCAGCGAAGCTTCGTGCGGCGTCGCAAGAAACACTGTGCCTGCTCCGCTCGCGGCCACGGCATCGACCGAAAAGGTTTTGCAAGGCGCTTCGCCCCAGCCGCGCAGATGCGGAAAAATCTCCGCGAGGCACTTCACGTGCGCCGAGCTCTCGCGCAAGTAGAAGGTTGGCTTTTGAATTTTCGGGTGCCGGAGGAGAAGCTGGGCCAGCTCGAAACCTGCATAGCCCGTCGCTCCGACTACGGCGACCCGTTGCGGGTCGTTCATCGGAGTAAATCCTCCATGCGTTTCTGGACAGCGGCGCGCGCCTGGCGCGACGGCGTGATCACCACGACGGTGTCGTCCCCGGCGATGGTTCCGGCCACTTCCTTGAATTTTTCGGCGTCCAGCGCCGCGGCGAGCGGTTGCGCTCCCGAAGGCGGCGTCTTCAGCACCAGCAAGTTAAAGGCCGGGCGCACGTCCACGAGAAATTCCCGCAGGGCCCGCGCGAGCGGCGGCATCGGCGCCGCGGCTTCGTTGCCGTTGGTGAGCGGCTTGTAGCCCGCGGCCGTCTTGACCAGCTTCAGCTCGGACATGTCCCGCGAAAGCGTCCCCTGCGTCACGCGGACCTTCATGTGCGACAGCCTGCGCCGCAGTTCGTCCTGGCTCGAAATGGGTTCGCTCGACACCAATTTCAGGATCTGTCCTTGCCGGAACCGCTTGTGTACGTTCAGTGCCATGGTCGACTTAAGTTTATGCACCCACTTGCATAATTATGCGCGGTGCCTTGGACCCCTGTCAATTCTTTTTTAATATTTTTTGAAGTTTTCTCCCGTTCGAATGAGATGCGTCTGATTGATGCATGATTCATTGTGGCGCCGGCGCCACGAAAAGCTCGCGTTCTTTGCCGGCTATATCGCTTTCATTTCACAAGTCGCATTTGTGGCGGGAAATATCCAATAAGTTTCCCGAAGGCTCAGAACACTTTCTTTGCGAGTTGAGCCGCCACGAACCTGAGTGTTATTCTCCAAACGATGAGCGATGTTCCCACACGCGAACTGGCTGCCGCTTCTCCGGAGGCGCAGCATCGGGCGCTGTTGGAGGTGGCCGAAGCGATTTCCCAGCACCGCGATCTCGGCGAGCTGTTCCATGAGCTGGCGGAGCGGCTGCATCGCGTCGTGGACTTCGAATACTTGAACCTGATCCTGCACGATCCCGCGCGCAACGTCATGCGCCTGCACATCCTCGAGTCCCAAATGCCGCGGAAAACCCGCCTGGGAACCGAATTCCAGGTCGGCCAAACGCCTTCCGGCTGGGTCTGGGAAACGCAGCAGCCTTTCATCCTGGATGATTTGGAAAAAGAAACACCCTTCGCGGCCCTTCTGCAAAACATGCGCGAGAACGGCGTAAAATCGGTTTGCTCGCTGCCGCTGACCACGGCGCAGCGCCGGCTGGGCGTGATGAGCTTTGGGCGGAGCACGACGCACCAGCACACCGACAGTGAAATCGCGTTCCTGCAACAAGTCGCGCGGCAAGTCGCCGTTGCGGTGGACAACGTGCTGAATTTCGAGAGCGCGCAGGCCTATCAGCGGCAACTGGCGCGCGAGCGCGATCGCCTGCGCGTGCTCCTGGAGGTAAATAACGCGGTCGTTTCGCAACTCGACCTTCACGACCTTTTGAGCGCCATCGCCGCCTCCCTTCGGCGTGTGATTCATCACGAATACACGAGTCTCGCATTATTCGATTCCGCGAAGAATCAAATGCGCGTGATGGCGCTCGATTTCCCGCAGGGGAAAGGGCTGATCCACGAGGAGATGATCGTTCCCCTCGACGGCTCGATCGCCGGGAAAGCGTTTCGCAGCCGCCAGCCGCTCGTTCTGGACCGCGCCGGCATGGAAGAGTTCAAGTCGCCGACCTCGCGCATGATGCAGGACGAAGGCGTGCGCAGCGTCCTCAGCATGCCGCTCATCAGTCACAATCTCGTTCTCGGCACCATCAGCCTTGCCAGTCTTCGCGACGCGGCGTTCCAGCAGGGCGACGTCGATCTCTTGTTTCAAGTCTCCGACCAGGTGGCCATCGCCGTGGAGAACGCGCTGGCCTTTCAGGAAATCGCCGTACTCAAAAACAAACTGGCTCAGGAAAAACTCTACCTCGAAGACGAAATCCGCTCGGAAATGAATTTCGATGAAATCGTCGGCGAAGGCGCGTCGCTGCGCGCCGTGCTGAAACAAGTGGAGACCGTGGCTCCGACCGACTCGACCGTGCTCATCACGGGCGAAACCGGCACGGGCAAGGAACTGATCGCTCGGGCGATTCATAATTTGAGCTCGCGGCGCGAACGTACCTTCGTGAAAGTCAATTGCGCCGCGATTCCCGCCGGCCTGCTCGAATCCGAATTGTTTGGCCACGAGCGCGGCGCCTTCACGGGCGCGATCGCGCAACGCATCGGCCGGTTCGAGCTCGCGCACGGCGGCACGATTTTCCTGGACGAAGTCGGCGACATTCCGCTGGAGCTGCAGCCGAAACTCCTGCGCGTCCTACAGGAGCAGGAGTTCGAGCGATTGGGCGGCGCGCAAACGATTCGCCTGGATGTTCGCCTGGTGGCCGCCACGAATCGCAACCTCGGCGAGATGGTCGCCTCGCGAACCTTCCGCACCGACCTCTACTATCGTTTGCGCGTCTTCCCGCTTCTCATGCCGCCCTTGCGCGAACGGCAGGAAGATATTCCCGCCCTCGTGCGCTACTTCGTGGAAAAGCACGCCCGCCGCATGAATCGCATGGTGGAAACAATTCCCTCCGAAACGCTGGACCTGCTGGTGCGCTATCCCTGGCCGGGAAATATCCGCGAACTGGAGAACCTGATCGAGCGCGCCGTGATCGTCTCTCCCGGCCCCGTCCTTCGCGTACCACTTGTTGAGCTCAAGCCTCCCTCGGAACCCCTCGGGGACAATCTCACCCTGCGCGCCGCCGAGCGCGATCACATCCTCAGAGCTCTCGAAGCGACCAATTGGGTGCTGGCCGGGCCGCGAGGGGCTGCCGCGAGACTAGGGATGAAGCGGACTACGCTGCAATCCAAAATGCGCAAATTAGGAGTTGTAAAAACCCTCCAAAGGTAGTGGATTCTTCCACATGCCGATATATGGGCACATGCCCGCATATCGGCATTCCCGAAGAGGGCCGAATCTTAAAATCCGCTCATCCAGCTGATCAAACTATACGTAAGGCATTGTAAATAAGTTGCTTAATTATTGTGATTTCATTTCGGCACATTGGCCTTCCATCTGCAGGCTATGCTACGATACATTTTGTTGGGTTCGGAGAGAAAGTAAATGCAATGCTCAAGGTAACAATCAAGCAAGCAGACTCCGCTGAGACTTGGGAGCTTGAGGGGAAACTTTCGGGGGACTGGGTTAAAGTGCTTGAGCGCTGCTGGAAGGAGAGGGCGTCGCCGGCCGGGGTATCCTTGCAAATTCACCTGAAAGCGGTCAGCTACATTGATGCTGCGGGGAAACGATTGCTCACGGAGATGCACGGGCGGGGAGTTGAGATTAAGGGGTGCGGTTGCATGACCAAGGCGGTTGTGGAGGAGATTACGCGGCACGCAGGCGCCAATTAGCCGTGCCGGTTCGCTTTTCCACATTGGGGAGTAGGAAATCAGTTTCAGAACGGCGGTAGGGGCGAGAATTTTTCCTGCTTTTACGTTTGCATCACAAATTGTGCCGATCATTGTAATGGCGATTTATTTGGCGAGGGGAATAAGGCCGAGGTTGCTTAAATCGGCGGTCACTGGCAACAAAATGCGGGTCAGGGCGTCCAATCCTGTTGAGGAGACATTTTATTCGCAGTTCATCGTACTAGAAGTAAGGCAGGGCAAAACCATTCATATGTTCCATACATTCCGCAGAGGGGGACCAACACAATGATTCAGGAAAGCCATTATCCAACAGAGGAACGTCTTACCGAACTCAAGATGGAAGAGCAGAGCGAGGAACAACTGATCGAACGAGGGCTGAACGGCGACACGCGCGCGCTGGACGCATTGTTTGCGCGCAACACGCGCGCGCTGTATCAGACTGCGCTGCGCGTGCTCGGCAATCCGGAGGACGCTGAAGAGGCCCTGCAGGAGGGTTTGCTTTCCGCCTATCGCAATCTGCCGAGGTTTGAGAAGAGATCGCAATTTTCCACCTGGCTGACGCGGATCGTGATCAATGCGGCTCTGATGCGTCGCCGCAGCAAGCGCGCCCGGCCCGCCGTGTCGCTGGATGAATTTGTTTCCGAGGGAGAGCTGCCGCTGGCCGAGCGCTTCGCCGACGATGGCCCGAATCCCGAACAGCTTTACGCGGGGACCGAACTCGGCGATCGCATGAACAAGAAACTCGCGGAAATTTCTCCGCTGCTGCGCAAAGCGTTTTGGCTGCGGGAAATTGAAGGTTTGTCCGCGGAGGAAGCGGCGCAGGTGCTGGGCGTATCGCGCAACACGCTTAAGGCGCGGTTGTGGCGGGCGCGGCAGGAGCTGGCGGCGCGGCTGGGGCTTTCGCTCGAACCCACTCTGGAGCCTGCTACGTAAGAGGATTTTGGTGGCGCAGGCTTCAGCCTGTGGGGTTTGGTCCTTGCAAGGTCTAACCCCCACAGGCTTGAAGCCTGCGCCACTTAAAGCATCAAGCCTTCTGCAGGGTTTCCAAAACTTCTCCAGTGGCTTTTTCGATGTCGGCGTGGAGGCTGTTGCCGTGGGCGTCCATCGTGACGATGGCCGCGAAATTTTTCACGCGCAGGTGCCACATCGCTTCGGGGATGCCGAACTCCATCAGCTCGACGCCAAGAACTTTTTCCACGGTGCGCGCGTAATACTGCGCCGCGCCGCCGATCCCGTTCAAATACACGGCGCCAAATTCTTTCAGCGCTGCCAAAGTTTTCGCGCCCATTCCGCCTTTGCCGATCACGGCGCGCACGCCGTATTTGCCGATCACATGGGCTTGATAAGGTTCTTCGCGAATGCTGGTCGTGGGGCCCGCGGCCTTCACCACCCACTCGTTGCCCTGCTTCAGCATCACTGGGCCGCAGTGATAGAGCACGGCGCCGTGCAGGTCGACGGGCGGCGGATTCTTCATCAAGTAGGCGTGCACGTTGTCGCGGCCCGTATACATCTCGCCGTTGATGAGGACGACGTCGCCCACTTTCAGCGCGCGCACTTGCGCTTCGGTCAGCGGCGCGGTCAGCACGACTTCGCGGCCGGTCAATTTGAAGCCGGAGCCGCGCGCCATGCGCTCCACGGGGCGCGAAGGATCGCGGTACAGCCAGCCCGTGATCGCACCCGTCTTCGCGTCGAGGCGCACGCCGAGGCGGCGAAACGCCCAGCATTCATAGGCCACGGAAACGAAGAAACTTGCCGGCAGGCGATTTGCCGCGGTGATCTTGCAGCCGATGAGGGACGATTTCCCGCCGAAGCCCATGGCGCCGACGCCGAGCTTGTTCGCCTCTTCCATGATTTCCGCTTCGAGCTTGGCGAGCGTCGGGTTGGGATTTTCATCCTCGAGAGTTCGGAATAGTTGTCCCTTGGCCAAGTCGTAGCCGTGTGCGCGGTCGCTGCCGATACAGACGCCGAGGGCGCCCGGCGCGCAGCCTTGCCCCTGCGCCTGCCATACGGCGTGCAGGATGCATTTGCGCACGCCTTCGAGATTGCGGTCGGCGCGGCCCAGGTGATCGAGCGTGCAGGGCACGGAATACTGGATGTTCTTGTTCTCGCAACCGCCGCCCTTGAGGATCAGCTTGACCTCAATCTCATCCTGTTCCCATTGTTCAAAATGAATGACCGGCGTCTCTTCGCCAAGGTTGTTGCCGCTGTTTTTTCCGGTAAGCGAATCGACGGAATTGGGCCGCAGTTTCCCCAGCCGCGTGGCCTCCGAGACGGCCTCCTGGATCGCCTTCTTGATGCGAATCTGGTTCACTCCGACAGGCGTGTGGATGTAGAACGTCGGCATGCCGGTGTCCTGGCAAATGGGGCCTGAATCGTCGACGGCCATGTCGATGTTGGACAAGATAATGTCAAACGCCTGGGAGGATTGCGTGTCCGGCGTTTCTTCCTTCGCCGCGATATTCATGGCCGCGCGAACGTCGGGCGGAAGATTGGTGGACGTCTGGGTAATCAGTTCGAGCAGGCTGCCGGCTAGGAATTCCATTTCGCTACCTCCCCAAACACGCTATTTTACACTTCTTCGGGGCAGAGGTCCTTAAAGATCGCTTCGCTTTCAGTGGTTCGATTTGAAGTCTCATCCACCCAGTATCCGATAAGAAGCGACTGACTGGGCTCCGCCCAGAGAGGGACGGAAGAAAGTGGCTTTGCGCCTCCCTGAAGAATGAACAACTTAGAGGCCACTTTCTTAGGAGAGGACTCATCATGAGTTGAGTCTTACCTCGAATCACTGGCGCTGCTATTTTATCCCGGCTTTCTATGATTGACTCGAGAACGGTTGATTGAGTACTAAAACCCCGGTACTGATAAAACCCCCCGTCCTGGCCATTCCGCGCCCCAATGTTGCTATGAGAATATTACAGTTAGCGGATAACCAGGAAACCATACGGACGCAAAGGTGAAGAGCCGATGAACCAGACTTTAGACACGGTAGAGACCGTGGAACAACCCAAGGCGTCGAAAGCGACTTGCGTGGGTGTTCTGGACGCGCCTCCAAGTTCGCAGACTCGCCAGGAACGTCGGAGGCAAAAGAGAGCGAAGGTGAAGTTAGCGGCGCGCGTCCGCCCAGCCGATCTTTGCACCGAAGATTGTCACGAAGTCTTAATTACCGTCAACGCTTCACGCCAGAATCTTTATTTCACCACAATTAGTGAACGTTACAGCCTGGGAATGCGCCTCCTCGTCACATTTCCTTATGACTTCGCGCATGACAGTATTGCTAATCCCGAAGAAGCTGGAGAGGTAACGCGCACGGAACGACTGCCCGACAGGCGCATAGGTGTCGCGGTCCAACTGCGTAACCCAGCACACGCGGCGCGTTCAGGCGGCGGGATAGTCGCAGAACGCCGCATCACCACACGCCAGCCGTTTTCGTCGGAAGCACTCGTCGCTGATTCGGATGCCAACATTCGCTTGCGGGGGCGCTGTACGGACTTGAGTCCGGAGGGCTGTTATGTGGATACACTGAATCCCTTCCCTACCGGAACGATCGCGCACGTAGAACTGCGTACAGCAGACAGGGTTTTTGAGGCCGTTGCGCGCGTCAACTCCAGCCACATGGGAATGGGGATGGGCCTCTGCTTTCAAGATCTGACGCCCGATCAAATTTCCGTGCTGATGAATTGGTTGAGTAAGGAGCCGGGCGGGCGCAGGTGGGTCACTAAGCCACTAGAGGGCGCGAAGCAAGAAGAATCAACGGATCGGACTCTGGCAATAGACTTCATTCGCCATATACTATCCAAGGGTATTCTCACGAAAGCCGATATCGTGAACATTTTCCATGATCCTGGCATCATCTGACCGCCTTCTCTGTTCGAGCTTCTAGGAGAGGGGGTAATTGCAGTGTGGTTTCCACCAAGTCCTGAGGAATCAGTCAATTCATAATCCGTGTTTCGGCAAGTTAGCGATCGTGTTGCTGCCCTACTTGTCCCACACCCAGGTCGAATCCTTCCAACCTTCCAGACTGTAGTCCGACATGCACTGGTCGGTGAGGGCGATGCACCGGGCGAGGATTCCGCTTTTCTGCGCGCCGGTGAGGATGTCGAGGCGGATCTGTTCGTGGTTGCCGGAATAGTTGATTTCGTAGAGTTCGTGGCGGGCGCCGAATTCGGTGCCGATGGCGTCCCAGATAAGTTTGAACAGCTTGATGCGTTCCGCGGCGGTGGCGGATGCGCCGCGATAATATTTTTCGAGGAGCGGCGCGAGGTCGGGATTCTGAAAATCCTTGTAGCTCGAAGGAGACATGAGCAGACTGCCGCCCAGAAATTTTTCAAAGATGTGGCGAACGGCTGGCCAGCACTGCGTGCAGAACAGGCGCATGGTGTAAGCGTATTCCTGCTTCGGAACGACCGTGCCGCCCGGGGCGCTTTCCGGGTCGCCGCACATCGCCGCCGTCATTCCCCAGATCAGATTTCGCCATCCGATGATTTCGCCGAGGGCGGCCTGAACGCCGCGAAAGGCGTCCGTGCCATTCGTTTCGATACCTTTGGCAAAAAGTCCCACCATCAAGTCCAGCTTCACCGCGAGGCGCGTGGAAGATTGGAACGTGTAGCGATTCACGAAGCGGGAATGGCGGTAGAAACTGTTGGCGCGTTCGGGATCGCGGTAGACGAGGACGTTTTCCCAGGGGATGAAGGCGTTTTCAAAAATCAACACGGCGTCGTTTTCATCGAAGCGGCTGGAGAGCGGATAGTCGAACGGACTGTGGGCGCTCTGTTCGTAGGAGGCGCGGCAAATCAGCTTCACGCCCGGCGTATCCATCGGCGTGATGAAAACCACGGCGAAATCTTTGGCTTTTTCCTTGTCCAGCGTGGTGGCGGCCGTCTGGGCCACGAACGTGGCGTGCGTCATGGCCGATCCAGTTCCCAGCATCTTGGCTCCGCTGACGACCATGCCGTCGTCTCTTTCTTTTACGACATGCACGAAAACGTCGCCGACTTCATGCACCGGTCGGCTGCGGTCGATGGGCGGATTGATGAGGCAGTGATTCAAAAAGAGGCATTGCGAGGAATAGCGCTTGTACCATTTGCGCGCGCTCTCGTCGAACGGCGCGTAAAACTCGGGCTCCGATGCCAAGCTGCCCATGAGCGCCGCCTTGTAATCGGGCGTCCGGCCCATGTAACCGTAGCTCATGCGCGACCAGGCGACGATCGCATCGCGCGCTTCCCACAACTCCTGCGCCGAATAGCAGGGCTTGAAAAATTTATGCGTGCGCGTGCCGGACCGGTCAAGCCCGGTAAGAGTGTCCCGCGTCTTTGGATCGTGGAGGGCATCGTATAAGCGCGCGATGGAACGGCAAGAATTTCGGAAAGCGGGATGCTGCGTGACGTCCCGGACGCGCTCGCCGTAGATGTAAACCTCGCGCGCGTCGCGCAGACTGGCCAGGTAGCGCGCGCCGTCGAACATCGCGTCTGTAGACGAGTCGGTTTTCGGATGAGGGACGCTTGCGGGACTATCTGTCATGGAAGATTTCCTCCTGATTCCGCGGCCGTGCCGTTCTTGGTGGCACAGACTTCAGTCTGTGGATTTTCGGCCTATGCTCCCGGCCTTTGCGCGCCTGCCAAGATCAAATGGAAACCCACAGACTGAAGTCTGTGCTACCAAACGCTCCGTTTATCGCGGTGCGACGATGTATACTACGCGCCACATCATAGACGGGAGAGTTCACGTTATGCAAAAAGCTGCGGGATGCACGTTCAGCGCGATTTGCCTTGCGGTATTGTTTTCTGCTTTGCCGGCGATTTCGGGCGGCAATCCTTCCAACCGGCAGGCCGACGTGATCCAGACGTCGCGCGGGGAGCTTCGCATCATGCCGGTTTATCATGGCAGCGTGATGCTCGAATTTGGCGGGAAAGTGATTCACGTCGATCCCTGGAGCCAGGGAGATTTTACGGGGCTTCCGCCGGCGGATTTAATTGTGATAACGCACACTCATCAAGACCATCTGGATCGCACGATGGTCGACAAGCTGAAGAAGCCGGACACTATCATCGTCGGGCCGCCCGCCGTCATCGATACACTGAATTGCGCGCCGGCCTGCGGCATCGCCGAGGCGATCAGCGATTCCGAGAAAAGGACGGTGATGGGGATCGAATTCGAAGGCGTCCCGATGTACAACCTGGTGTTTGGATCGGGGCCGGGAAAACCGTATCACCACAAAGGAATAGGAAGCGGCTACATTTTGAATTTTGGCGACACGCGCGTCTATTTTTCGGGCGACACGGAATGCACGCCGGAAATGAAAGCCCTGAAAAACATCAGCGTTGCGTTCCTGGCGATGAATCCTCCGCGAACGATGCCGCCGCTCGAAGCCGCGGAGTGCGTGAATGCCTTCAAACCGAAAATTGTGTACCCCTATCACTATCGCGGTTCGAAGCTGGAAGAGTTCTCCGATCCCCTGAAGAATACGCCCGGAGTGGAAGTGCGGATTCGGAAGCTGGAAGGCGAACCGTAGAGAAGTCCCTCCGCCGTCTTTTCAAAGTGCAGCCTGAATAGCCCGCCACGTCGGCCGTTGGAGTGATGTTTCCAAATGGCCGCGGCTGAGGCTCCCCGTGAATCTTGAGTTGCGGCTCAGCGTGCTACAGTTAGCCTCGTGCGACCTGAAATCGAGCAAGCGGTTCAACTCATCCAGCGCAAGGACTCGAAGTCGCTCGAAGAGGCCCTGACGCTGCTGCAAAACACGGTTTTTTCCTTCAGCATGAAAGTCTGCGGGCAGCGGCAGGACGCCGAAGACACCATGCAGGAAGTATTGCTCAAGTCGGTTCCCAGCCTTTCAAAATTCGACAGCCCGAGAGCGCTGATGGTCTGGCTGTACAAGGTCGCCAAGACACGCTGCCTGATGAGCCGGCGCAAGAGCAAATTCGCTCCCACGGAAGCGCTATCTCTCGAAGACCTGATGCCCGACCGGCGGGAACTCCAAAAATTGTCAGGCGGAGCGGAGAGCACTCCAGAAACCGCGCTCCTGCGCCGGGAAAATGCGAAGCGGCTGCGGCGAGCGGTGCAGAAATTGCCGCCGGAGTACCGGCTCATCCTCGTGCTGCACGACATGGAGGAGCTTTCCGACTCGGACATCGCTGAAATCACGGGGCTGCGCGAGGGAACGATACGCGTGCGCTTGCACCGAGCGCGGCTATTCGTGCGAAAGGAACTCGCAAAACAAGATGTTCAGAGCGTGCACGGGCAGGCAATGAAACATCCCGCGGCCATCCAGGCACAGGCGCAACCCCGCGAGCGGCGTTGCAAGGAAATGTTCGCTGAACTTTCCAGCTACCTCGACGACGAGTTGGACGATTCCCTTTGTGAAGAACTCGAAAAGCACATGGATGGCTGCGAGTCATGCAAGGCGTTTCTGACGAGTCTGGAAAAGTCCATCGAGCAGTGCCGTACCTCGCCGAATGAATCGCCGGACCCTCGATTTGCCGCCAGGCTCAGGCAGGAATTGCTCAGCGAATACCAAGGCGCCATGGCCAACGTTACCAAACGCCAGGCCGGCTGAAGTGGCACAGCCTTCGATTCCCCAAATTTGCGGCGTATTTTTCTGTAACAGATTGCCGATTCCTGCATTTATCCAATGTGAGAGTCGTGGAACATACGCATGTCATGACTGCCGTCACTTTCGCCGGTGACGGTGGTCACAGGCAATTTCGCCATTCTCGACTTTGATGTAGGAGCAATGAGTGCCGATACAAGGGCGGGGAAAGTGCCGAACCTCGCGATCACGGAATCTTAGATTAGCAAATCCTGAAGTATGGGAGGCCAACATGATCAGCGCAAAGGTCCAGCTTACTCAATCACTTAGGCAGGAGCGTCAGTTTGTCGCCACGACGGGAAGCGAGCATCATATCCTGCTCGATGATCCGGCCGGAGGTACCGGCCCCAAGCCTATTGAATTGGTCGCCGTGGCGCTGGCCGGCTGCACCGCTTTCGACGTGATTACGATCCTGCGCCAGAAATACCACCAGAAGGTGACCGGATACGAAGTGCGAGTCGAGGCCGACCAAGCGGAGCGGCCGCCACAGGTGTTCACGGCTGTTCGCATCGTCCACATGGTAACAGGATACGATATCGATCGTGCTTCGGTGGAGGAAGCCATCCGCCTGTCCGAAGAAAAGTACTGCTCGGTGGGCGCGATGGTGAAACAGACGGCCAGGTTGCAAACTACTTTCGAGATTTTGGAAGAGAAAACGGACTGGCTGGCGTTGACTCCTGCCGCGGCCTAGAAATAAAAATTTGATTCAAGAATTTACGGAGATAATCACGTGAATGATATTCGCCGTCCGGGGAACTCTGTTGTCCGGTTCGCCGGCGTTCCACGTTTCCTTGCGAGTCTGGCGCTTGCCGTTCTCGTTGCACACTTCGGTTCCGGGCTGCTGTTCGGGCAAGAGTTGCAGCATGCCTCTCCGCTGACGTTGCGGCAGGCGGTAAACATCGCGCTGGAGAAGAACCCGCAGCGCAAAGCGGCGCTTGCGGATACGCGCGCCGCTACTGCCGATGTGAAGCAAGCCAGATCCTTCCTACTGCCTCACATCATGTTTTCCGAGACGGCTACGGCCGGCGACGATCCCGTGTTTGTCTTCGGCAGCAAATTGCGGCAACAGCGCTTTGGCGCGTCCGACTTCGCTCTCAACGTTTTGAATACGCCGCTTCCATTCGGCAACTTTGCCACGCGGTTCGGGGGCACGTGGAGTCTGTTCGATTCGCTGGCGAGCTGGCGTTCCGTGAATCGCGCGGAGCAGGAGAAGGACGCCACGGATCGTCAACTGGAGCGCACCGGGCAGGAAATCGTGTTTCGCGTTGCCGACTCCTACTACGCCGTGCTGCTGGCCAAAAAGCAGCTCGAAGTGGCCGAGCAGGCGATGAAAACAGCGCAGGCCATCCTGGAACGCAGCAAGAATCGCGTCGAGAGCGGCATCGTTGTGGAATCCGACTCGCTGAGCGCCCAGGTGCGCCTCGCGACTCGCAAACAGGAACTGATTCGCGCCCAAAACAACGTGGCACTGGCGCGGGCGCAGTTGAGCGCGGCCATGGGCCTTTCCACGCAGAGCGATTTCGAGCCGTCCGATGAACTGACGGAAAGAAATCTGCCCGCAACGCCGCTGGAAGAACTCGAGAAGCAGGCCATCGAAAAACGCCCAGATTTGAAGCGGATTCGCTCGGAGGAATCCGCGCAGCAGGAAAGCGTCTCGATCGCCAAGTCGTCTTTCGGCCCGCGAATCAACGCCTTCGCGGACTGGGAGGCCGACAACCCGACCCTGGTCGCCGGCGGCGGCGGGAACAACTGGGTGGCCGGAATCGAAGTGCAATTCGATCTCTTTGAAGGCGGAGCGAAGCAGGCTCAGCTTTCGCGCGAACGGGCGATGCAGGAGAAGGTCGCCGCGCTGAAGGAAATGGCAACGGATGCTGTGCGGCTGGATGTCCGCAAAGCCTATTACGACGTGGACGCAACGCGGCAACAGCTCGAAGTGGCTCGCGCTGCCATCGCCGAGTCGCAAGAAAGTTTGCGGATCAATCAGGACCGCTACGAAGCGGGACTTTCGACCGTCACGGACCTGCTCGCCGCGGAAGATGCCGCGCGGCGCACGCAAGCCGAATACTGGGAAACTGTCTGCCGCTACTACACTGGTTATGCCGCGCTGCAACTTGCCAGCGGTGCGCTCAATCCGCAGTCGCCCGTGGTGACGCCATGAAGCGCAGGAATAGAGAATTTGCGGTTTTTTCTTTGCTGATCGCCGGACTGAGCGGCGGGATTCTCGGATGTTCCAGCGACAATCGCGTTCCGGCCGTTGCGCCGGAGACGGCGAGCGGCGTTGCGGTGATTGTTGCGCAAGGCGCGACGGTTCCCGATTCGCTGGAAGCGGTGGGGACGGTGCGCGCCGCGCAAACCGCCCAGATCGCCAGCCAAACGATGGGCAATATCGTCGAGATTCGCGCGCAGGAAGGCGACCGGGTCCAGGGCGGCCAGATTCTTGCCATCATTGACGACTCGCAACCGCGCGCCGCCGTGGAGCAATCCGCGGCTGCCGTGACTGCCGCGCAGAAGGAAATTTCCTCCGCTGAATCGGAGCTCGCTCTGGCCCAATCCACGTTGAAGCGCTATCAACAACTCATTGACAAGGAGTCGATCAGCCCGCAAGAGTTCGACGAGATCAAAACGCGCTCCCAAGCCGCGGAATCGCGGCGCGACATGGCGCGCGCAAACGAAGCGCAGGCCGATGCGGCGCTCACGCAGTCTCGAACTTCCCTCGGCAACACGCAGATTCGCGCGCCCTTTGCCGGCGTGGTGATAGAGAAAAAGGCGGACGCCGGTACATTCGCTTCGCCCGGCGTGCCGCTGTTCACTCTGGAAGACACGCGGAGCTATCGCCTCGAAGCGATGGTGGATGAGAGCGACATCCGTCTCGTCCGCGTTGGCGAGGCCGTTCCCGTTCTTCTTGATTCTCTGCAGAGCGCCGAATTCCGGGGGAGAGTTGCGCAAATTGTTCCAGCCGCGGATCCGGCAAGCCGCAGCTTCCTGGTGAAAATCGAGCTGCCAGCCGATGCGCGGTTTCGGTCAGGCCTATTCGGCAGGGCGCGTTTCCCACGAGGCGCGCGGTCCGCGCTCTTGATACCAGGTACAACAATCGTGGAGCGGGGACAATTGCGCGGCGTTTTTGTAGTTGACGCAAACCAGATCGCCCAATTGCGCTACGTCACGCTGGGCAAGGCATTCGGAGAACACGTGGAAGTGCTTTCCGGTTTACAGCAGGGAGAAAAACTCGTTGCCGCGCCCGGAGATCGCGACCTTGGCGGCAAACAGATCGCGCCGCGTCCATGAGCGAAACTCCCGTCAAGCCGGATGCTTCCACTCACGTCCCGCGCCTCGCGGGGCGCATCGCACACATTTTTATTCAGTCGAAGCTGACGCCGCTGGTGATTGTCTTCGCTCTTCTCCTCGGTGTTTTCAGCATCCTCCAGACGCCGCGCGAGGAGGAACCGCAGATCGTCGTGCCGATGCTCGACGTGTTCGTGCAAATGCCGGGTGCATCCGCGCAGGAAGTCGCGGAGCGCGCCACTGTCCCAATGGAAAAGCTCCTCCGGGAACTGCCCGGTGTCGAATACATCTACTCGATCAGCAACCCGGGCCTGAGCTTGGTGATCGTGCGCTTCTATGTAGGCACGAAAGAAGAAGACGCGGTCGTGCAAACGTACAACAAGCTGTACTCGAATTTCGACCGCATCCCGCAGGGCGTCTCCCAGCCGCTCATCAAAGTGCGCTCGATTGACGATGTGCCCATCCTCGCGCTGACACTGTGGGGGAAGAACTACGATGCATACCAATTGCGGCGAATCGCGGCAGAGCTGGAACATTCCCTGAAGCAATTGGACGACGTTTCCGAAACCACGATCATCGGCGGCCAGACGCGGAAGTTGCGCGTGATTCTCGACACGCAGCGGCTTTCCGCGTATGGCCTCACTCCCGGCTCCATTGTCACGCAGCTCGGCGCCGCGAACACGCGCAGCCAGGCAGGCAGCTTTGCCGGCGGGAACGAGGAATTCCAGGTTGAAGCCGGCAACTTCTTTACCCGGCCCGAAGAGCTTCAGCAAGTTGTCGTCGGCGTTCATGCGGGACGGCCCGTCTATCTGCGTGACGTGGTTGGCGCGATTGAAGACGGCCCGGCGGAACCGGACAGTTACGTCCTGTTCGCCGGCGCGAAAGGATCAACGGGAAGCGCGGCAAATTCGGAATATCCCGCGGTGACCATCACGCTCGCCAAGCGCAAGGGCGCGAATGCGACGTTGATCGCGGAGAGCGCGCTGAAGAAAATCGGCATGTTGCGCGGCAACATGCTCCCAAACGACTTGAACGTCAGCGTGACGCGCAACTACGGCGAAACAGCGAAGGATAAATCGGACGAACTTCTCCAGCACCTTTTTATTGCGACGATTTCCGTAACGCTGCTCATCGCCCTCGCTCTGGGCTGGCGCGAATCGGGCGTCGTGCTTCTGGCAATTCCCGTCACTCTGGCACTGACTCTTTCGGTTTTCTATCTTTACGGCTACACGCTCAATCGCGTGACGCTCTTCGCGCTAATTTTCTCCATCGGGATATTGGTGGACGACGCCATCGTCGTTGTCGAAAACATCGTGCGTCATTTCCGCTTGCCCGAGAATCGTGGGAGATCTCTCGCCGGCGTGGCCGTGGAGGCCGTGGACGAGGTCGGCAATCCAACGATCCTGGCGACCTTCGCCGTGATCGCGGCAATCCTGCCGATGGCTTTTGTGCGCGGCTTGATGGGCCCGTATATGCGGCCCATCCCGGTCGGCGCATCCTCAGCGATGCTTTTTTCCTTGCTGGTCGCATTTGTCGTCTCGCCGTGGGCGGCGCTACGGCTGCTGCATCACTACGCGGATCGTCCGGAGTCCGGTCATGAAGCGGAGGGATGGACCACACGGTTTTACCGGCGACTGATGAATCCGCTGATCCAAAACGCAGGGCGGAGGTGGGCATTTCTTGGCGGCGTGATTGTGCTGCTGCTCGCCGCGGTCGCGTTCATCCCCCTCAAGTGGGTGCAAGTCAAGATGCTGCCCTTCGACAACAAGAGCGAGTTCCAGGTGATCATCGACATGCCCGACGGGACGCCGCTCGAGCAGACGACTCGCGTGGCGCAGGCGCTCGGAAATTATCTGGGCGGGCAGCCGGAGGTCGTCAACTATCAAATCTATTCCGGCACGTCCGGCCCGTACAATTTCAACGGCCTCGTGCGGCACTACTTCCTGCGGCGCGGCCCCAATCAGGCCGACATTCAAGTCAACTTGCTCGCACTGCACGATCGCAAAGCCCAGAGCCATGACATCGCGCGGAGGCTGCGGCCGGAACTGGACAAGATCGCGGCGCCGTTCGGAGCGCGAATCAAGGTGGCGGAGGTTCCGCCCGGCCCGCCGGTCCTCGAGACGCTCGTCGCGGAGGTCTACGGTCCCAACTACAAAGGCCAGATGGAACTGGCCGCAAAAATAAAAAAGATTTTCCAGGAGACGCCGGGCGTGGTGGATGTCGACTGGTACGTGGAAGATCCGCAGACGAAGTACGATTTGAAAGTCGATCTCGACAAAGCAGCGCTGCAAGGCGTGTCCGCGGCGGAAGTGTCGCGCACCGTGCAAATCGGATTGAACGGGGCTTCGGCGGGGCTGCTGCACGATCCTTCCTCGCGCGAAGACATTCCCATCGAAGTGCGGCTTTCCCGGCCGGACCGCTCCGGAATCGAACAGTTGCGCAATCTCAAATTGCCGGGGCCAACGGGCGCGCAAGTTTCTCTTCGCGAAATCACGGACGTCGAGGAAACCGTCATCGACAAGAGCGTTTATCGCAAGAACCTGCGGCCCGTGGTCTACGTGACTGGAGACGTGGCGGGAGTCGTCGAGAGCCCCGTCTACGCCATCCTCAACATGAGCGACGCCATCAACAAAATTCAATTGTCCGACGGCTACCAGGTGAAGCAATACACGGGCACGGCGCTGCCGGAACGCACGGACCGCTACTCGATGAAATGGGACGGGGAGTGGCACATCACGGTGGAAGTTTTTCGCGACCTCGGCCTGGCCTTCGCGGCGGTCCTGGTGCTGATTTACGTGCTCGTGGTAGGGTGGTTCAAATCGTTCAAGACGCCATTGGTCATCATGGCTCCCATACCGCTGACGCTGGTTGGAATTCTTCCGGCTCACGCGGGGATGGGCGCATTCTTCACGGCCACATCGATGATCGGCTTCATCGCAGGCGCGGGAATTATCGTCCGAAACTCAATCATTCTCGTGGACTTTATCGAGTTGCGCCGCTCGCACGGCATGCCGCTCGAGGAAGCCGTTGTGGACGCAGGAGCGGTGCGGTTCCGCCCGATGCTGCTCACGGCAGCGGCGGTCGTCGTTGGCGCCAGCGTGATTTTGTTCGATCCGATTTTTCAGGGGCTGGCCATTTCGTTGATGGCAGGTGAAGTGGCGTCGACCGTGCTTTCGCGCATTACGGTTCCGATTCTGTATTACATGAGCGAGCGTGGGAGCAGGGAAACGGCGCCGCCGCTCGAGGAAAATTTTGGAAGTGCAATGAACTAGGAGGAGGTCGCGTCATGACAGTGGATCGTTACATCAGAATGATCGGGGGCGGATTCGTCGTGCTCTCGCTTGCGTTGGGTTATTGGGTCAGCCCTTACTGGTTTCTGTTTACGGCGTTCGTTGGTCTGAATCTGTTCCAGTCGGCTTTCACCAACTGGTGCCCGATGATGAGCATCCTGCGCAAGTCGGGCGTTAAGTCTTAGGTTGAATTTGTTGCAAGAAGTTCTAGTCTGCAATCGAGCGGCGCAGGCTTCAGGCTGTGGGGGGTGGTGCTTGCAAGGACTAAAACCCACAGGCTGAAGCCTGTGCTACTCATCCCTCTACAATCGGGGGGAACTTTCTCTCGGCTCCGCCTCTACGACCTTCATTTCTTGCGCGGTTTCCGGTACAGGTGAGGCTGCCGGCTTGACGAGGATGTCCAGAAGGCGGGTTACGAACTCGTTCAGGCTGGGCATGCCCATCAGCAGCTCGATGGGCAACTTCGTTCCGAATGATTCCTCGAGCGAGTGTTGCAGCTCGAGCGCCATGAGGGAGTCGAGTCCAAGGTTGCTCATGGATTCTTCGGGGTCGAGTTCCGGCGCGTCGAGTGCCATCACCTGCGCCAGGCTTTTCTGGACGTGCGCGAGGAGCAGGGCGTGCCGCCGGGCCTGAGGAGTGGCCAGGAGTTCCTGCATGGACAGGCGCGGTCCCGATTCGCCGGCCGCCTTTGCAGCGGCGGGACGGGCCTTTTCCCGAATGAGATCCGCAATCAAGGCCGGGAGCTGCTGCCCGTTGAAAGAGCGCGCCAATTGCGTCCAGTCCACCGACATCGCGACAGCCTGAGCGGGGCCGTTCTTTTCGAACAGACGGTCGAGCGCGGCGAGTGCTTGCGCGGGAGCGAGCGGAAGCATCACGCGAGACGCCGGTCCTCGGGCGCTTGAGGCGCGGGCGGCCATGCCGACTTCGGCCCACGGGCCCCAGTTGATGGACAGGCACGGCAAGCCTCGAGAGCGGCGATCGTGCGCCAGACCGTCCAGGAACGCGTTGGCGGCGGCGTAATTCGCCTGGCCGGGCGAACCCAGGACTGAAGCCACCGAAGAGAAAACGACGAAGAAATCGAGGGGCAAATCCGCGGTGAGGGTGTGGAGATTCCACGCTCCGAGAACTTTGGGAGCTAGGACTCGGCGGAAGTTTTCCGCGTCGAGGTTAAGGAGCAGGTGGTCATCCAGCACTCCAGCGGCATGAATCACTCCGCGGAGCGGTGGCATCGTGTTACGAATTTCGGACAGCGCGCGGGCCAGATCGCTTTCGTTCGAAACGTCGGCTTGAATCGTCGCGACCGTGGCGCCTTTAGCGGCCAATTCGGCGGCGACTTCCTTGCCGGAGGAGGAAGCACCACTGCGGCTGAGGAAAACTAAGTGCCGCGCACCCTTTTCCACCAGCCAACGTGCGACTTCGAGCCCCAAACCTCCATGGCCTCCCGTGATCAGATACGTCGCGTCGGGGCGAGGAGCGGAAGACCGATCCGAGCGATTCCTGGATTCGGCGCTGGTAAAGGAAAGCACGACCTTCCCGATATTTTTTCGCCTGGCCATGTAACGAAACGCGTTGGCGGCGTCCTCGACGGGAAAAATATTGTGCGGGAGCGGCTTGAGGCTGCCCTGCTTGAACATCGCCATGAGTTCGAGGAGCAAGGAGCGAAGCAAGGCGGGCCGCTCGCGGCAGACGCGGTCCAGGTCGAGGGCAAAATACGAGAGGTTATTGCGAAATGGGAACAGGCCGAGCGGCTTGTTCTGGTAGATATCGGTCTTGCCGATTTCGACGAAACGGCCATGAGCGGCGAGGATCGAAAGACTGCGGGTAATGTATTCGCCGGGCAAGGAATTCAGAACGACGTCGACGCCTTGGCCGCCGGTGGTCTTCATGATTTCGTCGGCGAAAGAGAGGGAACGCGAGTCCAGGACGTGCGGCACGCGCATCGACTTCAGGTACGCGCGCTTTTCCGAAGAGCCGGCGGTCGCGAAAATCTCCGCGCCCGCGTGCTGGGCCAGTTGCACGGCGGCGAGACCCACGCCGCCGGCCGCGGCGTGGATGAGCACGCGCTCTCCACGGGAAAGTTTTGCAAGATGGTGCAGAGAATAGTAGGCCGTGAGGAAGGCAATCGGAATCGTGGCCGCTTGACCGAAGCTGAAAGCGGGAGGCTTGGGCACGACGGCGCGCGCGTCCGCGGTGGTGAAGGCGCTGAAGCTGGCGCCCGCCACGGCGATCACTTCGTCGCCGGCCTTCATGTTGGTTACATCCGGCCCGACGGCGGAAATCGTTCCCGAACATTCCGCGCCGAAGGGGATTGGTCCGCCGGGATATACGCCCGCGGCATTCATCACATCGCGAAAGTTCAGGCCCGCGGAATTTACGCGGATTTCAACTTCGCCGCGTCGCGGTTGCGGACGAGAGGTTCCTCGCAGGATCAAATTCTCGAGATTTCCGGGGCGCGAGATATCCAGGCGGAACGAATCCGCTATTGGAATATCCAGGAGCGCGGCGCTCGAGGATTTGGGCGCGCGCGGCACTAGCCGGGCGACGTATCTGGTTCCTTTTCGGAAAGCAACTTCGCGCTCGGTGCTTGGGAGGGACAATTCCTCCGAGAGTGCGGCGAGTTCTTCAGGGCCGCCTTCGGGATCGAGATCGATTCGGGTGCAACCTAGCTCCGCGTGCTCGAGATCGATTGACTTGGCCAAGCCCCACAAGGGAGTCTGTGCGAGCGACAGATGTGCGGACGTGGGTCCAACGGCTTGTGCTCCGCGAGTTACGATCCACAGGCGCCGATTCAAACCGCTCGGCGCGCGGAGAAGCGTCTGAACGAATTGCAGGGTTTCGATCCACTGGGTCTGCGCTTCCAGGATCGCATCCGGGCGAGCGGCGAGATCGCACAGGTCGAGGCTCGAGAGATAGATGATGTTGCAGGAGCCGGCATGGAGCTTGAGGTCGCGAAGATCATTCGGAGTTGCGACGATGCGCGTCTCTCCCTGCGACTGAAGTTGGGCCGCAAGGGCTCGCCCTACGCCGCCTCGATCCGCAAGGATGAACCACGAAGGGGTTTCCGAACCATTGGAATTCCCTGACGCGACGGGCCGCTTCGCCACCCAGGCGACGTCGTAGAGCAAGTCGCCGGGATTCTCGCGCGCCTCGCGATCCGTTTCGCCGGAGACCAGCTTCACGCGGAACCCCAGAAGTTCGCATGCCACGCAGCCAGCTTCGTCAAGCAGGCGGATGTCCGCCTCTAGGAATTCCGTTCCGAGACTGCTGCTCGGGCGAACGACGCAGTGGCTGAACAGGCGCGCGCCCGAGCGCGCCAAAAATCGGAGGCTCGCAACCCCGCTCGGGAGATAAATCCTTTTCCGACCGGCACCAGTTTTGTCTTCCGGCAACGCAGCTGCGAGAACTTGCAGGCAGGAATCGAGCAGGGCGGGATGCATCCAGACGCCATCGGAATTTCCATTGGCCTGGGAAACCGGAATCACGGCGGGCGGAAACCGCACTTCTCCAAGCGCTTCGCGCTGTCCGCACCACAATTGTTGGACGCCCTGGAAATCTGGGCCGTATTCCAGGCCGGCATTTCTCATGGACGTGTAAAGCTCCGCGGCTATTTTGCGTTGTGGGCATCGGGCGCGTATTTCGTCCAGGCTGTATTGTTCCTCGGCGCAACGAACAAAATCCGGAACTTCCATGCGCATGTCGCCGGAAGCGTGCAAGGTCCACGCTGCATTCTCGTGGCTGCCGTTCAGATTGGCGTTGGAACTGTAAATCTGGAACGAAGCGCTGCCGCTCGATGCCGGAGAGGCGACCAATTGCAAAGTGCGCGCGCCCGTGGCGGGAAGGATCAACGCTTCCTGAAACGCTACGTTGGATAAAACCGGGGAGCCTGCTCCAAAAAGTTCCGTCGAGGCCGCCCGCGCCATTTCCAGATAAGCGGAAGCGGGAAAAACGACGGAGCCCTGAACTTTGTGGTCGTTCAAGTAGCGAAGGGTATCGACTCCGATCTTGCTCTGAAACTGCGGCATGGGCAGAGCGGAGTTCACACGCTCTCCAAGCAGAGCGTGCACTGGCTTGGCCGTCTTCTGTGAGCCGGGCGCATTGGGAGGATCTTCCCAGCAACGCTCTCGGTCGAAGGGATACGTTGGCAGAGGCACTTTCAGCGACTGGAAGGGTTCATCGAAAGCCTTCCAATCGACACTCGCGCCGCGGACGTACAACGAAGCGAGGCTCGTGAGCATGCTCTGCCATGCGCCACGATCGCTTTCAAGTGAAGAGAGGAGAGTGGTCTTAGCTGCCGGATCGCGGAGGCGCTCTATTCCAGTGAAGCTACTAGGAGGCCCTATTTCAAGGAGATGGTCGTAACCCAGCGCCTCAAGTGTAGAGATTCCCTCTTCGAGCTGCATACCCTGCAGAACCTGAAGGCGCCAATAGTCGGCGCCGGGAAATTCGCCTTCCGCCAAAAGCTTTCCCGTAAGTCCGGAAACGAAGGGGACGCTGGGCGGTCGGAATTTTATTGGTGCTGCCGCTGCATCGAATTCGTCGAGCCTTCGATTCAGGTCGCCGTTATGAAGAGCAAGCTGCAGGAAGCGAGCGCGCTCGACGATGAGTTTTAATGCGTCTTCGCAGGTCAATACGCCGGAAATTACCGCTGCCGTGTATTCGCCGGCGCCCGCGCCCAGGACGGCGTCCGGCTCGATGCCCCAGGATCGCCAAAGTTCCGCCAGCGCAAACTCCAGGGCAAACAGCGCCGGGTCGCGGCGTTCCGGATTGTTTTGTACCGCGGAAAGCGCGGCGAGCAGCGGCTCATTCGAGTGCGAACCCAGAAAACGCGAGCAGCGATCCACCGCCGAGCGAAACACGGGTTGGGTGGCGTAAAGCTGCTGTGCGGCGCAAGGATTGGAAGCCTCCGCGCCGAATAGAAAAGCGATGCGCGGTCCGTCTTTTCTCGTGGAGTGTCCGGCTCGCAATTCCGCCCCGGCACTCTGCGCCGGCTGCTCCTTCGCAAAGGCAGCGAGGGCTTCGCGCAGTTGCTCCTTGCTTTCGGCGACCACTGCCACGCGGCGCGCGAAGTGCGATCTGCCGGCGTT
>DATNIO010000162.1:0-45841 GCA_035604385.1 Verrucomicrobiia bacterium | reverse complement strand
ACCGTCTTGCCCGTTTCCGGATCGATCTTGCGCACATGATCGTCGCGGCTGTCCCAGACGAAACCATCGCGAGTCATCGCAAAATTGCCGAAGCCGGGGGCGTTCACGGGAACGGCGTCCTCGATGTGCACCTGTGTAATTTTTCCGGTTTGAGGATCGAGCCGGTTCAGGTTGTGTCCCCAGTTTTCCGAAAACCAAACCGTGTCGTTCTTGTCGATGACGACCGCGTGCGTTCCGGGCATCGCTTTCGGCGTAAGCGGAATGGTGTACTCGGTCACAATCCCGGTGCGGGGATCTATTTTCCCGACGACATCGGTTTTGTGACTGCTGAACCACAGCATGCCTTTCGAGTCACCTTGCACGTCATGCAGGGCAAGCAAGGATTGAGGCAACTCGTATTCGGTAACGATGACCTTCGTTGCTGCTCCGCGCGGGCGCGGGAACACGCGCAGCGGGGCGTCCTGCGCGTCCGGACCGCGGACTCGCGACAGGAACTTCACGAGGGTATTCACTTCCTCAGGCGATGTTCCGTCCCGGCGCGTAACCGAATTGTTTCCGCCGCCCGTGGACGAAATTCCCTTGATGCGAATCACGAGAGAAGTGCCGGAATATTGCGTCATCCGGTCGACGATCAGGCCCCAACTTCGCTCGTCATAGCGGTTGCGGAAAATTTGCTGCCAGGAATGGCACGCGGAACAATTTTTCTGAAGAGTCGCTTTCTCCTGCGCCGTCCCCGGCATGTTCCACAACAATTCCGCGCCGCTGAGCTGACGTTCGATCTCCGGCGTGGCTGGCAGCGCATCCGAATCGGAAACCCGCTCCAAAACGATGTCGTCCAGCTTTGAAGCTCCGTCAATATGGACGGAATTCATGACGTAAGGCTTGAACAAAAGCGGAGTGGGAATCCGCAAAGTGTAATCCCCGGTTTGCATCTTGGGGAATTCGTAGTGTCCTTGCGCGTCGGTATACACCGTCGTCCGCACGCCATTCGGCGCGATGAGCTGCACTCCAACGCCTTCCGGCGAATCCCCGCTCGGAATCTTGACGGCTCCGGTGGCGCCTCCCGACAACCCGTTTTGGACTGCCCATTTTTGGGTGGCCGCGCGATACCAGGGATTCGGTCCAGGATTTTCTCCTTCGACGCAGCACTTCCCTTCCTTGATGTAGGTAATGAGATCGGCGACATCCGCGTCCTTCAGTGTCGTGCCAAACGCCGGCATCCCCGGACCGCCCTCCTTGATTTTTGCGGCCACATTTTCATCGGTCACGGGATCGCCGGACATCAATTGAGAGTGCTTGAAAAGTTCCTTCAGATATGGGCCGGTCTTCGCATATTGGTTGTGGCACATCCAACATTTGTAGAAGTAAATGTTTTCGCCGCGGCCCGCGCCGCTATCGGCGATCACCTTATAGGTATCGAGGCGCGCTGAGCGCTGGAAATCGTCCGTGTGCATGACCTTGGCGGATGCCGTCTGCGATTGCGGGGGCGCCGCATGGGACCTGCTTACGCTCCCCACCACGAGAAGGGCTAACCCGATCGTGACGGTAGCCAGAATGGTGACGCGCGTATGGATGCGGCTCTGATTTCTCATGGTGTCCCCTGTAGTCGGCAATCGCTGATCCGGGCGGACTGGTCCGCCATCGCGGAACGCTGCAATTAGCTATAGTTCATAAATCAAAAACTGTCAAAATATTTTCGTTCGCGTTGAGCAAGTGTCTAACTTCGTCGAAGGGCGCCGCGCATTGCATGCAACGACCTTGCGGAACTCTTTGAAACGTCCGCCCAATGCAACGGCGGGTTGCCCGGTTTGACGAGGAATTGTGTCGCTTGTGTTAATTATCACTTCCGCGAAAAACAAATCCGCAGTGCTTGACCCCTTCCGGACGACCCCTCAACATAAAAAGAAACGTATAGCCGGGTGCAGACGGTTGTGGGGTTGCAGCGGTGGGAAAATTAGTTCGGTCGGTTTTCAAAGCCAATTGCGGACGCATGCCCGCGGCATGTGGGAGGCGCCCTAGTTCTTCATTTTCATTCCATCGTCGAATTTCACTCCTTGGCGCATTGTTGACTTTCCTTGCCGTTCCTGTTCTCCACGCCCAGGAACAGCCCGATATCCCCAAGCCCGTGCCGGTCATCATCGGGGGAGCGGGATTCATCACTTCGTTTGATGGTGGACAACCCGATCTGGGGCCTCTGATCGCTCCGGTCCTTCTCGTCCCCATAGGAGACCGTTGGCTGATCGAATCCCGGACCACTTTTGAAGCGGATATGAGCCAAGAGCCGGGGAGTAGCGCTTTTCATGGCCAGGTCCTAAAAAGCATTGATTATCTCCAATTGGATTTCATAGCCAACCCCTACGTGACCGTCACGGTGGGAAGATTTCTTACCCCCTTCGGAATATTCAACGAGCGGCTTTACCCCATCTGGATCCGAAACCTTCAGACCGATCCATTGATCCTGCCGATCGGCACGGGGCCCTCCCAGGCCAGCACCGGAGCCATGGTGCGCGGCGGCTTCCCGGCAACGTCCAAATTCAATATCAACTACGCCGTTTATTTTTCGGCGTTGAGCACGGTTACGTTGAGCAACGTGACTCCGCTCGACTCGGACCGCCTGGTGGGCGGACGCGCGGGAATCTTCATTCCCAACGCGCGGCTCGAAATCGGCGGCTCCTTTGAGCATTTGCTGCAGGACGAGCGCTCGAACTCTTTCGGTTTTCATGGCGGCTGGCAGCCGCCGGCGCTGCCATTGGAATTCCGCGGGGAATATCAACGCTCGGCCAGGGGGAGCGGCTACTGGATCGAACCTGCATACCGCCTGAGCCAGGTTCCGTTCTGGCAGTACGCCATGCGACGAACGCAGCTCGTCGCGCGCATGCAACAGTATTTTGTAGGGGAGATCCCGAGCGATTCGCTGCCGCCCGTGAATACCCGCCAGTTTGAATTCGGCGTGAATTACTACTTTCGGGATGGCCTGCGAGCGGTGAGCAGCTATGGCCGGCAGTTCAGCGAGCTGGGAAACAAGAACGTTTGGACGGTTGGACTGACCTATCGCTTCGCAATTCCGCTCGGCCCTGGAGGCGAAAATTGAGATTCAGACGGAGTATGCTCGCCTGCCTTTCGGTCTTGATACTAGGGGCAGTTTTATGCGCCGCGGGACAGGAGCAAGCGAAGGTAGTGGACTCGAAAGTTTCCTCCGCCGGCACAGGCACGGCTTCCAGCTCGACATTGGGCTCCTCGAAGCCAGTGCAGGCAGCAGCCTATTCGCGCTTCCAAGGAGAGCAGCGATATCGCGCCAACTGCGGCCGGTGCCACATGGCGCCGCATAAGTTTCCACCCCGCATGATGGCCACGATCGAACGGCACATGAGGGTTCGCGCCACGATTACCAACGAAGACATGAAATTCATCGTGCGGTACATGACTGAGTGACGATGAGAAGAGAAAGTTATGAAGACCGGTCCGTGCCTGCTCCGCTTCTAGCGCGGGCATTTGCCGCATTGCTGCTCTTGCTGCTGCTTCTGCCCGTAAAGGCCCAGCAGGCGCCTCGCTTGATTGAAGTGCTTGCGGGCCACGACAGCCGGTACAAAATCGAGGGCATGAGCAAGCCCAGCATCACGGTCACGGCAAACGAAAAAATACTTCTCCGGGTGACGGCGATTCGCGCCAAGCAGAACAACAGGGACGGCTCGATCCACGGATTTTCCCTGCTGCGCCCCAAGGACCACCAGCCCGTTCCTGGCTGGGAGTTGCTGCTCAAGCCGGGCGTCCAGGAATTCTCGCTCACGGCACCGGCGGAACCGGGCGAGTATCAAGTCGTTTGCACGGTCATCTGCAGCGAAGGCCATGAACAGATGAACATGAAATTTATCGTGGAACCGGAAGTCAAGACAGAATCGGATTCTGAAATCAATAAGTGAGGGGGAGAAATGCGCTTTTGGAAACAATCTACATTGTGTTTGACCGCTTTGATTTTGCTTTGTCTCACAAGCCCATCGGTCTTTGGCGGGGACGAAAAGGTCTTCACCGGCGAAATCGGGGACACTCAGTGCGCCATGAATGTCCATTCCATGGACAAATCGCACAAGGAAATGCTCAAGGTGAAATCGGTCGGAAAGACCGCCGCGGACTGCACCTTATATTGCATCAAGAATCGCGGTGGCCGGTTCGTTCTCCAAAACAAGGACAAAGTTTACCACTTGGATAAACCGGAACTCGTAGAACCTTATGCCGGCCAAAAAGTGCGAATCCTCGGGACCCTCGACCCGCAAACGGAGACGATCGAAGTCCACCGAGTTGATCCGCTTCAGTAGCAGGTTCGCTGATGAGCAGGTGGATGTGCTCTGGCATGACGACGTAACCTACAAGGGAGAACCCGTAGCGGTCGCGCACCTCACCGAGGATCTGGACGAAACTATTTCTGGCTCGAACCGAGCGCAGCGGGGGCAGGCGTCGATAGCAAGTGAACGTAATGAAATGCAGATGGCTGCGCCCGTAGTGGCGAATAAGTTTATGGGCCATGGAACAAAAGAGAAGTCAAAACCCCGACCCTCTAAGAGCGAGAGGGTCGGCCACCCGGAAAAACTAAACCAGCTTCCCGGAAAAGCTAAACCAGTCCCTCGGCGTTGACGTACTGGAGTGGTATCATCCAACTATGCGCGTTCGTCAACAGAAAAAACGCGAAAGGGTCGGCCACCCGCCCCTCGCGGTCTCGCCCGGGAACGCCAATCTCCCGATTGGCGTGGCGCACACCGCCAATGGGAGATTGGCGTTCCCGGGCTTCGACTAATAGCCTTTCTTTTCAATTAGTTGTGGAATATACGGCCCCTTACAAACTGCTCTGGAACCTGCCGATAGCTTTCCAACACTCCAATCGCCTCCTGCCACAATCTTAAGGTTCCCTTAAGGTTCGGAGAAATAGGCTGCGACCCGCAAAAGACGGATTTTTTCTGGCCGTGCCTACGCTTCGTTCACTGCTCAACGTGGGGATGAGGAGAAGCGAGAGGCAACACTGTGAAGTTACGGCATAAAACCGTCGGCAAAATTCGAAGTCGCTCAAAAAATATTTATTCAGATAATTTTCATGTGGAATTGCTATGCTTCACGCGTCTTCTGAACAAGGGCTTGCACATTAGTGTTAGTTTCTGCTATTTCAAAGCGGATGCTGGACGTTCGCCCCGGCCCGGCATCCAGCCAGCGGCAGCCAGGGGCGGGAGGAGATGGTTTCCATGGGTCATTTATTCGGTCTTATAGATATTGCCATGTCTAGAGGGCGGCTTGCTGCCCGCCAAGGCGGTTCGTGCCCGTCGATCGGGCGTTTTTCCGTTATAGCGTTGGGCTTGGCCATCGCGCTGGTCCTTCCAATCTCAAGAGCCGCAGCGCAGGCCACTTCTCCCGCGCCCAGTGGAGAATCAGAGGTCCAACTCCTGAAACCATCAGGACCGGGGCAAGCGGCGCCGCCTACGACGGTGACCCTGCAGGACGCGCTGGAGAGAGCGCGGAAACTCGATCCCACCCTACTGGGCGCGACCTCCGATGCGAGGAGCGCGCGCGAAGACCGGATCCAGGCCAGAAACGCCATGTTGCCGACGATTACTGCGACGACGCAATACCTCGGTACGCAGGGAAACGGCGGAAGGGTCTCTGACGGGAGATTCGTCACAAATGACGGTATTCACGTATACCGGCTCTGGGGCGTGTACCACCAGGATCTGTCGCCGGGCCTTCTGATGGGAACGGCGTATACGCGCACCAAAGCAGCGGAGGCCATAGCTAACGCAAAGGCCGAAATCGCGCGCCGCGGTCTGGCTGTGACCGTAACGAAAAACTATTACGGTATGGTGGTCGCGCAGCGCAAATACGCGACCGCGCAAGCAGGGCTGGACCAAGCCAAACATTTCATGGACATCACGCAGGATCTGGAACATCAGGGACAGGCCCCTCACAGTGATGGCTTGAAGGCGGAAATCCAATACCGGATCCAAAAGCAGGCATTCGACGAGGCCAAGTTTTCCATGGAAGACACCCGCCTGGGGCTTGCCGTAATCCTGTTCCCCGACTTTAATGAAAATTTCACCGTTGTCGATGACCTCGACTCCGCACCCGCCTTGCCACCGTTTCCGGAAGTTCAAGAGATGGCCGAAAAGCAAAACCCCGACATGCGGGTTGCCCGAGAAACGCTTCATGAGGCGGACCTGGATGTCAAGCTAGCGAAAACAGCGTTTCTTCCCACACTGACGGTGGACACCGACTACGGTATTGAAGCGAATTGCTTTGCTCTTAGATGCGCTCGTGCCGCATTCCCGGAAATAGGAGTCCTTCCCAATCTTGGCTATTTCCTTACGGCTGCATTGACAGTCCCGGTCTGGGATTGGGGAACATTGCGCAGCAAGCTGCACCAGGCGGAATTCAAACAGCAGTCCGCCAAGGCGGCATTGAGCCTGGCTACGCGGACCGATGTGAGCGAACTCTATGCCACGTATGACGAGGCGCTTATTGCCCGGTCGGGCCTGGAGGAAGCGCGCACTACGGCGGAACTTGCGGCGGAGAGCCTACGTCTCACTAATTTGCGATATTCTGGGGGAGCGGCTCCGGCGTCCGACGTGGTCGATGCGGAAACGGCGCTGGTGACGGCGCGGAATGCGTATGCCGACGCGCAAGTGCGCTATCGCATGCTCTTGGCGAATCTTCAAACATTTACGGGAAGTTTCTGAGGGATCGAAAACCATAACGGCAAATAGAATTGGAGCGAATCCATGCAATCTTCCTCGATGAATCAAATGAAAAAGGGCCAGCTAGCCCGCACTCTAGTTGTCCTTGTGGCCGGTGGATTACTTTTCTCCGGCTGCGGAGCCAAGGGAGAAGTTGAAGCATCCCCTACCGTGACGGTGCAGGTGGACGCCGCGGAAAAGGGGCCGATCCAGCGCAAGGTGGTTACGGACGCGGTGCTCTACCCGCGCGACCAGGCCGCCATCATACCCAACGTGGTCAAGCCGGTGAAGAAGTGGTTCGTAGACAAAGGCAGCCACGTGAAGACCGGGCAGTTGCTAGGCGAACTGGAAAGCCAGGATTTGACGGGTGCCGCTCAGAAAAGTGCGGGGGGATACGCACAAGCCGAAGTCACCTACCAGATGCAATTGCAAAAGAGCGCGCAGGACTTGAAGTTCGCCAAACAAACTTTGGATTCGGCGCAGAAGTTTTACGACGGGCGCGCGGCGCTGTACAAGGAAGGCGCGGTTTCGGCGAAGGACCTCGACGACGCTTCCGTCGCTTTGAGTTCGGCGAAGAATACGTTCGACCTCACGCAAAAACAGTATGACCTCAAAACCGCGGAGGGGGCATTGAACGCCGCGAAGGGCGACACCGAGAACGCCAATGCGACGCTCAGTTACACCAAGATTACGAGCCCCATCGACGGTGTTGTGACCGACCGTCCCTACTATCCCGGGGAAACCCCGGCGACCGGCGCTCCAGTCATCACGGTCATGGACCTTTCCCAAATAGTGGCCCGCTCACACGTGGCGCAGCTCGAAGCGGCAAGTCTGAAAGTGGGAGACCCTGCAACCATTACGGTGCCGGGACTGGCCACTCCGGTGAAAGGCAGAGTTACTCTGGTGAGTCCCGCGGTGGATCCCAGCAGCACGACAGTGGAGGTTTGGGTGGAAGCGCCGAATCCAAAAGGCAGCTTGCGGCCCGGAACCAGCGTGCGCGTTTCCATGGTTGCCCAAACGGTGCCTCAGGCCGTCGTAATCCCCCAAGCGGCCCTGCTAACGTCGCCGGATGGGGTCAACACGGTTATCGTCCTGGATAGCGACAACGCACCCAGCAAGAAGAAGGTGAAGGTCGGCATCCGGGATGCCGAGGCCAAAACGGTGCAAGTCACCGACGGGCTGCAAGGCGGGGAGCGCGTGGTCACGGTGGGAGCGTTCGAACTAGCCAACGAGGACGACCCGGTCCTGGCGAAAACCAAGATTCAGGTCCAGGCGCCGAAGATGCCGGAAGAGGACGAGGACGAATAATGGTCACGGCGAACAACATCGAAAACAGACGCGGTCCTAATAAACTTGCCGGAATCCGCGCGGCCTTTGTTCTTGATTTTTCAATCACGACTTTGCGACAGGTAGAATGCCATGCCAGATAAAACACCCAGCCATTCCGCATCATCCGCTCAGCCGGAGTCGCAGTTTTGGTTTGCCCGCCACTCCAAGTCCATCAACTTCCTGGTCTTGACGCTGGCGTTAGTCGGAATCTATGAGGCGCTCTCGATCCCCATCGCCGTGTTTCCGGCCACCAACTTTCCGCGCATCATCATTGGCGTGGACAACGGCGTCATGCCGATCGATCAAATGGGTGTAACGATCACCACCCCGATCGAAAACGCCGTCAATAGCGTGCCGGGTCTCGAAGACGTCCGCTCGACTACCAGCCGCGGATCGGCCGAAGTGGATTTGTCCTTTAACTGGAACGTGGATATGGTTCAGACGCTCCAGCAAGTCAATTCCGCCCTGGCGCGTATTCAGAGCACGCTGCCGACCACGGCTGTGATTGACACTCACCGGCTCGATTTCGCCAGCTTCCCCATCCTCGGCTATAGCATGACTTCCGAAAAAGTCCCTCAAACGCAATTGTGGGAGATTGCCACCTACGAGATCAAGCCGCGTTTGAACCGGCTCAGTGGCGTCGCGAGCGTCATCATTCAGGGAGGGCAGCAGCCGGAATTTCAGATCACGCCCGATCCATCCAAGATGCTGCGGGCCCATGTCGCGGTGCAGGATATTCTGGACACGGCGACGCATACGAACATCGTCGATTCGCCCGGCCTGCTGAGCCGCAATCACCAGTTGTTTCTTGGCCTGCTGGATTCCCAGGTCCACAGCGCGGATCAAATCGGCGACATGGTCATCAAGAACGTCAACGATACGCCGGTGCGCGTCCGTGACGTTGGCACCGTGACGCCGTCCGCGGCGCCGGCCTATACAATCGTGACGGCGAATGGGAAGCCGGCAGTATTGATCAGCATCGACCGGCAGCCGGACAGTAACACGGTGGAAGTCGCCAACGAAGTGAACCAGCAGATCGCAGCGATCCGGCCGAGCCTGCCCGCCGGCGTCGAGTTGAAGGTTTTTTACGATCAATCCAACATCGTTCGCGAGTCGATTGGCAGCGTCCGCGACGCGATCATCATTGGGCTCATCCTCTCCGCGATAATTATTTGGCTCTTTCTGAAGGACTGGGGTACGGCGCTGGCGACGGGACTCGTTGTTCCCGTAACCATCCTGGTGACTTTCCTCGTGATGAAAATCATGGGGCAGACCTTCAACATGATGACGTTAGGAGGCCTGGCCGCAGCGAGCGGACTGGTGGTGGACACCGCGATTGTGGTCGTCGAGAATATCGTTTTGCACCGCGACGGCGGCGAAGGACCCCTCGAAGCGGTAAGTAGCGCCATCAAAGAGCTGACGGTTCCACTCGTGGGCTCTACGCTGACTCCCATTGTTGTGTTTTTACCTTTGATCTCGATCACGGGCGTTACAGGGGTTTTCTTCCGCGCCCTGGCGATTGTCATGAGCGTTTCCTTGTTGATTTCTCTCGCGCTTGCCCTGGGTTGGACGACCAATCTCGGCACTTTCCTGATCAGCCGGAAGGAGACGCCTGAATTAGCGAGCGCAACCCAGGCACTCGCAGGTGACAAGGAATCCGCTGCGTTTTCACAAGAGGAACAGCTAAAACGCATGATGGCCGCTGAAGAGGCCTCCTTGGAGGGCGGATGGTTCGGGCGCATCATTGGGTTCTACGAGCGCTGGTTGCGCCGCGCGCTCGAGCATCCTGTCTGGCTCGGCGGCTTTTGCGTGATTCTGATCGCGGTTTCCTATCTCTGCTTTAAGCAGCTCGGCAGTGACTTGCTTCCCCACATGGATGAAGGCGGTTTCATTCTCGATTACGTCATGCCCCCCGGGAGTTCTCTCCAGGAAACCAATCGCGTCGTCACGCACGTGGAACAGATCGTCCGGGGAGTTCCCGAGGTGGAAAACACCTCGCGCAGGACCGGATTGCAATTGGGGCTTGCGGCCGTCACGGAGCCCAACATCGGCGACATTTCAGTGAAGCTGAAGGACGGAAAGAGACGCAATATCGATGACATCATCGCCGAGGTCAGAGCTAAGGTGACGACCCAGGAGCCGTCACTGGACGTGGAGTTCACGCAGGTGCTTCAGGACATGATCTCGGACCTCACCGGCGCTCCCGAACCCGTGGTGGTCCAGTTGTTTTCTCCCGACCCGGATGCCCTTACCACGTGGGCGCCCCGCGTGGCCGATGCCATGGGGCGGATCCAAGTCAACTACAAGAAACCCGTGGTCGATATCGAGGACGGAATTGACAATACGACCAGCGGTCCGGCGGTCGTGTTTACCATCAACCCGGTCGCGGCAGCCAAGGCAGGATTCACGACCGATCAGCTCACCACGATCGCTTCCGCCATCGTGGACGGCGAGCCCGCCACGACGCCGGTCATTATCAACGACCGGCCCTATCCGCTGCGCGTCCGATATCCGGCGGCGAACCGGGCTTCCCTGGAAGCCATGAGCAACACGATGATCGTCAATTCGAACGGCGGAACAGCCACCCTCGGGTCCATCTCGACGGTCAGCGAAGTGCCCGGCCAGACGGAAATTCTCCGCGACAATTTGCAGCGGGAGAAGGAAGCCACGGCTCGGCTCCAAGGCATCGACTTGGGCTCCGGCGTGGCCGCCGTACAAAAAGCGGTGAGCGATTTGCATTTGCCTCCGTCGATCCGCGTGGAATACGGCGGCACCTACCGGGAACAGCAGAAATCGTTCCACGACCTGGTTGTGGTGTTGCTGCTCGCCTTGGTGCTGATTTTCCTGGTGCTTCTGGTCGAGTTTCGGTCCTTCTCGGCGCCTCTCGCGATCCTTTCCTCTGCGGTTCTTTCGACGTCGGGAGTGTTTTTCGGATTGTATATTACGCGCACCGACTTCAATGTCGCGTCCTTCATGGGACTCATCATGGTGGTCGGCATCGTGGCCAAGAACGGCATCCTGCTGCTCGACGCCAATCAGAAATTCCGAGGGGTCGGATTCTCGGCGGAAGAGGCCATGGTTCAGGCGGGCCGCCGGCGTCTTCGTCCCATCGTCATGACGGCTATGGCTGCCGTGGCGGGCATGCTACCGTTGTCGCTGGCGCTGGGTGCGGGCGCGGAGATGCTGAAGCCCCTGGCGATCGCAGTCATCGGAGGAATCCTGATCTCGATGGTGCTGTCGCTGATTATCACCCCGGCGATCGAGTACTATATGACGCCGGATAAAGAGGTGGTGGTGGATACGAGCGCGCCGGTGGCGGTGCGGTAAGACTGGACGGCCGCGGTGAAACTTACTGCGGAAGTGAAACGTATTATTGGTTCAGAACCAGGGATATGGCTTTCTGCCCAAACGAAACAATAAGGAGATGCTTCGCATGTCACGAGAAAAGTTTGCAGGATGGTTTCGCCGAACGAGCCCAATGGTTTGTCTGGCATTAGTTGCTGCGGCCGTGATTTATGCGGCTCCGCAGGCATCGGGCTATCATGTCATCAAGAGGATGCCGGTGGGAGGCGAAGGCGGATGGGACTACATGACGGTAGATCCGGACACGCATCGGCTCTATGTCGCCCGCGGATCGCATTTTCAGGTCGTGGACGATACTACAGGGAAGGTGATTGGCGACATTGAGATTGCCAACTCGAAGAACTCTCACGGCCTGGCTCTTGCTCTGGATCTCGGCAAGGGCTTCACGAGCAACGGAGACGCCAACACGGTTTCGGTCGTCGATTTGAAAACGTTGAAGGCTACCTCCGTGATCGACATCCCCGGAAAGGATCCCGACTCGATCCGCTACGATCCCGCCACCAAGCGCGTCTTCACCTTTAACGGCAAGAGCATGGACTCGACGGTGATTGACGCAACCTCCGGTAAAGTCATCGGCACGGTCAAGCTCGCCGGCAAACCGGAAGAGGCCGTCCTCGACGGAAGTGGAAACATGTGGGTCAATATCGAGGACAAGAGTTCCATACAAGAATTCGACACGAAATCGTACGCCATCAAAGGAACGTGGCCGCTGGCGCCATGCGACGGACCTTCCGCCATGGCATATGACAGCGCGCACAAGCGAATTTTCGTGGCCTGCGACAAAGTTATGGTCGTCGTGAGCGCGGAAAACGGGAAAGTGGTTGCTTCTCCCCCGATTGGCGGTGATCCTGATGGCAACGGCTACGATCCGGGGACCGGGATGGCTTTCGCCTCTTGCCGCGACGGCTTCGTTTCCGTCATTCACCAGGATTCAGCGGACAAGTACACAACTGTCGGCAATATCACCACTCAGTTCGGCACCCGCACGATGGCGCTGGACACCAAAACGCACCGCGTGTATACGGAGACCTCGGATTTCAAACCCGCGGGGGCTCCAACGCCGGACAATCCGCGGCCACGTCCTACACCGATCGCTGGGTCGTTCGTGATCCTCGAAATCGGACAGTAGCTAACCTAAACAAAAACGCGCCCCCGGCTCTCAGGAGCCCGGGGCGCGTTTTCTTTTTTGGAGTGGATGACATCGCAATGAGTGGCGCGGGCTTCAAGCCTGCGGGGGGTCGACCTTGCAAGCACCAACCCCCAAGGCTGAAGCCTGCGCCACTGGGTCTTACAGCTTACTTCTTCCCCTTTGTGACCAGCTTCTGGACGCGCCAGTTGTTCATGTCGGCAATGTAGATCAGGTCGTCGGAGGGACAGGCGAGGCCGTGCGCCCAGTTGAGCTCGCCCAGTTCGTGGCCGGACTCGCCCCACATGCCGAGAATTTTTCCTTCCGGCAATTGAAGCTTGTAGAGGCGGCCAGGCTCCGCGTCCGTCGTGTAGAGATATTGCGGCGTGGTGTTGGTAATGCAAATGGTCCATGGCGCGGTTTCATCCGGGCGGTCCACGGGCAGGTTGCCGAGGACAGGGTGGCGCATCTTGTCGTAGGGCACATTCAAGAAGATGAACTTCTTAAAATTTCCTTCCAAGTCGAAAACCTGAATGCGGCGGTTGCCGCGATCGGCTACATACACGTTGCTGTCGCGATCGATGCCGACATTGTGTGGATTTTTGATTTGGCCCGGATTTTCGTTAGCGTGAACCCCGCCCGTTCCAGGCCCTCCCCACTGCTTGATCCAGTTCCCGTGCTTGTCGAACTTGGCGATGCGCGAGTTGAAATAGCCGTCGCCGACGTAAATATTGTCGTCTTTGTCCCAGGCGACGTCGGTCGACCCGTTGAAATAGCCGTCCACGGGTGTGGGAGGTGGATCGGCGCGGCGGTAGCGAGGCTGGTCCGGCCCTTCGTCGCGGCGTCCCAGATTCATCAGGACGTATCCGGCAGGGTTGAACTTGATGACGGACATGGCCGCCTTGTCCACGACCCAGAGATTGTCGTACTTGTCGAACCGGACCGAGTGCGCGTAGGCCAGGCCGTACACGCCGTGGCCGATCTCGCGAACATACTTGCCGTCGGCATCGAAGTCGAAAATTTGCGTAGTTGCATTCCCGTAGACCGGGCCCGCCGTCGCCGTGCCGGGATGGTTCAGAACGATGATGTGGCCCTTGGAGTTCACGGCCACGCTCAGGACTTCTCCCAAATTCTGATTGACCGAGTACTTCAAGGGGTTTGGTACAGACTCGAATGGCAGAACCGGGACGCTCGGTCCTTCCTGAGCGAAGACCGGCGCCACCAGCAGGGCAAGCAAAGCGATCACGGGGAGCGGTTTCATGAAGCCTCCAAGCCAGCCAAATGAATTCATCAGGCTGGACATTTGCACAAAGCGTGTTTGGTATATACTCTCGATCAGTAACCCAAGTCAAAATCGCTTTTCCATCAGGAGCAAACGCCAATGAAAATTTCATGGATTCGACGCGCCCTTGCTGTGCCGGCGGCCTTGTTGCTTGTGACGCTTATGGTGGCGGCCTCGGCATTCGCCCAGGCGCCTGTCGACGACAGCAAGACGGTAGTCAAGACGAATAAGATCACGGACAACTTCTACACGGTGGACGGCCGCGGCGGCACGATCGGCGTGCTCGTCGGCCCTCAAGGGACCTTCATGGTAGACACGCAATTCGCTCCGCTCACCGATCGGATCGTGGCGGCGATCAAGCAAATCTCGCCGAACCCGATTCGCTTCGTGGTCAATACGCACGTGCACCCCGATCATACCGGTGGCAACGTCAACATGGGCAAGATGGGCGCGACGATCTTCGCGCGTGACGAATTGCGGGATCGGCTGATGAATCCCAACCCCGGCGCGAACGGCCAGCCGGGCACGCCCACTCCGGAGATCGGGCTTCCAATGATAACTTTCGAAAATAAAGTAACTTTTCACATGGACGGAGAAACTGTTGATCTCCTCCCAATCCGCAAAGCTCACACTGACGGCGACACGATGGTCTACTTTCACAACGCGGACGTGATCATGACGGGCGATTTCTACCGCTCGATCGGATATCCGAACATCGATCGCGCCAACGGCGGGAGCCTCGATGGGATGCTCGCCGGCCTGGCCCAGATCGTCGCCATCGCGGGACCGAATACGAAGATTATTCCCGGCCATGGACCGACCGTCGACAGGAATGCCGTCGCCGCGCATCGGGATATGATCCTGGGAGTGCGGAACGAGGTCGCGAAGCTCATGCAGCAGGGGAAGACGTCGGACGATGTTGTTGCCGCGCATCCCTCTGCCGCTTTCGACGCCAATGTCCCGCCGGCCGCGCCGAACGGGGATAAAATGGCGGACCGGTTCGTCGCGCAGGTGTACGCTGAACTGAAACCGTCCAAGTAACCCGCTGCAGCGCGAAATGCGCTTGCGCTATGTGGATGTTCCAGTGGCACAGGCTTCAGCCTGCGGGGTTTGGTCCTTGCAAGAACAAACCCCAGAGGCTGAAGCCTGCGTCACTTAAAGCCACTCACTCCATGCCAGCCTTCATACTTGATTCCTTGCAATCGCTGAAAGACTATGTGGGCCGGGAAATCGCCACGACCGATTGGCTGCCGGTGACGCAGGAGCGCATCCTGCAATTCGCGGACGCGACGGGAGACCGCCAGTGGATTCACGTCGATCCCGAACGCGCTCGGCGAGAATCGCCCTATGGCGCTGCGATCGCGCACGGCTTTCTGACGCTCTCCTTGATGAGCCATTTCATGAGGGAGGCGATTCAGTTGCCGGACAATGTGCGGCAAACCATTAACTGTGGCCTGAATCGCGTTCGTTTCCCTGCGCCTGTTCGCGCCGGCGAGAAGATTCGCGCGCGCGTTCGTTTGCAGTCGTGTAGAGAGTTGCCCGGCAGCGTTGAGGCGGTCTTCGACATCACGATCGAAACGGAGGGCGCCGAAAAACCGTGCTGCGTCGCCGAATGGATCTTGCGTTACTACTCCGATGAAGGTCTCCTTTGACTCCAGGTCGAATTGTGTTCTGAGGGCTACTTGTTTTCGTAATATGCAGCGTTCTTCTGCGTGAAGTGGGCCCATTTTTCTGGCAAGTCCTCCAGGGCAAATATCGCGGTCACCGGGCATACGGGGACGCAAGCACCACAATCGATACACTCAACTGGATGGATGTACAGTTGCTCGGCCTCTGCGAACCCCGCTTCGTCCTTTCTCGGGTGAATACAATCCACGGGACACACGTCTACGCACGCGGTGTCTTTAGTACCGATGCAAGGCTCTGCAATTACGTATGCCATATCAGCAACTCCTCCGAGATGGAATAAAACGCGAGCGCATAACTACAAGCAGTATTTTCAAGTCAAGTCACACTCGCATGGCGTCTCAACGGGCACACAAATCGCCCATCGGGACATCTGCGCTTGAATCGATATTTTCAAGGGGTGCGAAACGGTACGTGATACCCACTTCCCTAAGCCGCATGCCAATCGACAACAAGTGAGGCCGGGGCGCATTCAGATCGGAACGATGAACCGTGCCCGTCGCGATCAGAGTTTCTGATTTCGGCTCGAGGACGCTCAATTCGATGACATCTACCTCCGGCAATCTCTCAAAGAGCCTGAACACAGCCGCTTCGGTGTCGGCCAGCGCTTGTTCAGCAAACAGCACTTCTTTTTCGAACCTAGCGAGGTGACGATCCCAGGGATGGACATCTCTCGCGCGCCATCGTATTTCCAAATGGCTGGACACGTTGTCCACCGTTAGCCCGTCTCTGCGCGCCTCGCCGCGCAAATGGAGAGCGAGAGCTTGCTTGATCCTCCGGTGATAACGCCAGAGATTTGGCTTACGAAGAAGGGATTTCAACAGCCGCAACATTTGTGACCTCCGCCAAAATTATATTCTGCAAACTCAAAGAGAAAATGAAGCATTCTGCGTGACCAACAACCCTTTAAAAACTAGACGTGATCATCTCGACCAAGTCTCATGTAGTGCCGCCGCGACGCCACCAGAGCAAATCCCGGGACGACCGGTCCGAGCGGCCAGCGAAACTCGCCCTCGGCTACACGTGTGGAAGCGGCAGAAAATCCTCGTGGGCCAAGCGGCCAGCGATGCTCAAGGCCGTACAGGACTGACAGTGCGACGACCGCGAAGAGCGCGACGTATGAGGTGTCATTCATTGTTTTGCCTCCTCCGGTGCGGGCTGCCATCACGGACGACTTACCACCATGTCCGGCGTTGATGCCGGATCGACGGGCAAGGGCCGTTCGAACATTGCCAAGGCCGGGAGCGGGAAAAGGTGCGAGATTCCAGCTAAATCCGTGTTGTCCCCTTGGGCCATCGAGAGTCCCATGACCCACGACTTCCGCCCGGAATCAAGCTTCACGAGTTCTTGAAAACCGTTCTTCGCCTCCGTGTTTTTGCCGAGAGCGAGATCGATCCAGGCCATCGCCGACCAGGCATCTGTGGAGTGAGGATTCATAGCCAATGCTTTCATCCACGCGTCTTTTGCCCGGCTTGGATCATTCAACGCCCAATAGGCCCAGCCGATCCCGCTCTGCATATCGGAGAAATGTGGAGATAGTGCAAGACCCTTTCGCCAGGCAGAGATCGCTTCACGCGGTTTTCCAGCAACGAGCAGAGCGCGGCCGAGGCCGTTGTACAGCTCGGGACTGCTGGAATCGACGTTCGCGATGCCCTCGTCGAAGACGAGCACCGCCTTTGCGGCCTGTTCCGGAGAACGCCGGTCAACGAGCTTCCAACCCGCATCCAGAATCTCTTCCAGATTATGCTGCTTGCGAGCGGCCTCGGACGCAACAGGCCCGCCATCGAGGACTATAGGGCCTAAGGAATTTTGCGCGCTCAACGGGCGCGTTGTAGATGCGTCCTGGAGCTCCTTCTGTATCTCTGATAGACGCCGATCCGTCTCACGCTGGTGCCGGTAGCTTTGCACGAGCAGCGAAACCAGAACGAACGAAACCGAGACGCTAACGATCACGCGTAAATGCTGTTTAAATGGTTGCTTAATTTCCATTGCAGTCATTCTCCGTTGCAAGGGTCTACGGAACGTTGCCCACATTTCTGAAACCTCGGAAAGGATTATTCCGCATTCGACCGGCCTGAGACCCCGGAAAGGCCCCGCCGGGAGTTGAAGGAATCGACGAATACCGCACCCGCGACGGATTGCTGGTGGAAGGGCCGTGGAACGCCCGATAGCTTTGTACGAATAGCGCGACCAGAGCGAACAAGATCGACACGACCATGATCGAGCGTAATTGATGTTTCCAAGGGTGCTGCCGAGCGATTGTAGTCATTTTGAATTGCCTCCTCTGCGCTGACTGGGGCGCATGCGATCACTTATACCCGCCCGCATCCATGACATCTATCCGTTTGTACCGCCCAAATTTGAGAGTTTGAGCGGAAGAAGCGGATAGAAGCCTTTTCAGGTCAAAGCGTAGGATGCGACCGCGACGGACGAATCACCATCTCTGAAGGAGGCTTCTCGTGAAGAACGGCTCTCGAAAACTTGGTGGATCAGTCTTGACGTCAGGTCTCAAACTCAGGCTCAAGATTACCGCCTGGGCCACCCTCGTACTCGCGGTGGTGACAACGGTATTCATATGGACGACTGCAAAAGCCGCGCCGCAACAAAGTGCGACGCCCGCTTCACCTGCGGCGGCTCAGTCGCCGGCTGCTACACCTGGTCAGCCCGCTCTCCCAGCATATTTCTCAGGACTGAAGGCAGCAGATCCTACGGGGACGAATTACGGCGTATGGTCGACTCCCTCGGGTACGCCAAACGCCGACGGGAGCCCGGGCGGTGACATCCCCAGTAAGCTCGGAGTCAGCGATCTTTACGATCGAATCTTGCATAACCAATACGCGATCAATATTGTGTGGACTTTGCTCTCAGGTGCGCTCGTCTATTTCATGCAACTTGGTTTTGCGTTTCTGGAGAGTGGCTTTGCGCGCGCCAAGAACGCCAACCACACGATGGCGATGACATTGATGGTATTCATCATCGGAACGGCAGCCTACTGGGTGTACGGATTTGCGCTCGGCTGGGGAAACTGGTTCAACGGCCCGGCTTCTCCGGGCTGGTACCCTTCACTTGGTCCCGGCTTGTCCGTCCTATCTCACGGTTGGGGATTAGGCGCTCACGGTGACGGTACTTTCAAGTACGGACTGATTGGAACCGGAGGCTTTTTCCTAACCAAGGTCTTTCACGACGTCGGACTATTGGCGCTGTTCTTTTTTGAATCGGTTTTTATGGAAACCGGCATCACCATTCCGACCGGCGCCATGTCGGAGCGTTGGAACTGGGGCAATTTCTGCCTCTATTCCGCATTCGCCCCATTTATTTATTGCGTTTTCGCCGCATGGGTTTGGGGAGGTGGCTGGCTGGCACAAGGGGGCGTGAACTGGCATTTGGGAAATGGAGCCTGCGACTTCGCTGGGTCAGGCGTGGTTCACTGCGTGGGCGGGGTAATGGCGCTCGCTGGCGCAATCGTGATGGGACCGCGCATCGGTAAATATGTAAACGGGAAAGCGGTCGCGATTCCCGGTCACAACATTCCATGGGTCGTAGCCGGCTCGCTGTTGCTTGGCTTTGGTTGGCTGGGATTCAATCCGGGTTCGACTCTGGCAGGCACCGATCTTCGCATCAGCTTTATTTATGTGAATACTGTCGTCGCGTCGGTGATCGCATCGATCGTGTCAATGATCGTGTTCAAGGTAAAGGCGAGAAACTGGGACCCTGGAATGATGTGCAATGGCTTCCTGGCTGGTCTGGTAGCCATCACTGCACCCTGCGCGTTCGTGACCCCGATAGGCGCGGCGCTCATCGGAATCGTCGCGGGGATTCTGGTGGTCTACAGCAGCAGTTTCGTCGAGAAGATGCGCGTTGATGATGTAGCTGGCGCAATTTCGGTACACGGCACTTGCGGGGCATGGGGAGTCATTTCGGTCGGGTTATTCGCCTGTGGCGAATATGGAGCAGGGTACAACGGGATTCCGACGCCGGTCATTGGGCTTTTCTACGGCGGAGGAGCCAGTCAGTTAGTGATGCAGTTCATTGACCTCGCGGCCTTGGTCACTTGGGCATTCGTCGTCATGTATGGTTGGATGAAATTGAGCAATCTGATCGTTCCTATCCGTCCAACTAGAGAGGAAGAATTGCAAGGCTTGGATGCGACACAGATGGGTGTACTGGCCTATCCCGATTTTCAGCCCGCGAAATCATCCGAGTCCGCCGTGTAATTGACGAACACCATGAAAGCGTCATGAGGTACTGGATTCGCACGGCGCGTGTTACTTAGGTGGGGACACGGGAGATTTGATTTCCAAGAGAACTTGAAAGTTTCGTTCGCGCGTGTGCCGATGTCTATTGGGAGCGCGTATAGCCAGTTGATTCGTGCAGCAAGGAACTACTGAAGAGAGTCCCAAACCCTGGCCTGAAAGACTCGACCTCGAAGGCTCGCCGGCAACTTCAACAACAATAGGTCTTCGCCTTGGCAAGACAGTACCGCAGCCTTCCACTTGGCGGATGATTCCTGTTTGAAAACAGCGCCCGGAAATTCCTCATGCAACTCACGAAGGAGAAGATCGTCGTTCTCCCCCAATAGAACGGCGCAAAGCCCCTGTTCGGTGCCGGCAACGAGCACACTACCCAATGACGAATCGATAATCGCATAGCAAACACGAATCCCTTTACCGCCGTGGCGATAAACGGCTGGCGTCATACCAAGTCCCTTTTTCGTTTTCTCATACAGAGCCCGGCTTGACCCATATCCCACCTCATAGCATGCGCTGCTTATGGACTGGCCTGCCCTAAGGTACTGTTTGAAACGGGCGATCCGTCGGGCGTCACAAAAGGCCTTGGGCGACAAGCCGACAATTCGCTTAAAAGTCTCCTGCAAGTGATGCGGGCTGAGACCCGACACCTGCGATAGGGTATTGAGCGTAATCGTCTGGTCGAGATGCGCCTCGATATAATCGAGGGCGGCTTTGATGCTCTTCTCAGCTGGAGTCAGGGAATTGGGATGGCAGCGAAGGCACGCGACATACCCCTGTCGTTCGGCCTCTTCGGCGGTCACAAAGATCAAGGTATTTCGACGCTGCGGATTACGCGCCGGGCAAGAAGGGCGGCAATAAATTCCGGTCGTAACTGCCGCGTACACAAATTTGCCGTCATAGTGGCGATCTTTCTTCACCACCGCATGCCAATCGGCATTGCTTATCTCACCTGGCTCGCCCGTCATGGTCACGTCGGAACCTCACGTCGTGTATAGCGCAGAAATAGGTAGCCGGTTTTTGCGCGTCCAATCGCCCTATTTGAGACCATCCTACAGTCGAAGGCATAAGAAAGTCATAAGCATGATAGTGCGGACGATCTCTCACGATTGGAATGATTCTGGTATCCTCGTAGAGGTGCCCAGCAAATCTATTTGCTTGATTTTTGTGTGGATGATCGCGACCGCCCAGGTATTTTCGGCGCGCGCGCAATCGACGCAGACTCCGCCGGCAACTGGCCAGCCTGCGCCACAAACATCGGCACCCGTCACGCAGCAAACTCCCCCGGCGCCGGCGCAGCCGGCACCGGAACCAGCGGCTCCCCCGCAAAAAACATTGGCCTTGGTCATTCTCGATCCGGCGCACGGCGGCGCGGACCTGGGCGCGCGCGGATCGTCGGGGCTCTCTGAGAGCGACGTAGTCCTCAGTTACGCGCGCCTCGTGCGCATTTCCCTGGAGGCCCAGGGATTGCGCGTCATCCTCACGCGCCAGGCGAATGACGACCCTTCCTTCGACGATCGTTCGAAAGTGGCAAACGCGCAGCGCGGGGCCGTGTTTATCACGCTGCACGTTTCGTCCACGGGCCAGCCGGGAACTGTACGCGTGTATTCCTTGCCGCAGATGACGGTGGCACAGGGCGCCCCTGCAGCGCCGCGCGGTGGACTCTTGCCCTGGGACCGCGCGCAATTCAAATTTATCGATCAGAGCAGGAGGCTGGCCGAGTTGATTCAGATTCAAATGGCGCAGCGCTTTCGCGGCTCGTCGGAAACTCCGTTCGAAGCGCCTGTGCGGCAATTGCGAACGGTGGGAGCGCCCGCGGTGGCGATCGAAGTATCGAGCGTCAGCGTGCCGGACCGCGCCCCGCTCGACCAGATGGGACCCGGCCTGGCGGACGCAGTGGCGCGCGCGGTGGCCGCGTTTCGAACAGTTTATGAATCGGGAGGCAAGTAGGGCTGTGTCGAAGGGACTCAAAACGACGATCGTGATCCTTGCCGCGATGGTGGCGCTGGGCCTCATCACGCTGCCGGGACTACGCGAGGCGGTCCAGCGGCTGCACAACACTCCCAAGACCGAGGAGCAGGCGCGCCGCGAAGTGATGCAGGAGCCGATCTCGACGCCGACCGACGTGGAAGTGCGGGCGCAACTGTATTGGCTGGCGACGGGTTCCCCGCCCTCGCTGGAACCCACGGTTATTCAGCTTCCACTTTCCGCCGATCCCGTCGAGCGCTCCAAGCAGCTTCTCAACGCGCTGATCGCGCGAGCGCCCGCTCCGGAGAAGCGGACACTGCCCGCGGAGGCAAGCCTGCTGGCTTTCTACATTCAGCCGAACGGGACGGCCATTGCGGATTTTTCGGACGAAATTTCATCCAGTATGCCGTCGGGAATTCTCAGCGAGCAGTTGGCGGTGCAATCGATCGCGCAGACGCTCGGCGCGAACGTGAGCGGAATCCGGCAATTGAAAATCCTCGTCCACGGTCAGGAAGCGGAGACACTTGCGGGGCATCTGGATCTCTACGGACTGTTCCCGGTTCCCTCGCTTGCGCCTGCCGCTGCTCCACCGTCCGCGGTTCCGGCCGCGGTTCCGGCCGCGGCTCCGCCCAAGACTCCTGTCGCAGCGGGCACAGCGCAAATGAAACCATCAGGGTCTGCGCCCACGGCTACTCCGCCCGCGCCAGGAAAACCAGCCTCGCATTAGTCCGGATTTCTTACCCCATCTGATCGTGCGATTAATGCTGACGCGGGGAGGCATTTAGTAGCACAGACTTCAGTCTGTGCTACGTCAATGTCCACGCCTTTTAGCGCGAACGGGAAACGCTGCTCTCTCCAACAAATCTGGGAGAAAGAAATGTGCGCGGCCGGCCGCTACACGAGCGGGCCGGGCCTGCTCTTGTAGCGCTTGCCGATGGCGTCGGCGCTCATATAGGCGAGCGCCTGGATGGTGAGCGTCGGATTGAAGCCGCTCATGGATGGAAACGTGGAGCTGCCGATCACGAAGAGGTTCGGGATGTCCCACGTCTGGCCGTAGCGGTTCACCACCGAAGTCTTCGGATCGTTGCCCATGCGCGTGCCGCCTTCGTGGTGCGCTCCGGGGGTGCCCGGGCTCAAAGCCGCGCGCCACACTTTCGTCGCGCCCATGGCGTGGCCGATCCCTTCCATCTTCTGCATGAGGAATTCGACGCGCGCGCGCTCGTTCGGCCGCCGCCAGTCGTAGGTCACGCGCGGCGCCGGCATGCCGTACTGGTCGCGCACGTTTGGATCGAGGTCGATGGTCTGATCGGCATAGGCGAGGTTCTCGGTTTGCGCGTTGATGGCGGCGTAGCGATTGAAATATTTCGCGAGGAAATCGCGATACGCGGCGCCCCACTTTGGCGTGCCGGGAGGCGGGTCCATGCTCATGGAGGTGCCAATCGGGCCTGCTTCCAGATCGGCGGGAGAAACAGAAATTTGCGCGCCGCGAATGAAGCCCGCGCCGCTGTGATCGAAATTGTCGGCGTTGAAATCGTCGATCGTATGCTTCTGGGCGCTCGGCCCCATGTAAATATTGACGAACCGGTCGTCGTACGCGACGAAAACTTTCGCCATGATGTGCGCCATGACGTGCTTTCCCAACTGGCCGCTTGAATTCGCCAGGCCGTTCGGGAATTTATCCGTCTTGGAGAGCATCAGGAGGCGCGTGTTGTCGTAGATGAAGGGAGAGAGGACGACAATGTCCGCTTCGATCGTATTGTCCGAGCCGTCGGGACCGTAGTACGAGACGCCCGTGGCGCGCCCGCTGTTGTCCGTATTCACGTGGTAGCACATCGTGCCGGTCAGCAATTTGAAATTGCCGGTTGCATCCGCCTCGGGCAGCTTGGTCACGAGGATGCTCGACTTCGCGCCCACGTGGCAGCCGAAGGACTGGCAGAAGCCGCAGTAGGTGCAGCTTGCGCGGTCGTGATACGGCTGGGAAATAATCGCGCGCGGCGAAGAGAACGGGTGATAACCCAGCTTGCGGGCTCCCTCGGCGAAGAGGACGCCCGATTGATCGTCCAGCAACGGCGGGAGCGGGTAATCGCGTTTGCGCGGGGCTTCGAACACGTTGCCGCCATCGATTTTCTTGCCCTGTAAATTTCCTGCTTTGCCGGAGACGCCTAGCTCGTATTCGGCCTGATCGTAGAACGGCTCGAGGTCGGCGTATGAAACTGGCCAATCGGCTAGCGAGGAATCTTCCGGAATGGTCGAAGCGCCGTAGCGCTCGATCGTATGGGTACGCGCGCGGAAATCGTCCTCGTGCATGCGCCAGGATAGCGTGCCGTAGTGGACCGTGCCGCCGCCTGCCTGGTTGCCGTAGTTCAGAACTGTCATCGGATGCGCGGTGGCGCTCGCATTTGGCCGCCAGGTGACGGGCTGGCGCTTCCAGTTCGGGCGAAGATCCTGCCTCTGGAAGTATCGCAATTCATCGTGCGGGTTGAAGTCCGCCGTGGTGAGGCGCGGGCCGCGCTCAAGGCCAACGACTTTCATTCCCGATTTCCCTAACTCGGCCGCGAGGATTCCGCCCACCGCGCCCATGCCGACGATGATGACATCTGATTTCTCGATTGCCATTGCTTATGCCCTCCCTGCTGGGCCTTTGGCCGTTATTTGCAGTCCCACTATCGGCGCGCGCGTAAATTCCTGTTTGCTCTGGAGATCCGTCGGCGTGAAAATCGCTTGCGCGCCCGGAAAGCCGACCAGACGCCACCCGGCGAAGTCCTTGTTGCCGCCGTAGAGCGGGTCAGCGAACATCCCTTCCATCGTGTGCGTCCGAAGGATGTTGAAGAACTCCCGGCCAGTGGGATAAGTGAAGCCGGCCGCCTTGTCGCTTTCGAGTGCAGCGATCACTTCGTCCTGTTGTTCCGGGCTGAGCCGCACGAAGGGCTCTTTATGAGTGCCGCGACAGTACGCTTCGAGCTGGGCCAGGCCGCGACGGTAGAAATCCTGCAGTTCGGCGTAAGCGCCGGAGAGCGCGAGGTCAATGTAATTGAGGACGTCGGCGTCGCGCGCTCCAGGTTTGCCGGGCGCGCTGGGCATGATCCGTTCGGTAATCGCCGCGATTGTGGCCGCGTCGGCGTGGTTGAAGAACGCGCCATGTTCGCTGCCGCTCGGATGCTGCGCTCCGGGAGTTGCGGCGCCACCCTCCATTTGCTCATGATTCTGGGCGATCGCGTCCGGCACGAGGCCCGCTCCCGCAGCGGCTCCCGCGCCAACCGCCGCGCGCACGAGAAATGCGCGGCGAGATGCATCGTGTTTGGTCATGGTTGTCGTACCCCTTCCTGGCTAGAACCGATATCCTGTGGATGACTTCCGAACTGAAGTGAACAATATCAATTTTTTGAAGCATTGTCATCGGCAGCGCTCGGGAAACTTGCATGCCGCAAACTCTTGTCTGTGGTTGACAGTCGCGTTGGCGGCGGGCAAACTCGTCGCCATGTCACGAGGAGGAAACTTGCGAAGCGACGGACGCGCGCACGATCAGATTCGCCCGGTCAAGATGACGCCGGACTTTATTACCAGCGCCGAAGGGAGCGTGCTGATCGAGATCGGCAACACGCGCGTGATCTGCACGGCGACCGTGGATGATGGCGTTCCTTCCTTCCTGAAAGGCCAGGGCAAGGGCTGGGTAACCGGCGAGTACGGCATGCTTCCGCGAGCGACCGAGCAGCGCACGGCGCGCGAGTCGATGCGCGGAAGGCCTTCGGGGCGCACGCTGGAAATTCAGCGGCTGATCGGGAGATCTCTGCGGGCGATCATCGACCAGGAAAAGCTGGGCGAAAAAACCGTGTGGCTCGATTGCGATGTGATCCAGGCCGACGGCGGCACGCGCACCGCTTCGATTACGGGCGCCTATGTCGCGTTGACGCTGGCGATGGAGCGGCTCGTCGCGGCGGGCATACTGAAGGCGGTTCCGCTGACCGATTCCGTCGCGGCAACGAGCGTCGGCGTGGTGGACGGCGTGGCGTTGCTGGACCTCGCGTATGAAGAAGATTCCCGCGCCGAGGTCGACATGAACGTGGTGATGACGGGAAGCGGAAAATTTGTGGAAGTTCAGGCCACGGCCGAAGGGCAGCCGTTTGGCGGCGCCGAGTTGCAGGACCTGCTGGCGCTTGCGGCGGCCGGAATCCGCCGCATGACTGAGTTTCAATCCAAGCTGGTTCAAACCGATTTCCGTGCACGCGCAAGGTAAAGTTCTCCGATTGTACGTGGCTTCCTCGAATCCGGGAAAGCTGCGCGAATTTCGCGCGCTAGCCGAGCCGGCCGGCGCGTCCGTCGATCTTGCCTTCATTCCCATCTTCGATTCCCTCGACGTTTTTGAGGAAATTTGGCCGACCATCGCGGAAAACGCGGCGGGGAAAGCGCTGCACTACAGCCGGTTTGCCGAGGGAGTCGTGATCGCAGATGATTCGGGGCTGGTCGTGCCGGCGCTCGGCGGCGCGCCAGGCGTGCATTCCGCGCGCTATGCCGGGCCGGACGCCTCGGACGCGGAGCGCGTTCAGAAAGTGCTCGGCGAAATGCGGGGGAAAAAGGGGGAAGAGCGGCGGGCCCGATTTGTTTGCGTGGTGGCCGTGGCTGAATCGGGAAAAATGCGCGGATTGTTTTCCGCATTCGCGGAAGGAATCCTTTTGGAAGAGCCGCGGGGACATGATGGATTCGGCTACGATCCGATTTTCTACTTCCCCGCTCTCGGAAAAACGTACGCGGAAATTTCACGCGAAGAGAAAAATCTGCACAGCCATCGCGGGAAGGCGTTTCACAAGGCGCTCGATTTCCTTTTGAATGCGCGCACGGCATGAAAATCGGCGCTTATGCCATATTCATGCGCCAAACCAAAATGAGAAAACTAAAAGCCAAGGCCAGAAAGATTGCCGCTCGATCCGCGAAAGGATCGAAAACCACCTCGCCCGCGCGAAAGGCGAAAACCTCCCGGGCGGGCGCCGCGAATCCGAAGGCCGCGGGAACGAATCCGCAGCGCGTGAGCGCGATTCTGCAAAAGCTGGATGAGGCGTATCCGAACGTGACCTGCGCGCTCGAGCACCACACTCCGTTTCAATTGCTGATTTCCACGATTCTATCGGCGCAATGCACCGACGAGCGCGTCAACCAGGTTACCAAAACGCTCTTCGTGAAATATCGTACGCCGAAGGATTTTGCCTACGCGAATCCGGCGGAACTCGAGCAGGACATCCGGCCCACGGGCTTTTTCCGGAATAAGACCAAGTCCATCATCGGTGCGGGCAAAAAAATCGTGGAAGAATTCGGGGGCGAGGTGCCGCGCACGATGGACGAGCTGCTGACGCTGCCGGGGGTGGCGCGCAAGACGGCGAACGTCGTCCTCGGCACGGCGTTCGGCATCGCGGTCGGCGTGGTAGTGGATACGCATGTGATCCGGCTCTCGAACCGGCTCAACCTTTCCCGCAACACCGATCCGAAAAAAATCGAGCAAGAATTGATGCAGGTGATTCCACAGGAAAAATGGGTTTTGTTTTCTCACCAGCTGATTTGGCACGGACGCAAGGTCTGCCAGGCGCGCAAGCCCAGATGCGCGGAATGCAACCTGGAGCGCCTCTGCTACGCAAAGGACAAGACCGTCTAAGCCGCTTTTCGCACCGGTGATGTCCCCCGGGAACGCCCTTCTCCCGAATGGTGTCAGGCAAAATGCCAATCTGGAGATTGGCGTTCCCGGGCTGTCCTTTTCGCCGCATGGCTTCTCCCATGTGGTAGACGGCCTGAGCCCGGTTGGCTATAGTCGCTTTCATGCAGATCTTGTCGGGGAAGGACGCAGCAGAGCAAATCGCGGGCATCATCCATCCGAAATATCAAGTGCATGGATTTTCCGTTCATCTCACGGTGCGGAAAATTTGCGCCATCGATCCGGCGGGAAAGCTGGATTTCGGCGGCGGCGAATACGTCCCCGCCGGGCGGGTGGAAATCGCGCCGCGCCAGCTTCGCCCGGAGGACAATTATCTTTGGTGGGAGTTGGACAGAGACACCTATTTCGTCGAATGCAATGAAACGATCAGCCTCGCGTCGGACCAGATCGCTCTGATCGAGCCCGAAGACAGGCTGTTGCGGGCTGGAGCGTGGCACGCTCCTCTCTTCGTGCGCGGGCACGTGGACCCGGTGGAATTGCTGCTGACCGTCGGAGTCCTGCAATTGCGAGTGAAGGAAAACGCGCGGATCGCGCGCGTGCGCCTGTTCCGCATTGACGAAAAGCTGAAATCCAGACGAACGGCGCACAAGAGAAGCTCCTCGAAACCCAGCCGGGCTAAGCGCAAGTAGCCCTCATTTTCAGACCTTCAATTACGCTCTCGGGGTGGATGGAAAAATCCCGTGGTGCAGGATTCACTGGCTGCGGAAAAAGCGGCCCACGCTTTTTGTCATTCCGAGCGAAGCGAGGAATCTCTCTTCGATTTGAGCCCGCGAAAAGAAAGAGAGGTTCCTCGCTTCGCTCGGAATGACAAAATAGAAATCTTTTTTCGCACCTAGTTCAGACTCTGCGGGTTCGTCCCTGCAAGGACAAACCCCACAGGCTGAAGCCTGTGCTACTTGGCAACCCGCGCGGCGATCAGGGGTGGTTGTAAACCGGGCTGCTATTTGCGGGCGGGATGTAGTCTTGCCCGTATTTGTTTTTGTGCTCGAGGGTGAAATTGGGATTCTCAACGACGCGAACGAGTTCAAGAGATCGGGTTGCGTCGGAAATTGTCACCGTTCGGCTTGCGGCCTTCAAGTCTTCCGGCAGGCTGCGCTCATACCATACATTCATCTGGTAACGGCCATCGGGAACATTGGGGAGGGTCACACGGCCATTTCGATCCGACATGCCAAAATAAGGCGTGTCGACGGAAACGACGGCGCCGCTCATTTCCGGGTGAATATTGCAGAAGAGAAAGCTCACGCCGGGACGGTCAAAATGAACGATTTTGCTGGACCCCGCCTCGTAAAATCCCAGGTCAAATCGTTTGCCGTCGAACAGCGAGAAAACGTTGTGCAAGAACGGATCCTTGTTGGGAAATTGGACCGGCGTTCCCACCTGAATGACCAATACGTGAGGATCAAAACTCTTGTTGATCTGCGCGATTTGCGGCGAAGGACGGCCCGGCATCGGCGGGGGAACGGCGCCTTCCCCCGACGCGAGCGGCGTCAGCCAAATCACGATGTTCGATAAATCGGCGGATTCCTTGGCCGCGGGCGTCTTTTTCGCCGCCCGGGGATTTACGATTTCCACCTTGACCGTGACGGGCGGCAGTCCGGTCTGGGCGAGCAAAGCGCATGCCCCGAAACAAGCGAGACCGAGGATCGTGATCCGCCGAATTGGTTGAACCTGCTGCACTAAAAAATATACCCCAGGCTCAAATTGATCTGATTGGCGCTGTTCGAGCCGCTGTCGAGCACCGTCGAATTCAGGTAACGATATTCAGTAGAGAATAGTATGTCCGAGCGGATTTGGTATATGAAATTCACGAGTGGGCTCAGATTCCTGGTATACGAGCCGGGATATTGGAAATTCGCATTGTACCGCCGGAAATCGTTGGCGAACGGATTATCGGAGCCAAATGCGCCGTTGATCTCAAAATTGGATTTCACCTTGAATTTCAATTGCGCCCACCCTCCCATCGAATCCAAGCCGCGGAACGTCGTGGCCGGGGTATCAAACGGGCCGTTGATCAGAACGGTTTGTCCGATCCCGCCGCCAATTCCGCCCACCGCACGGCCTCGATAGAATGCGCCGGTAAATTCGAAGCGTTTCCCAAGAGGCAGCGTCAGATCGGCAGTCCCGGCCCATCCATCGACATTCCGGCTGAATCCCCAGTCCTGGCGCCCATAGTATCCGCCGGCTCCGACCGTGAAATCCTGGCCAAACATCCGGTGGGTCCAGGAGACGCGCGCGGCAAACGCCGGCAGCCCCGATTCCTCGCCCCAGCTGGGGTAGCGTTCAAACTGATCGGGCGGAGTATCGCCCGTGAGGCTATCTAGAATTCCTCCCTGAAAGGAGAAACTCGAAGCGTCGGACAATACGACGCGGTGCTCGACGCGGACTTGTGGCGTCCAGGCCCACAAATTTCCCGAATAGGAGAGCGCCGGGGTTGCAAGGGCCGCGAGCGACGTGGGGGCAAGCGGGGCAAAAAACAAGCGGTCCTGGCCGGCGACGATTGAAGTGTTGGTCCAATCCAGCCGCACGACTGCGGTTCGCATTCGAACGAGACCCATCCAGGCGCCGTTTGGAGTGTCTGGAAATCCGCCGGCGAAATCGAGATTCACATCGGCGCTCGTGCGCGCGCCTAAGATATCCGGGCCGAAGGCTTGAAGCCTGATTTGCGATTGGCGAAGCGTTCCACCAAATGATCCCGCCGAGGCATTCGGCGCTTGCGACTGTTCCGATAAAGCAAGTTCCGGGAAATCCAGGTTGTCCACGGTGCCGCGGTTCTCAAACAAATTCAGGAGGACAATGCCGGAAAGCCGCAACCGGTACTTCGATCCGCTTTCGACCTTGGTCTGGTACTGGTCGTTGATCTTGCCTTCCATGACCTGCTGGTCTTCTTCCAATTTGGCGATGCGATCCTCGGAACTCTGCGATTGCGGCGGTGCAACAGAAGACGCCGATGCGGGCTGCGCCACAATTTCTTTTCCCGGGGGTGCCGAGTATGGATTCAGCGGTCCGCTCGCGGAAGGCGCCCCTTGAGATTTCACGAGATTTAACTCCCGCCGAAGCTCGCGCGCCTCCGTGCTCGCGCGCTCCTGTTCCATCCGCAGGTCGCCCAACTGCGAGTTGAGCGTCTGCACTTGAGCTTGGAGGCCGCGAACCAGGTCGGAGAGCGCGCGAACTTCCGCCGGCGTTTCCGAAGCTGATGGATTGGACGAGGCCGCGCTGCGGACTTCCTGCCCCTGTACTACAACCGAGGACAGAGATAGAAAAACGGCGGCCACACAAATTCTGAGAGTTAATTTCGGGTAGTCCATGCCCTGCATGTCTGCCTCCTTGAATGCCCCGAATATAATGCCTCAAGGCGGCAAGCCCAAGCAGAAGCGGGGCATCTAGGTAACGTGGAGTTCGCTATTCTCGCGAGCCGGCGTGGCCAAGGGCCGCGCGAGCGCTTCGCGGACAATTTCAACCAGGGAAGCCGGAGAAAAGGGCTTTTGCAGAACAGGGGCTTCCGGAAATCCCTTGCCCAAGTCGCCCCTGGAAAATTCGGAATAGCCGGACATGAACGCGATGCGAATCTCCGGCCGGATTGCTTTCAGTTGCGCCGCGAGTTCACCTCCGCTCATCTTGGGCATCACCATGTCGCTCAAGAGGAGGTGAATCACGCCCGGATAGCGGCGTGCGACGTCTAATGCCGCGTGGCCCCCTTCGGCTTCGAGCACGTTATAACCTTTAACGCGCAGGAATTGGCAGGCCAGCTCCCGCACGCCCGATTCATCCTCGACAACGAGAACCGTCTCGCTCCCGCGCGGGATCGGAGAGGTTTTTTCCTCCTGATCGGCGTTGGCTGCTTTTCCCACGGCTTGCGGAAGGTAGATCTCAAACGTCGTACCCGCGCCGGGTGAACTGTCCACCCAAATAAAGCCTCCGCTCTGCTTTACGATGCCGTAGACCGTTGCCAACCCCAGCCCTGTCCCTTTACCGAGTTCCTTGGTCGTAAAGAAAGGTTCAAAAATGTGGGTTTTGGTTGCCTCGTCTATTCCATGTCCCGTGTCGCTAACAGAGAGCAAGATGTACTGGCCGGGAGTCATCGGCTGTCGTTTCACCGCCTCTCGCTCGTCCACCGAAACGTTTGCCGTCAGGACCGAAAGCTTGCCGCCCCGCGGCATTGCATCGCGCGCATTGGCGGCCAGATTCAAGATCACCTGCTCGATTTGCCCGGGATCGGCTTTTACCGAAGCAAGTTTCGGATCGGGCGAGAACGAGTACTCGATGTGCTCGCCGATCAGGCGCGGGATCATCTTGCCCAACTCTGAAACGACGCCGTTCAAGTCGATCACTCGCGGCTGCAAGACCTGCATGCGGCTGAAGGCCAGCAACTGGCGCGTCATGGAAACCGCGCGGCCCGACGCCCTCTGGATCTGTTCCACGCACTTCTGGTGAAAAGAGTCCGAGCCTTCGCGGTCTTTGAGCAGATCGCTGTTGCCGCGGATGATCGTCAACAAATTATTGAAGTCGTGCGCGACGCCGCCCGCCAGCCTGCCCACGGCTTCCATTTTGTGGGCCTGCCGCAATCGTTCCTCGAGTTGCTTTTGTTCCTGCTGCGTGCTTTCCAGACTGGCGCGCATCCGGAGAAAAGCGTCGGTGACTTCCGCGACTTCATCGCCGCCCCGCGTATCGAGCGGATAGCTGAAATCTCCCTGTCCCAGGGCGCGAACGCCGGCTACGAGGCCTGCCAGGGGCTTGGTATATGTATGTGAAATCCAGAAGACAAGCGCGCTGCCCGCCAAGATGCTGAATAAACCCAAGCCCATCAGGACATGGTTCAATTCGCCGAGGAACAATGTGGCCTTGTCGAAGGATTTCAGGACGGTCAGGGAAACAAAAGGGCCGCCGTCGGGCGAAAGATTCACGGTCTTGGCAAGGTAGAGCTCTGAACCGAGCTGAATTTCTTGCGTGTCGCTTGCGGGACCTTGCGCGTGATCGTGGATCTGCCGCGCGAGTTCGGATTGCAGCGCGGGGCTCAGCGTACTGGCGACGGGCGCGTCTTCAAAATTGAACGCTACTTCGCTCGAGGCCACGCTGGCAAATTCTTTCGCGGCGCGTGAATTGACTTCGTGGCCCACGGCGAGCAGGCCTACCGTATTGTTCTGTGAATTCGGGCCAAAATAAATCGGCTGGATCCTTACTTCGTACAAATGGCCGCCGCCGAACCACCAGCCCTTCGATTCACTGCGATCGAGCGACTCGCGCAAGAGTCCCTGCGCGGTGCGGGAATCGAGACTGGAGGCGCTCGCACGCAGCGCGACGATGTTACCCGCGCGGTTGGCCAATACCAGCAAGTCGCTGCCGCTCAATTTCCACACATCGGCGGAGGCGTCCTCGATGGTCGCCGCGTCCTCGGTGGTCATCAGGGCGCGAACGTTGGGCAGATTGGCAAGCAGGGCCGCGGAGCGGGTCAGGGCTTCTTCCTGCTGCGCCTGGAAACTTTGATAGTTGGTTACGGAGTTACGGACGTCCTCGCGAATGTCTTCCCGGACTCGCTTCCGCACGCTGTAGCTGACGATGAGGAGCGTAGCGGCGGTTAAACCGGCAGAAATCGCCAGGAGCGACAACAGAAATTTCGTTCGCAGACGAATATTGATCACGCGAGGCCCCCGGCTTTACGTCCGGCCTGGGCAGGAGAATCCCGACACATCCGAGATGAATGGACCCACCCGTACTTAATCTAACATTGCCGGACCTCGCGTACTCAGGCCGCAAATGCGGGTGTTGTCGAATGAAACAGCGCTTCGATAGTGAAAAAGGAGCGGAATGGCCTTCGTTTTCACCGGGCACCGGTGGTCACAAAGTGAGGCCGACGCGGGATTCATCTCTTCCACGAAGCGGACCGTGGAGCCGATGGCGATACCGCTGCTAATCCTGTTCACCGAGAGTTTGAACGTAGGTTTTGCCGTACGGATAGAAGAGTTCCTTGCGGCCTTGCTGCCACGCCGCTTTAAGTTCGGGCGTTGTGATGTCCCAGTCCGGACGGCATTTTTTGGTAACGGCACGCAGGTCCTGGCGGAGATCTTCCACAGTGGGCCGCCCTAGGAACCAGTAGCCGTTGTAGATCTTATGGATGACAAGACCGGGCTCGAGGACAATCACGTGGGGAATCATGGGATTGTGAACAGGATCCGTGTATTCGGCGATGTCGAGGTCTTTTTGGACGATACGCCCCACGTCGGAGAGGAAAGGCCAGTGGGCTCCGACTCCGCTGCGATATTCATTCGTCTCGGTGATGTTGTCCGTGCTGATGGTGACGAGGCGGCAATAGGCAACCTCCAGCTCACGATGGAGTTCCGCAAGCCCTTCCGCCTGGCGGCGGTCCTTGGGGCAGTAGCCTCCACGGCTGAGGACCAGAACCATGGGATGCAGTCCCTGCAATTCGGAGAGCTTATGGCGTTTCGCGGTGTGGTCGGAGAGTTCATAGTCAGGGAATTTAGCTCCCGGAACAATGTCAGATCGCATGGGATGTTCCTTTCCTTGGCCTTGGCCAACTTCACATCGTCAGAACGACGCGGAACTGCGCCTTGCCGCTCATCATGCGAGCGTAAGCCTCGGCCGCTCTTTCAAGCGGATACGTTTCAATCATCGGTCGGACGCCTGTGAGTACGGCGAACTGCAGCGTGTCCTCAGAATCGGCCGGTGTTCCCGAGGCGTAGCCCTGAATGGCTCGGTTTCCGAAGATGAGCTGCGACGGCGTGGCTTCGATAGGATCAAACGCCGCGCCGACGACCATGAGCGTGCCGTTCGGCCCCAGTCCGTCGATTAGCTCGGACATGGCCTTCGAGCTCGGAGCCGTCGCCAGGATGACCTGCGCGCCGCCCAGTTCTTGCAACGCCCTCGCCGCGTTCGTCGCGTTGCTATCGATGTAGACGCTGGCTCCCAGCTGTTTTGCAAGCGCCCCATGTTCGGGGCCGTGCCCGATGGCCGCGACCTTATAGCCAAACTTGTTCGCGAACTGAACTCCGAGGTGGCCCAGCCCCCCGATGCCCTCCACCGCGACCAGATCGCCCGGCATCGCCCCGCTGCGCCGCAGCGCGTCGTAGGTCGTAATTCCGGCGCAGAGCAGCGGAGCTGCCTCAACGTCGCTCAGACTTTCCGGTATCGACGCCAGGGCCTCCACGGGCGCCACCATGTATTGCTGGTACCCGCCGTCATAACTGATGCCTGCGATTTTCCGATTGCGGCAATTGCGAAAATCGCCGCGCCGGCACTGTAGACACGTGCCGTCATGGCCGCCGTGCCAACCGACACCGACGCGCTGCCCCTTCTTCCACGCGGAAACACCGGCACCCAGTTCATCGATGATGCCGACGACCTCATGTCCTGGGACGCGGGGATACTCAATTCCGGGCAAGGCGCCGTCCTTCGTAAGCACGTCGCTGTGGCAAACGCCACAGGCCTGCACCTTGATGAGCACGTGACCCGCACCCGGCTTTGGAATCTCGCGCTCTACGATCTCGAAATCGGCTCCCGCCTTGGGAACCTGCGCCGCCTTCATTGGTGCTATTGCGAATTTTGTAGTTGCCATGTTTCCTCCTTTGAATTTTTGACCTTGTTGCTTGAACATACTTATTCACGGAGCGAAGCAGCATCTTCGGCGGAATGCACGCCCCCTACGAGTACACGCCCCCGGCGAGCTGCGTCCGTCACGGGCTCACCCCTCCACAAGCTGCTGGCCGCCGTCGATGTCGTACGTTGCTCCGGTGACCGCTGTGTTCGTCATGAGGTGGACGGCGAGCGCGGCGATGTCGTCCGGGCCGACCACGCGCCCGATCGGCAGCGTCGTGCGGAGTTGCTCGCGACGCGCGTCCAACTGATCGCCGAGCAGCGATGCCGACAGCGGCGTGTCGACGAAGCCGGGCGCGATAAGGTTGACGCGGACGGGTGCGAGCTCGAGTGCGAGCGCCTTGGTGAGCGCCGGTAACGCGGCGGTGAACGCAGCGATGAGTGCGCCCGCGGCCGGCCGGCGCCCGCCCGTTCCGCCGATGAACAGGAGCGTTCCGCCCGGGCGCACCTTGCCGACGGCCCGGCGAGCGATATGGAGCGGCAGCCAAAAGTGCTCGTCGACGTTGCGGCGCGCCCGTGTGAAGTCGATGTCGGCCAGCCGCGAGTAGTACGGGCCGCCGCCGCTGACCATGACGTGGTCGATCGGCGTCGGCAAATCGTCAAAGAACCGATCGAGGTGCTCGAGGTCGGTAGCATCGAACGCCGCACTGCTCAGCGCGCCGATCTCGTGTGCGGCGTGCTCGAGGCGTTCCGGGTTCCGGCCGGTGAGAATTAGCTTGGCCCCCTCAGCGCGTGCTCGTCGGCCCGTTTCGAGCCCGATGCCGGCGCTACCGCCGACCACGACGACGGTTTGGCCGAGGAGTTGCGGTTCGCGCTGGATGGGAGAGGGGGCGGTTGCGGTGCTCATGAGTCCTCCGATCGGCATTCTAAGATTGCGTTCGTTTTAAGCATACATTCTCATTTACCCGACACCGGTGCACGTCGACTTCGGCTTTTGCCGCCGCCTGACGCGCACCGTGGACCGCCTCGCCGCGTCATCGCCGGCGGCTCGCCGGGCGAGCGCTGTGCGGGCGCGCTCGCCCGATGTGGCCTGCGTCTCGCGCTCGTCGTCGTAGCCGCTTACGTCGGCAACTCCGACCCAGCCTGTTCCGCCGCCATATACTCGGCGTACCAGTCGGGCCAGTTTGGATCTGTCTGGCCGATGCGCTTCTCATGATCGCCATGGGCGGCCGCCGCGCGCCGAAGGGCGCTCGCCAGCTCACTTGCGGAGTCGAACGCAGTCGCCCCTCCAACGACGCGACCGGGAAGCCGCGTTGTGATCTCCTGGAGCACCCAGCTATTGCCGTCGGGATCCTTGAACGCAGCCAGCGAGAAGTAGCTGCGATGCTCGGGATCCGGACCGCTGACTGGGCCGTTCGGGCCGAGGTGGAAGACCTCGCCCACCTTGATCCCGGCGGCGATGAGCTTGTCCCGGGCGGCCTCAAGGTCGGAAACAATCAGGTACCCCTCGCCTGAACCGGGCGCGGCCGACGTGAGGTTCTTGCCGAAGATGACCGAGCACCACGAGCCCGGCGGCGTGAATTGGGACACGCCGGGCGGCGTGGCATCCTGCCTCCACCCGACCCTCCTGTAGAACTCCTGGGCGCGGTCAACATCCGAGACGGGGATGATGAGGACCTCGAGTTTCATGTCGCCTTTCGCGATACCCGCTTTGCTGATTGCATCGTTAATACGGACCGGTTTAGTGCTCATGGCTGCCTCCTGAGTTGTGTCATGTTTTTGTCTCCTTTTTGATCGAGCAGAGTGGCCGATAATTTCGTTCATCGAAGTCTCTAACCAAACGTGAAGTCAACTGCCTGAACGCCCGGATCGAGGAATTCGATCTCGAAAGTTCGGTCTACGATTGGGCCTTTTTGCCGGATGAGCTGATAGAGCCGGGGCTCCCGAATTTCGCCGGAGCCGTCCGGGGCGGTGTCAACACCGCAATTTTCGCCGGGAGCGGCAGCGTCCAGCTTCACAATGCTTTAGATGATCAAGATGGGCGCCTGCATCCAAATTTGTGCCCTCAATCTGACAGGACCTTCGCGTGCTTTTTTTGGCCGCTGCTGCATGTCGCCCAACACTTCCGGAGCTACGCCGATTATGAACGGACTGACCTGATCGTTATTCATGATGAGCCCCGGGGCGAGCAACCCTACGTAAACCAGTTCGGCATCAAAGGCAATACGTGTTTCACCTTAGAAGAACTGTTTCGTGCCCCCTGTTTGCGGCACGTCAAATTTTCAATAATTTATGAGGGATGAGGGGTAGTCTTCCTAAACCTTTGGGCCACAATTTCTGAATGGACCTATTCCGGCAAGGCATTCGTATGCGATCTCAGTAACCCGTGAAGTCAAATGCACAAGTTGCGCTAGAATAGGGTGCCGCATGTCGGGGCGTAGCGCAGCCTGGTAGCGCGCCTGCCTTGGGCGCAGGAGGCCCGCGGTTCAAATCCGCGCGCCCCGACCAACCACTCAAGTTCAATAAATTGCGGCAATGAATTTCATCGCTGCCGCTCAAAATGGCGCCGGATCCTGAGCATTCCTGTTTGTATTCTGGAGTACACGTGGGCGAACGGCTTGCAAATCTCAGATCGGATATGGCGTTGGGGTTCTCCGGATCGTGATCCAACGCAACTCGGTGAACTCCTCGAGAGCTGCTTTCCCGCCAAATCGGCCCCACCCGCTGTCCTTCACTCCGCCAAAGGGCATCTGCGGCTCATCGTGAACTGTGGCGCCGTTGATGTGGCAGATGCCGGATTCGATCCGCTCGGCGAGCTTCATCGCCTTGTTGGTATCGCGGCTGAAGATGGCGCTGGAGAGGCCGTATTCGGTGTCGTTGGCTGCGCGGAGCGCTTCGACGGCGTTCGCGACGATCACGATGGACGCGAGGGGACCAAACGACTCTTCGTGGTAGACGCGCATCTCCGGCGTCACGCCGTACAATACCGTCGGCATGTAGCAAGGTCCTTGCGATTTTCCGCCACAAAGAATTTTGGCGCCCTTGGCGAGGGCATCGTCGACGAGTGCTTGCACACGCTCGATGGCGGCCTTGTTGATGAGCGGACCGATCTGCGTATCGGGCTGGAGCGGGTCTCCCATCTTCAAGGCGCTCGCTTTCGCAGCGAGCTGGCGGCCAAACGCCTCGGCGATCGGATTCTCCACGACGATCTTTTCCGTGGACATGCAGATTTGTCCCTGATTCATGAAGGCGCCGAAATTCGCGGCCGCTACGGCGGACTCAAGATCGGCGTCGTCGAGCACGATCATGGGCGCCTTGCCGCCTAGTTCCAGAAGGGCTCGCTTAAGATGGCGCCCCGCTTTTTCGGCGATGATGCGGCCGACCCTTGTCGAGCCCGTAAAATTGATCCTGCGCGTCTTCGGGTGCGCGATTAGCTCATCGACGACCTCCGCGGCATCGGCGGGGGAATTCGTAATTACATTGATCACACCTTTTGGAATGCCGGCTTCATGGAATATCTGTGCGATCGCCAAATGCGTGGCGGGAGTTTCCTCCGAAGCTTTGAACACGACCGTGTTTCCGTAAGCAAGCGGCATGGCCACAGCCCGCATGCCAAGAATCATGGGCGCGTTCCACGGCGCGATTCCCACGACGACGCCGACCGGCTGGCGAGTGGCCATCGCTACCGTATCGGGGAGATCGGAAGGAATAATTTCACCGATGAGCCCGTATGCTTGCGCCGCCGCCTCGCGCAACAATCCAGCTGTGAAAATACAATTGAACATTCCCCATCCGAAGGTTCCTCCCATTTCTTCGGCCAGCGTCCGGGCGATCTCGGGCTGGCGGCGGTCAAGAATGTCCGCAGCCTTGAGGAACAAGCTGCGGCGCACTGCGGGCGGCGTGGCGCTCCATGCGGGAAACGCGGCCGCAGCGGCGTCAATCGCGCGACGCGCATCCGCGCGCCCAGCCGAGGAAAACTTCGCAATGATTTCGCCGGTGAACGGATTCGTTTTCTCAAAAGAACGGCCGTCCTGCGCGCCTTGCCATTCGCCGTCAATGAACAACTGGTGGTTTTGCAGCGCCGTAGTGTGCATGGAGTCTCCCTTCACTTTTGTGGCTCACCCGCAAGCGTCTGGGTTCCTGCGGTCCCGGGCCCACTGGGGTCAATTGCCTCGGAACGTTGTACCACGTTTCTCCTATTTGGTTTGGCTTGGGCCAGGGAAAAATCGGCGATGACGCGTCCATTCTAACGAAAAGGCCGGTCAATTTGGATTCCGCAATTAGGGATCTGAAATTCCAGATTTGAAATTTGAGATTTCAGATTCTCTCATTGGGGCGAGCCCTCTCGTACATTTGAATATTTCTATTGTTGCGTGCTTCCAAGGAAATGAATCTGGCGATGGAGACTGCGGGCTGCAGTTCTGCGGGAATCTCCTCGACTCGCAAAAGATTGTTCCAATCCGTGTCCACTTGTTTTATTTTTTTCTTGTGACGTCTTCGATCGACAGCAAGATCATCTGCGTCCCGCCCTGCGGTTCGATGCGCCGGGCGTTGAGGATCATGTGGCGGAGCCCGAGGTGCTGGAATTTGCGGCGCACTTCAAAACCGTCGATGCGCGTGTTGCGCGCCGTGATCTCGTGAAACAGTTCGCGAAGCTTGGGGATATCCCACTGGTGATTGCCGAGTTCGTAAATAAGGCGTCCCCGCGTCTCCTCGGGCGAAACTTGAAAGGTTCGGTAAAACACGGGATTCGCCAGCGTGACGCGCAAACCTTCGTCCAGAACCAGGATCGATTCCCGGGCATTTTCGATGAGCGCCTCGGCGAAAGTGCGCGTCTGATCCAACGTTCGCTTGAGGCTGTCAATGTCCAGAAAGCTGATGACGGCGCCCTCGATCTTGTCTTCCCAGGTTTTGTAGGGCCGCACACGGAGCAAATACCACGGTCCGTCCTTTACGCGCACTTCCCTTTCCTGGAACACGGCGTTTTCGATGGTGGTCCTGGCAACCTGCTCCAGTTCGTCGGGTTCGATGTTCGACCGGATTTCGCCCAGCCGCCTGCCCACATCCCCGGGAAGCAGGTTCAACAATTTTTCGGCCGGCGGCGTGAAGCGCCGGATGCGCAGATCGTTCCCGACCATGACCACGGGGAGATTCACATTGGTCATGAGATTGAGCTGGTCGTTGTTGGAGAGCGTCAATTCGGCGTTGCTGTTTTGCAATTCCTCGTTGAGGGTGGAGAGTTCCTCGTTGCTGGACTGCAACTCTTCCTTGGTGGTTTCGAGTTCTTCATTGGTGCTCTGCAACTCCTCGTTGGCGGACAAAATTTCTGCGTTGGCCGACTTGAATTCTTCTAGAGTTGTCTCGTGCTCATCAATCAGCGTATGGAGCTGATCACGGAGCCGTGCCACTTCCTGGTTCGTGCGCGCCAGCTCGTGCGAAGCTCTTCCCTTTTCCGTCTGCTTTTCGAGCCGGCGACTGCCGGCCGCGGTGGCCGATACGGGCCGAACTGCATCCTGAAATGCGATGATATATAAGCGCTCGGCGGCGGATTGCCCCCGTATGGGAATTACTTCCAGATCGATTTCGCGCGTGCCGCCGTTGGCCGCGATGCGCAGGCCCTCTTTTCGCACGGGCCGGTTTTCTTTTTTTGCCCGGGTCAGGGCGTCGCGGAGATCCACCTGGAGGTCTTCGCGAGCCATTTTCGAGAGACTGAATGTCGGATGGCCGGTCGCGGGCTCCAAATAGGGTCCGACCTTCCCGCGGAATTGCACGATTTCCATATCTTGATTTACGACGATGCTGCCGGGAACGAAGCGGTGCGCCAGAATCCGCTCCACTTCCCGATCCACGTCAAATCCAGTATCCAGGGTTTTTGGAGAGTGGATCGGTTCCAGCCGAGGGACGGCGTATTCCGGACCCATGAAGTGCGCGACCACGCGCGCGGTGGACCGCTTTTTCTGGTAGATCTTATGTTTCTTGTCGATCAGCGTGAACAGGTCCTCGAACGATCCCAAACTTTCCGACGGTCCCAGCATCAGATAGCCGCGAGGTTTCAGGGCATAGTAAAACGTGGGAATGACGCGTTTCTGCAAGATAGGACCGAAATAGATCAGCAAATTCCGGCAACTGATCAAGTCCAGGTTGGAGAACGGCGGGTCCTTGACGACATTCTGCTTTGCAAAAACGCACATTTCCCGGACGGATTTATGGATCTGGTATCCGCCGTCATGGCGCACGAAGAAACGGGCGAGCCTCTCCTTGGAAATTCCCGAAATCTCATTCGCCGCGTAGACGCCGCTCCGCGCCCGATCGAGGGCGAAATCGCTGATATCCGTCGCGAAAATTTGCACGGACATCTGAGGGATAGTAGGAGACTTGCGCTTCTTGTCGTAGCCCCACAAAAATTCGAGAAAAATCATCGCCAGGGAGTAGACCTCCTGCCCCGTGGAGCAGCCGGGAATCCACACCCGCAGCGGGCCGTCCTCGGGTTTGCGGTCCTGCAGGATACTGGGGAGGATCTTATGATACAGAGTTTCAAACGCTCCCACTTCGCGGAAGAACTCGGTGACGTGAATCAACAGGTCCCGGTACAACGCATCGAGTTCCGTAGGGCTGCTTTCGATGTAGCGGAGATAATCCTTCAGCTTCAAGATGTGATGCAGGACCATTCGCCGCTTGATGCGCCGTTGCAGCGTGGTCTGCTTGTAGTGCCTGAAGTCCACTCCCATCGCTTTCTGCAGGAGAGCGAATAAAGCGTCTAAATCTGCTGGCGGCCCGGTTACTTCAGGATCCAGAGACTCGGCCGGGATTCCGCCAGCTAGAATGCGGCGGCTGATCCGAGCCAGTCCCCTCGCGATGTCCTTGGGCGGCAATACAAAATCGATGCTTCCTCCGCGGATCGCATTCCCTGGCATGTCATTGTATTTTGCGGACTTCTCATCCTGCGCAAAGGTGATCCCGCCGGCAACCTTGACGGCAATGCACCCCCGCGTCCCATCCGAAGCGGTGCCCGACAGAATGATTCCAATGGCCCGATCGCCACGATCGTTCGCCAACGCAGTCAAGAAATAATCGATCGGAAGGTGTGGACCATGCGAGGCCTGGCGCTCGACAAGCACAAATTTGCCGCCGGCAATTCCCATCGTCTTGTTCGGCGGAATCACGTAAATGCGATCGCGCTCCAGGGGCATGCCGTCTATAACTTCCGCGATGTGAATTTTCGTGAAGCGGGAAAGAATTTCCGTCAAAACACTTTGATGGTCGGGATCGAGGTGAGGAACGAGCACATAGGCCATTCCTGTTCTTTCAGGAAGGCTGGTCAGCAATTCCTTGAATGCCTCGAGTCCTCCGGCCGAAGCGCCGATTCCGACGATGGGAAATGAATCCGCTTTGGACGGCTCCGGTGGAGGAGCCGGGCGTGAACTTTTCTGATTGGGCTTGGCTACTTTTTGGGTAGCGCCTCTTGCACTATTCACGGAGATTCTCGACACGCAAAATCGTGGCGCCTCGAAAAGTCGAATCAAGCTATGCCCGTCGGAAGAACTACCAGAGAGCCTTGGACCAGACGCCCCGCGCCTTTAACGAAGCGTATAGTACTCCAAATCTACTAAAACTTCTCGTAATCGAAGTAATACTTAAGGCGGCACAAAATGCGGGGTTACGGTCGTGCTAATACGTATTTTTTGCGGGTGGCCCGAGTAGCACAGACTTCAGTCTGTAGGGTTTCGTGAGTAAACCCAGGCCACCCGCGCCAGCCAAGATTAATGCGCCATCCAAGCACTAATGGAACCCCACAGACTGAAGTCTGTGCTACTTAAGACCTCACGGCCCCTTCCGAATCCACCACAGAACCTTTCCAACAATCTGCCACTTCCTGTCTTTTTCCACGGTGACGGGGCTGTAATCGCGATTTTCCGATTCCAACAAGTGCACTCCGTCGGCCGCGATGAACCGCGCCAAGGATAGTCCGTTCTGGCGGTGCCAGGCCACCACAATTTTTCTGTTCAAGTCTTCCGGGTTCGTCTGCGAACCATCCACTGCCACAATGTCCCCGTCGTTAATGAGCGGACTCATGGAAGTCCCCTTCACGCGAAGGCAGTTGGTCTGCACCGGGTCGGGACACCAGAACGCGGGCGCCGCGATCATCTCTTCCGCCATGGCATTGTCAAAATCGGCGAATTGGCAGCCGGTCTGTCCGATCGTGCCCACTTGCATGTCGAGGAGGGGAACCGCGACCATTTGCATTTTCGGAGCGCCTATGGGTCTCTTCCTCTTCGCGCCGCTTCCGGCTCGCACGATTTCAAAATCCACAGACGAGGACATGCGAGCGATGGCGCGCGTGCCGGGAAACATCTGGCGGAGGTCGGAACTCTTCAGGCCGGCTCTGGCCCAGAACAACCAGCACTCGGGCTGGCCGGCCATATTTCCAAGCTGGATAAAACATCTGGAGGTGGGTTCCTGCTTCCCGGTTTCCCAGCGCGACACAGCCATGGCGGAATAATGCAGGCGGGATCCGAAATCGGACTGGCTCAGGCCCAGGCGCTGTCGAAGGCTAAAGATCGCGCTCGACCAATCGGGGACGTTCACAGCTTGTTGCATATGTGTCACCTTTCGTGCCAACTATTTCTACCATCAATGCGCGTGTAGATTAAACATTAAAATCACCCGAATGCCCCCTCTTGCATGCAATTTCAGGCGTGGGCAGTCCGCGTATTGGCTGATGCTATACTTCCTCCAGATCATAATAAAGCGAAATCGCGTTCAATTTTTACCTGGGGACTCCGGCATAACCATGTAGCGCCCGTCCGCCGCGGCGGATGGGCGCTACAAAGAAATGCCAATCTTGAGTTCTCACGCAGACTTTTCGGGTCCAGGGCTTGTCTTCAGCATTCAAGGACCCTCGTCGAGTGAACGGCACACTGCCAATGACCCTTGCAGTCGCGAAAGTCCACTGTGAAACCTTTGCGTGTTACTCTGCGTAGTATGAATGTGACTGCGGCAGCCACTAGTTCGAATGGATTTGCGATCCGCGCGGAACGGGTCTCCCGCCATTACAGGATGGGAGAGGCGCTGATCCGAGCCGTGGATGAGATTTCGCTCGAAGTCGGCACGGGAGAATTTCTAGCGCTGCTCGGAGCCAGCGGATCGGGCAAGTCCACGCTGCTCAATCTAATGGCGGGACTCGACCGGCCATCCTCCGGAGCTATCCTCGCGCTGGGGCGCGACCTGGCTACCATGTCCAGCGAGGATTTGGCGGCGCACAGAAACCGGACGATCGGCATCGTGTTTCAATCCTTCCAACTGCTTCCCCGAATGACTTTGGAGGAAAATGTGGAGCTGCCCCTGCGCCTGGCGGAAGTGCCGCGCGCTGATCGCCCTGCGCGCGTGCGAGAGGCGCTGGAGCGCGTTGGCCTGGCCGCGCGAACCAGGCACCGCCCGACCGAGCTTTCCGGTGGCGAGCAGCAACGCGCGGCGATCGCCCGCGCGCTCGTCAACCAACCGAGGATCCTGCTTGCCGATGAACCCACGGGAAACCTGGACACCAAAACGGGCGAGGAAATCATGAGCTTGATCGCACAGATTCACCGCCCGCCGTCGGGCCCGGGAAGGACCATCATCATGGTGACGCACGAGCGCGTGCTGGCGGAACGATACGCGGACCGGATCGTCACGCTATCCGATGGCGCCATTTCCCGCGAGGAGCGTTTGCGATGAAACTTGGGGACCTGACCGAGCTTGCTGCTCGGAATTTGCGCGAAGCCGTGCTTCGCAATTCGCTCACAACGCTAGGCATTTCCGTCGGCGTGGCTTCGCTCGTGGCATTGCTTTCGCTGGGTGTGGGTTTGCAGCAGCTCGTGGACCGCTCGGTTGCGCGCGCCGGATTGTTCGACACGATTTCGGTGCGGTCCCGGCAGAGCGCTCCGTTCGGCCAGCCCGGAGGAGGGCGGCGCAATCCGCGAGACGCCGCGGAGTTGGCGCCCCCGAGGCCTCTCGATGACGCGGCGCGGAGGGAGTTTGCCGCCCTGCCCAATGTTGTCGAAGTGAATCCGGAAGTGCGATTTACGGCCGAGGCGCGGCGCGAACCGATCAGCCAGCTCGTGATGGTGTCGGGCATGGCGGCTTCCTCGCAATCGAGCGGAACGCTTGACGGTTTGAACGGGCATTTTTTCTCAGGCCCGGACGCCGAGGAAGCGATCATCCAAGGCGATCTGGCTAAGCGCCTGGTCGAGGTCGGGCAGGCGCCGGCGTCGCTTCTCGGCCAGGAAATTACTTTGCGATTTGCGCAGAGGCAGGCACTTCCTCCACCCTCTCAGCAGGCTCCAACGGACGCGCCCAATCAAGCGGTCGGCCCCGATGAAGAGGCCATGGGTTTTTCCATTGTGCCGAGCGAGAAGAAATTTCTCGTCGTGGGAGTCACTCCGACTTCAGACTCGGGCGGCGGCCAGGTCGGCTTCAACAATGCGGGAATGTATCTGCCGCTCGCCGTTGCCGAAAAGCTTCAGGTCGTGCAGCAGGGAGACTTGCGTGACGTGTCACGGTCCAATGCGGCGCAGGGCACGCGTTACGCCGCTTTGAACATTCGCGCCAGCAGTCCCACGGCAGTGGCGCAGATCGAGTCCAGCGTCACGCACATGGGGTTCGCAGCATTTTCGTTGATCGACGTCACGCGCAACCTGCGCACATTTTTCGCGATCTTCGATATGTTCCTGGGAATTTTCGGAAGCCTGGCGCTGGCGGTCGCTTCGCTGGGAATTATCAATACGCTGGTCATGGCCATCCTCGAGCGCCGCCGCGAAATTGGAGTCCTGAAAGCGTTGGGCGCCGCGGATCGCGACGTGCGGCAATTATTTTTCGCCGAAGCGGGAGTGATGGGTTTGGCGGGCG